>ONRL01000293.1 GCA_900320225.1 uncultured Lentisphaerota bacterium
CTTGCGTTCCTCTACACGCCGGGCGCGAACGACAGCGGGTATGCCGAGCTGTTCGGATTCACGCATGGCAGCGGAACGATGATTATCATGAGATAAGGAAAAGTAAATGAAAACCACGAAAACTACTAAAAACATATCCCTGCAGGCCGTCGTGGCGGCCGTGCTGTGCGCGGGTGTCTGCGCCCGCGGCGATACCGTCACCGCCGAGCCGGACGCGTTCCTCGACTACATCGAGGCGACGGGCTCGCAGTACATCGACACGGGCGTCAACGCCGAGACCGGCCTGAAGGCGAGGTGTGACTTCTCGTGGGCCAGCGGGAACATCAGCGGCAATGACTGGTCGCTCCTCGACGCCGCGATAAACAACAGCGACTCGGACAAGCGCATACGTTTCCTCATGTGCCACCTGTACGGCGGAGGCGGCAAGCCGTTCTTCGGCTACGGCCTCAAGCAGCGCAAGAACCCCGATGGCTCGTTCCCATTCGTCGGCGGGCAGCGCTACGAGATTGTCACGGACATGTCCGACACCAATTCGCTCCAGCTCGTCCAGAACGGAAAGAACACGTTCAACGCCACAGACCTGGAGACGTTCAAGACGAACGGCGTCGTCAATCTGAATCTGAATCTTTACGTGTTTGCCTGCAACTTAAGTGGATCTGCGAATTGGTACGGCAAGGGCAAGCTCTACGAACTGAAGATCTGGAAGAAGAACGCCGAGACCGGCGAACTCGACCTCATCCGCCACTACCTGCCCTGTATCAAGGGCGGACGCGCCGGACTCTACGACAAGGTGAACGGCACGATCTCCTACTCCTTCAAGAGTGGTTCGGATTTCGTCGCCGGCCTGGGGCAACGGCAATCAGTGGTTCGACACGCGCGTCTGGGGCAAGGGCGGACTCAAGAGCGAGGTGGAAGTTTCCGTGCGCGAATACTCCGGCGACCACTGCATCCTCGGGACCCGCCGCGGCAACAATCGCTATTATCCGGCCTACAACTACGAGGGCCAGTTCCGCTACGCCTACCCTACGGCACCATGCCCGCGAAGACCAACACGACAGTTGTTGTCCCGGCGAACGACGTGTCCTACTACATGGACACGCGCTTTCTCATCAAGTCCGACGTTCGTGACGGTTTTCAGTCCGTGACCGTCAGCAAGAACGGCGGCGAGCCCGTCGAACTCCACAAGGACGGCCAGGCCTACCTCACGGGCGAGAACGTCGTGACCAACACGATGGCGCTCATGGCCTGCCATACGGACAACACCTACGTGTATCCTTCCAAGGGCCTCGTGTACCGCACGACGATCTGGGACGGCGACGAGCTGCTACGCGACTTCGTGCCGGTGGTGGCGACCAATTCAAGCGGCGTGGCCTACGCGGGCCTCTACGACACGGTGACGGAACGAATCTACAGGCAAATCGGGACGGAGGAGTTCGGCCTGACCAATCAGGTCGGCGCCGTCACCAATTCGCTCCGCGCGGCCGCCGTCCATCCGAAGACGCGCATTGAGTATGTCGATTCCGACGAGCTACTCGACTACGTCGATCTCGGCGTCATCGGCAAGGACGGCGTGGAGATGGAGGCCGTGATGGAGTGGCTCCGCGTTCCGTCCGACGGCGCGTTCGCCGGCGCGAAGGACAGCTATAAGATAAACAACAGGGGCACGGCCGCCATACGATTCTATCCTTACCATTACTGGAGCGGATCGCATCGCAATGGATACAGCGCCGAGTTGTTCAGTTTGGTCAATGATGGTGTCACAATAACTGCCACGGCCGGGACGAAGTACAGGATCGTGTCGCTTCTCGATGCCGGCGACCAGCATTATTCGGTGGCGACGAAAGAGGGTGGCACGTGGACGACGCTGGGTACCTGTTCACAGCACGTTGCGGGTCCCGTCGACACGGAGCGCCCGATGTATCTCTTCGCCATCAACCAGGACGGCGTGCCGCGTTATCCCGGCAAAGTTCGTCTGTACAGCTTGAAGCTGAGCGTGAAGCAGCAGGACGGCACGTACAAGCTCGCGCGCGACCTCGTGCCGGTCCGCGATCCGGCGACGGACGCGCCGGTGCTGTGGGACAACGTGACGGAGGCCTACTTCCGCAACGGCGGAAAATACCTCCTCGCCGGCGGCGGCGCGGAGCGCCCGTTCGCCGACGGCCTGACGATTATCGTGAGGTGAGAGATAAGCAAATGAAAACGACTCAAAAGATATCCCTGTTGGCCGCCGTGGCGGCGGTTGCGTTGTGCGGCGGGAGCGCGTATGCCGATTCCCCGAAGGCGCCCATCGCGAAGCACGTGGTGCTGATCGGCGTGGACGGATTTGGCGCGCGGTGGATCCCGTGGGACAAGATGCCGAACCTGAAGGCGCTGCGCGACGGCGGACTGTACGCGACGGGCCGCGACTCGTACCCCACGTCGTCGGCGATCAACTGGGCGACGGCGTTCTTCGGCACGGTGGTGGAGGTGCACGGCTACCGCAACTGGAACAGCGCGAAGCCGGACATCCCGCCGCCGCCCGCCGCGCTGGAGGACGGCCGGCTGCCGTGCGTCTTCAGCGAGATCCGCCGGCAGGACCCCGCCGCCTACACGGCGACGCTCTTCACGTGGGACGGCATCGGCCGCTGCCAGAACACGAACGCGGCGAGCTTCGCGCGGCACTTCCCCGGTCCCGGGCGCGACGCGTATCCGCCGCGCGACAAGAGCGTGATTGACGAGGGCCTGAAGCAGCTCGCGCACAAGCCGAAGCTGATTCTCTTCTATCAGGGACAGGTCGATTCGCTCGGCCACGGTTACGGCTGGGGCAGCGAGAAGTTCACGAACGCCTGCGTGCGCGTGGACGAGAACATCGGCCGCATCGTCGAGGGCGTGAAGAAGGCCGGGATGTGGGACGACACGGTGTTCATGCTCGTGGCCGACCATGGCGGCGAGGGGACGAAGCACGGCCTTGCGAACCTGAACTGCTTCGAGATCCCGTTCGCCGACCATCCTCTCCATCCTGGGCTACGAGGTGCCGGACGCGATGCGCGGCCGCAACGCCCTGCGGTAAGGGCAGTCCGATAGGCGGGCATGTGGGTGGACTGGGTGCGCGTCTACGGCGCCGCCCCTTGATGGCACCCCCGCGGTAGGGCGAGCCGTCTTCGGCGAGGGCGGAGCCGTGGCCAAGCTGCGCGCCGGACGGCCTGATAGCAGCGCAGAAGCTCCCCGCACAAAACGCACATATTATGATATACTGTGCGCCATGGAGAAGATTCGGCCCATACTCTACGGCGTGGCGGACTACGCTGAAATACGAAAGGCAAACGCCTGGTTCGTGGACCGCACCGCGAAGATACGCGATCTGGAGGCAACGCGTTACGCGGTGTTCCTCAGACCGCGACGGTTCGGCAAGTCGCTGCTGACATCTATCCTTGAGGCGTATTACGACGTTCGGTACGCAGACAGGTTCGACGAGTTCTTTGCCGGAACTGATATCGGCGCAAACCCGACCGATGAGCGCGGCAAGTACCTCGTGCTCAAGTTCGACTTTTCCGCCGTGTCGAAGGATGCCCGGCAGGTTCAGGAGTCCTTCAACAAATATGCCGCCGACTGCTGCGATGCTTTCGTGATGGGCTATGCGGACGTCCTTCCTTCCGGTCTTGCCGAGGCCGTCCTCGCGGAACCGATGGCAGGCGACAAGTTCAACAAGATCGCCCTGCGGATGAAGGATTCCGGCAAAAAGCTCTACGTCATCATTGACGAATACGACAACTTCACGAACACGATCCTCGCCGAAAGCGGAGTGAACGCCTACAACGCGCTCTGCCACGGAAACGGATTCTTCAAGGATTTCTTCGCGAGGCTCAAGGCGGCGACCTCCGGGACGGAGGCGCCGGTGACGCGCCTGTTCGTCACGGGCGTCTCGCCCGTGACGATGGACGACGTGACGAGCGGCTTCAACATCGGCACGAACATCTCGCTTCGCCCGCAGTTTGCAGACTTCACCGGATTTCGCCACGAAGACCTCCGCGCGATGGCGGCCTACTACGCGCCGCGTTGCGGGTTCGACGCCGACAAGGCGTACGACACGGCGCTCACCTGGTACGACAACTACAGGTTTGGCTCCGCCGGCGCGCCGCCGCTCGCGAACACGACGTTGGTGCTCTATTTCTTCGAACAGCTTGTCAACGCCAAGGTGTGGCCCGACGACATGGTGGACGAGAACCTGCGCACGGACTACGCGAAGATCCGCCACCTCGTGACGATGGGTCGGCGTCTCAACGGTAACTTCCACGTACTTGAGAACCTGCTCGCGGGCGGCGCGCTGGAGGAGCCGATCGCCAAGTCATTCCAGGCGAACGAAATTTCGAAAAAAGAAAACTTCACATCGCTCCTCTACTGGCTCGGCATCACGACGATCACGGGCGAGAAGTTCGGGAAGACGGTTTTCGGCGTGCCGAACGAGACGTTGAAGGAACTCGCCGCGAAGATGATTCCGGCGGCGTACTCCGACATCCACAAGATCGACGAGCGCGTGTTCGACATCAATCACGGACTTTGCGACCTTGCCGAGAAGGGCGAGTGGCGCGGCTTCGTCGGCATCCTCTCCGGGATCGTAAAGGAAAACTTCGCGGTGCGCGACGGGGTAGAGGGCGAGAAGGTGGTGCAGTCCACCCTCGTTGCGCTGCTCACCGCCGCGAAGGGGCCGTACCTCGTGAGCCACGAGCGCGAGGCGGGGGGCGGCTTCTACGACCTTGCCCTTGCGCCGCGGCTCGACCGCTGGCCGGACATCGCGCACGCCGCGCTCATCGAGATGAAGTACGTGAAGGCGGGCGATCCCGCGCCCACGCCGGAACAGCTCGCCGACATCAAGGCGAAGGCCATTGAACAGCTTGATCGATATTACGCCGATCCAGCGCTCGTCACCAAGTGGCATTTGGGCCGTTCAAATGAGACTGGTGACGCGCTTCCTCCGGGACGCCGCCAAGATGGCGGCTCCCCATATGGAGAGCCGCCGTCCCGGCGGCTCACTGGGACAACGGACGTCCCGTCCGTTGCCCTCCATCGGCTCGTGCTCGTGTTCCACGGCGGCGACTGCGTGCTGAACGAAGAGGTTTAATCAACAAGGCAGTCCCCCATGAAAAAAACAGCAAGTCATGTCGTATTTCTCGCGTTGGCGCTCGTGGTCGTCCACGCATTCGCCGGAGACGCGGACGCGTCGCCGCTTCGGCTCTCGCCCGCGAAGATTCCCCAGTGCGCGAGGGCGCATGTGTGCCAGAACCTGCCTTATGGCGGGCGGCAGGTGGGCAAGGGCGCCGCGCATGAGAGCGTCGCGCAGACGTACGACCTCTACCTGCCCGGGAACATCGGCGAGATCGACCGGTCCGCGCCGTTCTACCTCTTTGTGCACGGCGGCGCGTGGAGGCGCGGCAGCAAGGCGGGAAGCCGCGCCAAGCTGTTCGCCGAGATGGCCGAACAGGGATTCGTGGTCGCATCGATGAACTACGTGCTCTGCAACGACAAGTTGGGAGGCGCGCACACGTTTGCGGACATGCTTGCGGACATCGACGCGATGGTCTCGCATCTCCCAACGCTCGCGAAGGCGGCGGGAATCTCCATCCCGCGCATCGCGATCGGCGGCAGCTCGGCGGGCGGACACCTCGCGCTTCTCTATGCGTACGACGGGGCGAACCCGTCCGTCCTCGGCCTGGGCCTCAAGCACGCCGTTCCCGTCGCCTGCGTGTTCACCGACTGCGGGCCGAG
>ONRL01000162.1 GCA_900320225.1 uncultured Lentisphaerota bacterium
CAGCGTGATCACGCTCGGCGCGGGCGCGACGCTGAAGCTCGTCGAATCCACGCCGTCGTCGACGGCGGGCTTCGCCGTCTACGCCATGAGCGGCAACGGGCCGTTGACGGCCGACTGGCCGAAGCTCTCGGACCCCGACCCGCTCGCGAAGTTCGCCTGGGACTGCTACCTCGGCGTGCGCACCAATCTCCATTGGGACGTGACGTACGCCAATGTCTCTTCCCGCTACGACGAGTTGCGCAGCGCGAAGTGGTACATCCCCGAGGCGGGCACCTATTCGTTCTTCATGCGGGTGGACGACTTCGGCTACCTGTCGATCGACGGCGTGCCCGTGCTTTCGTCAACGGCCTCCTGCCAGACTATCTCTACCAACGGCGTGGAACTGGCGGCGGGCTGGCACGACGTGATGATCATCTTCGGCAACGGCATCAACCCCGGTCCCATGGGGCCTAACGGCGGTAGCGGCAATGCGCCGGCGATCGCCTACAACGCGTCAAACGTGGCGCTCACGGCCAACAACGTCGCGACGGAGGGGGCGCTGTTCGTGGACCCGGGCGACGGCAGCGTGTTCCAGCCCGTCTTCCTGCCGGGCGATTTCCCGACCACCCCGTTTTTTGCGAAAGTCGTCACGGAAGGCGCGGCCACGCTGGACGCCTCGTCCCTCGGCGCGGAGACGCTGCGCTGGCTCAACGGCGGCCTGCGGGCCTCCGCCGGCACCCTCACGGTTGAAGGCGTGAAGAATGTCGTGTTCGGCTCTTCGGCCACGAACTCCTACACGATCAACTACCCCGTGTTTGACGTGCCGGAGGCCGTGTTCACGGACCCGGACGCCACGGGTTTCACGCTCACGAACCAGGTAACCGCGTGCGCGCTGCCCGCCGCGCCGTGCGGAATCGCCGTCGCGGACGGCGCGGACGTGGCGGCGCACGGCACGAACACGCTCGCGCGCCTGTACGTGGACGGCGCGCTCGAGCTCTCCGGCTGGAGCGCCTACCTCCTCGCGAATACCGCCGTGCCGGCGAACGTGCCGATCCGCGTGGGCGCGGGCCGCCAGCTGCGCTACAAGCCGTGCCACTGGGACAATCCCTGGACGTGGTACGGCGAGGGCGGAACGCTTACGAACATGGTGGAGCTGCTCGACGCTTCGGCGAGCCTGCGCTTCAGTTCGGGGCAGCGCGCCTATTTCTACGGTTCGATTTCGGGAGTCGGCGACGTGATCCACGACGGCGGCGGCGTGCTCCAGGCGTTTGCGGCGGCTTCCCAGACCGGCACGGTGTCCGTACAGGCGTCGTCCAAGCTCGTGTTCTACCAGGACTCGTTCGGCACATCTTCCAACACGCTGCTTCTCGCGGAGAACGTGGCGGTCGGCACCGATCCCGAGGGTGTGGGCACGCAGGACACGACGGTGCATGTGGGTACGCTCGTCGGCAGCGACAAGACCACGACCGTGTTCAACGCCCGTTCCCGGCAGACGGTGGAGATCGGCACGCTGAAGAAGTTCCTCGTGATGAATGGCGCGGAGGACGGAACTTCGGCATACGTCGTTGAGGCTGCGGACGACGCGGCCATCTTCCTTGCGCCAGGCGTGAAATGCCTTTTGCGCGATATTTTGGACGACAACACGGCGGTGCGCGCATTGTCGTCGGCAGAGAACGGCAACTTCTACTCGTCCTCGCTCGAACTGGCGAACCCGTCCCGGCCGATGAAGTGGATCAACCTCGACGCGGGACGCGAGATCGTTCTCTCCGGCACGGGAACGGTGAACTCGGTGGTGGGCGAAGGTACGCTGCGCCTCGCGGAGGGCGCGGACATCACGATACACGCATTCGACAAAACGGTCCGCCTCGACGCCGGACGCGGCAAGCTCACCATCCTCCCGCCCTTGACGGACTGGCGCGACAAGGTGCTCCTCTGGCTCGACCCGACGGAATCCTCAACCCTGACCGCCCTAACGAACAACAAAGGCGTGGAGCAGGCGTACACGAACGGCTACAAGTTGATCGAGGCCTGGTACGACAAGCGCCCGAGCCAGCGCAACCTCTTCGCGCTCAACAACCGCAAGTGGTCGCTGAACAAGTACGACCTGCAACCGCAGGTCTATCCGTATCTCGTTCCGTCCGGCGGCCCGAACGGCCTTCCCTACCTGAGTTTCGGCACATATCAGCAGAGCTTGCCGGGCATCGGTCCGAACGGCTCGACACAGCCCGAGGCCCGACGCCTCCAGCTCTGGCGCGGCGCGATCGCTACGAACAACAGCGGTTCCGTCCATGCGGACTGGTATGCCTCGGAGAAAGTCGCATGGGCGGTCATGGTGTTCGGTTCCCAGAGAGGCGGCGGCGGGGCGATCCTTGGCACGATCAACGGCAGGTTCGGGCGCGCGGGGCAGACGCTCGCGAACCCGATTTCATCCAAAAACTTCACCCTCTACGCCGACGGCGAGCAGGCATCTCCCACGAATTCCTATTTCAACGGCGGCTGGCAGATCCTCTCGTTCGACGTGGCGGGCACGAACGTCAACGCAATCGCTTGGAACACGAAGTTCCAGGAGGCCGGCGGACAGAACTACGGCGAGATCATCCTCTTCTCGCAAAAGCCTACGGACGACGAACGCCTGGAGTGCGAAGCGTACCTCTCGATGAAATGGGGCGTCGCCACCTCGGCCTATCCGGGCGAGGGCGCGCGCATCTCGTTCGCGGGCACGGGCGACGTGACGCTGTCGAGCGGCGTCAGCGTTGTCGCCGACGGGGTCTTCTCCGGAACGGTCACGCTTTCCGGCGGCATGCTCGCGGTACCGGGCGACCCGCCGATCGGCGAGGCGGACGTGCCGTCTGCCGGGCGCGTGGCGTGGTACGACCCGAATCTCCCCGGGGCGCTGAGGATGAGCACGCACGCCGCACGGCCGCTCGGCGTCCGCGCCGTGATTGAACGCAACAACGACGGGCTCGCCGCAGGAACATCCTATCTCCTCGGAACGTATGTCTCCACCCATGACCGTCGGCCTTGGCTGAGCGTCGGCGCGCGCGGCGGTTCGGCGACCAACTGGATCGACTTCTCGAACATCTACAGCGGTGACGACAAAGGGAACACGCTCCGTCGCCGCACGGGGTCGCCGTCCAACGCCGAGGACAGTTCGACGGCCAACGTCAGCGTGAATGTGCGCACGGCGTTCGTCGCGCTCGACTCATCGAACGGCGGCGGCATGCCGCTCCTCGACGCGGTGGGGGCGGACGGAAAGATCAAGGCGCGCGTGCCCACAACGTCCCACACCACGCCCATCTGGACGAACACGACGGCGGCGGCGGTGATTTCCGGCACCACGCGCCTGGACGGCAAGGTCGTGAACGGCACGACGACGGGTTATTCGGGAGGCCCGGAAGTGCTCTCGCTCGAGACGACCGAGAACGTGGCGCTCAACTATTTCGGCTACTACGGCGGCGACCAGGCCGCAACTCCCAACGCGGAGATTCTCGGCGAGATCCTGCTGTACAATACGGTGCTGGACGACGCGACCCGCGTGGACATCGAAGCCTACCTGATGAAGAAGTGGACGGGACGCCTGCCCGCCGGCTACGCAGACTTCCGCGACGCCACGGTGACCGGTTCCGGCATCGTCCGCGTAATGAACACCGCCAACCTGCCGTCCTTCGCGAACTTCGACGGCACGGGCGTGGTGACGCAGGCGGCGTTCGCGTTCACGCTCGATTCCTCCGCGACGCCCGCGGTGCCGGACGCCCTGACGATGCCGTGCGCGCTGGAGCTGCCGGCCGCCTGCACGGCCACGGTCACGTGCGCGACGAAGCCGCGCGCCGGCACCTACACGCTCATCTCCGCCGCGTCGTTCGCACGGCCCACGGTCTGGACGCTGAACGCCGCGGGAACGACGGGGAACGTCACCCTCAAGCTCCGCGCGACAAACAACGCCCTCTTGCTGGACGTAATCAACCCCGGCGCCACCATCATCATCCGCTAACCCCCAGTTGTAAATTCTTCCGTTTTGGGCTTGCGTCAACGGACGGAATGTGCGATAATACGCGCGTCAACCGCAAATTAGGAGACAAAAAAATGAAGAAGGATTCAACAAAAGGATTTACACTCGTCGAGTTGCTCGTCGTGATCGGCATTCTCGGCATTCTGATGGCGTCGCTCTTCCCGGCGATTTCGTCCGCGATGCTCAACGCGAAGACGACCGCCATGGCGTCCAATGGACGTAAGATACACCAGGCCATCACGCTTGCCAACACGAGCCGCGAGACGGCCGGCAAGGGCACCACGGTGTGGCCGAAGACGAGCTCGGAAGAAGGTGGCGGCGGCGATTCGGGCGGCGAGCAGGACATTGGCGACATGACGTTCTCGTCCACGACCGAATGGTTCAAGAAGCTGTTCGACATGGACAACTACGGCAAGGCCGACCGCCATGCCGAAGTCGAGGACCTCGACCTGAATGTGCTTTCGGGTTCGGGCGTGCCGAACATCAGCGGCAATACGCTTGAGAAGAAGAACATCGCGTGGGTGGCCGTGGCCAACATCCAGGACGGCATCCCCGACTGCATCCCCGTGCTCGTGACGCGCAACGTCGATTACAAGGCCCTTGATTCCAATCTCGCGCAGTACGATGGCAAGACGGCCACGCGTGTTGAGATCGGCAAGGGCGAGTACTCCACGCCGTTCCAGGACAAGGCCTGGATTGTGGTCCGCAAGGGCGGCGGCGTCGACACGATCAAGGCGAAGTACTCCACGCTGGACGTGGCATTCAAGCAGCAGAGCTTTGACAACTCGAACCTGAAGCCGCAACTTCAGTTCCTGGATCTCTAGTTGTACGTTTCAGTTGCCATTGACCTGGCGCTCGACCGGCTCTTCACGTATGAAGTGCCGGTCGAACTTTTAGGGAGGGTACGCGTGGGGCAACTCCTGCGCGTGCCTTTTCATGGTCGCATCACGCGGGGGTTCGCGCTGTCCCTCGCGGAGACGCCGCCGGCATTCACCACGAAGCCGGTGATGGCCATCGAGGATGAGTCGCCGTTCTTCTCCCCGGCGTTGCTCAAGCTCGTCAAGTGGATCGCCTCCTACACGGCTTCGCCCATTGAGGTCGTCTTGAAGACCGCGATTCCGGCATCTGTCCTCAAACCGTCCGCGCGCCCGAAGGAACTGCTCTACGTGGAGCCGACGGGAACCACGGCCGAGCTCACGAAGCATCAGGCGGAACTGCTGGCGGACATCGTGCGCGTGGACGGCGGGTGGATGCAACAGCTCGTGAAGGAGTTCAAGACGTCGCCTTCAACGCTTCGCACGTTGGCGCAGAAGGGGTGCGTGGCGATCGCCCCGCGGCAGGCGCGCCGCGACCCGCTCGCCGGGCGGAGCGTGGTGCCCACGCGGCCGCTCAAGTTGAACGACATGCAGGCACGCGCCCTTGCGGCGATTCTTGCCGCTTCATCGCGTCCTGTGCTGTTGCACGGCGTCACGGGCAGCGGCAAGACGGAGATCTACCTCCAGGCGATCGCCAAGCTGCTTGAGCAGGGGAAGGGCGCCATCGTGCTCGTGCCCGAGATCGCGCTCACGCCGCAGACGGTGCGCCGTTTCGCGGGGCGTTTCGGCGATCAGGTGGCCGTGCTCCATTCGGCGCTTTCCGACGGCGAGCGCTACGACGAGTGGCACCGCATCCGCACGGGCGAGGCGCGCGTGGTGGTGGGCCCGCGCAGCGCGATCTTCGCGCCCGTCGCGAACCTCGGGCTGATCGTGGTGGACGAGGAACACGATCCCTCCTACAAGCAGGACGAGACGCCGCGCTACCACGCGCGCGACGTGGCCGTGATGCGCGCGCGCTTCGAGGGCGCGCGCATCGTGCTCGGCAGTGCCACGCCGTCGCTTGAATCGTGGCTCAACGCGCAGCAGAACAAATACGAGCTCGCCTCCGTACCCGCGCGCGTGGCGGGACGTTCCCTGCCGGAAGTCCATCTCGTGAACATGCAGCAGGAGCTCGAGCGCATGGGCCACGTGCCGATCTACTCCTCGCTCCTCCTGGAGGCCGTGCGCAGCCGCCTCGACCGCGGCGAGCAGACCATCCTCTTCCTCAACCGGCGCGGCTACGCGCGCGTGCTGGACTGTCCGGACTGCGGCTGGGTGGCGGAGTGTCCGGAATGCGCTGTGCCCTACACCTACCACCGGGCGGACGAATGTCTCCGCTGCCACGTGTGCGGCGGTTGGGCGCGGCTTCCCGCGGACTGCCCGATCTGCCACGCGAAGGACCTCTCCTACGGCGGCGTGGGCACGCAGCGCGCCGAGGCCGCGCTGAAGGCCTGCTTCCCGCGCGCGAAGATTCTGCGGATGGACGCGGATTCCACGTCGCGCAAGTTTTCGCACGACGACATTCTCTCGGCATTCCGCGCCGGCAAGGCGGACGTCCTTCTCGGCACGCAGATGATCGCGAAGGGGCTTGATTTCCCGAACGTCACGCTCGTGGGCGTGCTGAACGCCGACACGTCGCTCAACCGTCCCGACCCGCGTGCGAGCGAGCGCACCTACCAGCTGCTCGCGCAGGTGAGCGGTCGTGCCGGCCGCGCCGAGAAACCCGGCGAGGTGTACATCCAGACGTTCCAGCCGGACGCCGCGGCCATCGCCGCCGCCGCGAAGGGCGACTACGCTACGTTTGCCGCTGGTGAACTTGAAGATCGCCGCGCGGCGTATTTCCCGCCCTACTGCCGCCTCTCGACGCTCGTGTTCCGCTCAAAGGTGGAAAAGCTCGCGCGCGACTGGGCGGCACTGTACGCGCAGGCGCTGGAGGGCTGGGCGAAAAAGGCCAACGCGTCGTCCGGAAACGAGGGTTTCCGCGTGTCGGAAGCGGCCGAGGCGCCGCTCTCCAAGGCAGACGGCTGGTTCCGTTATCACGTCGTGCTGCGCACGCCCACCGCGAAGGCCGCCGTCGACGCCGTCAAGTGGCTGCGTTCGGCGCGTCCGCCGCCCGAGGCGTTGCGCGTGGCCTTCGACGTGGACGCCCTCAACCTGATGTGAGGCTCGATTCGCGCAGAGATTCCTATTGCCAAAGTCCGCCTAATGATGGTAATATATTGCTGTACATAATTTGAGGAGTGGTTTGCCATGAAGAAAAGAGCGATTGTTTTGGCGGTTTTGTTGGCGTGCGTGGGCGCGGGCGTGTGCGGCGCGCGCGCGGACGACGTGCCCGGCTTCCTGCCGGAGACGGTGGTGATCGCGCCGGGGAACGGCGTGGCGACGAACGTGGCCGAGGCGTTGTCCGGATTGTACAACGTGCAGGTCAACGACGGCGCGACGGGCGGCGGCATCGTGACGCTCGCCAACTCGTTCAATTCCTACCTCGGCGGCACCTACGTCAAGAGCGGCACGCTCGTGGCGGACGCGATCGGCACCTGGGGCGCGGCGTCGTCCATCGGAACGGCGGCCGGCGCGACGAATGCCCTCGTGATCGGCAACGGCACGCTGCGCTACACGGGGCCGGACGCGTCCACCGACCGCGACGTGCTGATCCTGATGCCGGCGGGCGCGGAGAAACACGCCGCCGTGTTGGACCTCGAGCACGACCTCACGTTCTCCGGACGCTTCTCGGCGGTGAACGGCTGCCTGATCAAGAAGGGACCGGGCACGATGACCATCGCCTCGCCCG
>ONRL01000294.1 GCA_900320225.1 uncultured Lentisphaerota bacterium
CCATACGGCGGCTCGGCGGGACGCCTCGCCCCACCGAATGAAGCGGCATGAGTGCCGCTTCTCCGAGGTGGTCGTGACGGGGCGCGGCCCTCCCGCCGCCGCCAAGATGGCGGCTTTCCATGCGGTCGCGCGGGAGCGCGACCCTCCCGTTGCGGTCGCAGCTTGCTGTGACCGCCGGCGAGAGGGGCGCTGATGTGGAAAGGGTGTCAGAACAGGGCGCGGACCGCCGCGTCGATGCCGTCGACGTCGACGACCTGCTTCTGGGTGATCGGCGCCTTCTCCATCGCCACGAAAGATGCGGGCGGGTTGGTGAGAATGTCGGTGCCGAACGCGCGGAGGCAGGTCTCCGGGAACTTGTAGGGCGTGGCCGTGGCGGCCACGACGCACGGCAGGCCGTCCTTCGGGTAGCCGAGCTTGCGCGCGACGGCCGTGGCGACTGCGGTGTGGGGGTCCACGATGTAGCCGCAGTGGTCGTGCAGGAGGCGCATCTCGGCCTCGGTTTCCTCGGGCGTCGCGAAGGCGCCGACGAAATCCGCCTGCAGTTTCGCGGTGGCGGCGGGGGAGAGCGAGTAGCGTCCTGTGGCGGCGAAGTCGTCCATGAGCTTCTTCACCGCGGCGCCGTCGCCGTCGTTGACGGCCCAGAGGAGACGCTCGACGTTCGAGGACTTGCGGATGTCCATTGACGGCGAGTTCGTGACCGTGAACGTGGGGCCCGGATCGTAGGTGCCCGTGGCGATGAAGCGCGTCAGGACGTCGTTCACGTTCGAGGCGCACACGAACTTGCGGATCGGCGCGCCGAGCCGCTTCGCGTAGTAGGCGGCGAGGATGTTGCCGAAGTTGCCGGAGGGCACGACCACGTCGAACGTGCCGCCCACCTTGGCGGCCGCGTGGAGGTAGTAGGCGACCTGGGGCACGAGGCGGCCGATGTTGATGGAGTTGGCGGAGGAAAGCGTGATGCCCGCGGCTTCGGCCTCGGCGCGGATCTGCGGGTCGGCGAAGATGCGCTTCACGGCGGCCTGGGCGTCGTCGAAGTTGCCGCGGATGGCGATGCCGTGCACGTTGGGGGCGGACGGCGTGGTCATCTGGAGCTTCTGGATGCGCGAGGTGCCCGTGTGCGGGAAGAACACGGCGATTTCCACGCCGGGGACGTTCGCGAAGCCCGCCATCGCGGCGGAGCCGGTGTCGCCCGAGGTGGCGGTGAGGATCAGCACGCGCTTGCCCTGCGCCGCGGCGGTCATGAAGACGGGCAGCACGGAGAGGGCCACGTCCTTGAACGCGCCCGTGGGGCCGTGGAAGAGCTCGAGGATCTTGAAGCCGTCGGCGTCGACGAGCGGAATGGGATCGTCGGCCGGGAACTTGGCGAGGAGGTTGCGGATGGCGTCCTCGCGCACCGTCTCGGGCACGTCGTCGAAGAACGCGCCGAGGGCGGCGCGCTCGGCGTTGGCGAGCGAGGACCAGTCGCCGACGGTCGCGGCGGGGGCGGTGGAGGGGACGAAGAGCCCGCCGTCGGGCGCGAGCCCGCGCAGGATGGCGGGCAGGGTGTCGACGGCGAGGGTCGAGCGGGTGCTGGTGAACTTCATCTTACTTTGCTTCTTCGAGGACGGACTTGAAGTCCAGGACGGGGTGTCCGGCGGCGGCGAGCGCGGCGCAGGCCTTTTCGTTGTCGTCGAACCGGAACACGAGGACGGCCTTTTCGCCGTGGTGGAATGCGAAGGCGTAGGAGTACTCGATGTCGACCTTCGCGGCGTCGAGCACGTCGAGGATCTCGGCCATGCCGCCGGGGCGGTCGGGCACGGTGACGGCCACGACCTCGCGCATGTTCGCGACGTGTCCGGCGGCCTTCAGAACCTCCTTCGCCTTGTCGTGGTCGCTCACGATCATGCGCACGATGCCGAACTCGGCGGTGTCCGCGAGCGAGAGGGTGACGATGGAGATGTCCGCCTCCGCGAGGGTGCGGCAGATGTTGGCGAGCTGTCCGGGACGGTTCTCGAGGAAAACGCTGATTTGGTTGATGGTCATGGCGGTTACTTCTTTCTGTTGTCGATGACGCGCTTGATCTTGCCTTCCGAGCGGGGAAGGGTGTTGGGCTCCACGAGGGAGATCTTCGGCGTGAGGCCGATGATGGACTTCACGGCGTCGAGGACGCGCTTGCGGAGGTTCTCCATGTGGCGGATGTCGTCCGAGAACGCCTCGTCCGTGACCTCCACCTTGATCTCGAAGCGGTCGAGCGTGTCGGTGGACTCGAGGACGATCTGGTAGTGGGGGGCGACTTCGGGGACGCGGAGGAGGCCGGCCTCGATCTGTCCGGGGAACACGTTCACGCCGTGGATGATGAGCATGTCGTCCGAACGGGCGGAGATGCGGTCCATCACGCGCATGGTGCGTCCGCACGGGCACTTCTCGGTGCGGAGGCGCGTGAGGTCGCGCGTGCGGTAGCGGATCATGGGCGTGCCGCAGCGGGAGATGGTGGTGAACACGAGCTCGCCGACCTCGCCGTCGGGCAGGGGCTCGAGCGTGTCGGGGTCGATGATCTCGGGGTAGAAGTGGTCCTCCCAGATGTGGAGGCCGGTGCGGTGGGGGCAGGCGCCGGCGACGCCGGGGCCGGAGATCTCGGTGAGGCCGTAGATGTCGTGGGCGACGATGCCCGTCTCGCGCTCGATCGTCTCGCGCATCTCGTCGGTCCACGGCTCGGCGCCGAAGATGCCGTGGCGGAGCTTCGTGTCGCGCCGGAAGTCGACGCCCTGCAGGAAGTAGGAGGGGGTGCAGGCGATGGCGGTCACGCCGAGGTCGCGCATGAGCATGATCTGGCGTTCGGTGTTGCCGCCGGAGATGGGCAGCACGGCGCAGCCGAGTCCCTCGCCGCCGTAGTGGAGGCCGAGGCCGCCGGTGAAGAGTCCGTAGCCGTAGGCGACCTGCAGCACGTCGCCCGCGCGGATGCCGTACATCGTGAGGCAGCGCATCGCGCCGTTCTTCCACACCTCGATGTCCTGCATCGTGTTCGGGATGCAGATGGGCTTGCCCGTGGTGCCCGAGGAGCAGTGGAAGCGGACGATTTCGTCCATCGGCGCGCCGCGGAGGCCCATCGGGTACTCGTCGCGGAGGTCGGTCTTCTTCGAGAAGGGGAGAAGCTTGATGTCGGCGAGCGTCTTGATGTGCTCGGGCCGCACGCCGCGTTCCTCGCAGCGCTTGCGGAAGAGGGGCACGCGCTCGTAGGCGTACTTCACCGTCCACTGCAGGCGGTGCAGCTGGAGGGCGCGGAGGGGTTCGACGGGCATGTAGTCCATCGCCGACACGGGATGGATAAACCATGCTGGTTCCTTTTTTTGTGTTGTGTGGCGGATAGTATACCATATTTTAATGTGCTGCGTGCCAGATTATGGTATACTATTCGCCCACAGACCCGACTGCCCGGTTGTGTAATGGTCAGCACAGCGGCTTTTGATGCCGCTTGAGGAGGTTCGAATCCTCCCCGGGCAACCAGTTCTGCGCGTGAACGAAACAACAACGGAAGAAACGGCGATGAACAGCCTGAAAGACAGCGATTTCATGGTGTTCTCCGGAACGGCGAACCTGCCGCTCGCGGAGAAGGTGGCGGCCTACCTCGGCAAGCCGCTCAACAAGATCGACATCAAGCATTTCCCCGACGGCGAGACGTTCTGCCAGGTGCAGGAGGGCGTGCGCGGGCGCGACGTGTTCGTGATCCAGAGCGGCAGCCCCGCGCCGAACGAGGCGTACATGGAGCTGTTCATCATCATGGACGCGCTCAAGCGCGGCAGCGCCGCGCGCATCACCGCCGTGATCCCCTACTACGGCTACGCGCGCCAGGACCGCAAGGACCAGCCCCGCGTGCCGATCACCGCGCGCCTCGTGGCGAACCTCATCACGGCGGCCGGGGCCGACCGCGTGCTCACGCTCGACCTCCACGCGAACCAAATCCAAGGCTTCTTCAACATCCCGCTCGACCAGCTGCACGCCGAGCCGGTGATCCTCAAGTACATCCGCGACCTGCACCTCCCGAAGCCGATCGTGGTGGCGCCGGACACCGGCGGCGCCAAGACGGCCTACGGCTACAGCCGCAAGCTCGGCACCGGGCTCGCCATCGTTGCCAAGCAGCGCACGGGCGGCGACACCGTGGACGCGTTCAGCGTGGTGGGCGACGTGACGGACTGCGACGTGGTCATGATCGACGACATGACCGCCACGGGCGGCACGCTCAGCGCCGCCGCGAAGATGTGCCGCGACAATGGCGCGAAGAGCGTGCATGCGTTCGTGAGCCACTTCCCGCTCACCGAGAAGGGCGTGGAGCGCCTCATGGACGAAGCCCAGCTCGACGAGCTCGTGGTCACGGACACGATTCCGCTCCGCGAGGGCTTCGACCCCTCGAAGCTGCCGTTCAAGCTCACCGTGCTCAGCGTGGCGCCGCTGATCGGCGAGGCGATCAAGCGCATCCACGGCAACGAGAGCGTCAACGACCTCTTCAACCACGAGTGACTTGCGCCCCGGCGCACGCGGTGGTATAATATCCAGCCAATTTCCCAACGAAAGGAAACGAAAGAAACATGAAGAAAGTCAGCTACAAGGAGCTCGGCCTCGTCAACACGAAGAAGATGTTCGCGAAGGCCGTCAAGGGCGGTTACGCCATCCCGGCGTTCAACTTATCATGCAGGTCTCGAAGGGCGCGCGCAAGTACGCGAACCCCACGATCCTCCGCTACATGGCGCAGGGCGCGGTGGAATACGCCAAGGAACTCGGCTGCAAGAACCCGCAGATCGTGCTGCACCTCGACCACGGCGACAGCTTCGAGACGTGCAAGAGCTGCATCGACATGGGCTTCTCGAGCGTCATGATCGACGGCTCGTCCCTCCCGTTCAAGGAGAACATCAAGCTCACGAAGAAGGTCGTGGCGTACGCGCACAAGTACGACGTCACGGTCGAGGCCGAGCTCGGCGTGCTCGCCGGCGTGGAGGACGAGGTGTCCGCCGTCGAGAGCCACTACACGAAGCCCGAGGAGGTGATCGAGTTCGCCACGAAGACCGGCTGCGACTCCCTCGCCATCTCGATCGGCACCTCGCACGGCGCCTACAAGTTCAAGCCCGAGCAGTGCACGCGCGATCCCAAGACGGGCCTCCTGATCCCGCCGCCGCTCGCGTTTGACGTGCTGAAGGCCATTGAGAAGAAGCTCCCCGGCTTCCCGATCGTGCTCCACGGCTCGTCCAGCGTGCCGCAGGAGTACGTGAAGATCATCAACGAGAACGGCGGCAAGCTGCCGGACGCGGTGGGCATCCCCGAGGCCCAGCTCCGCAAGGCGGCGAAGAGCGCGGTGTGCAAGATCAACATCGACTCCGACTCCCGTCTTGCGATGACCGCGGCCGTGCGCCAGTACTTCGCGAAGAACCCGGGCCACTTCGACCCGCGCCAGTACCTCGGTCCGGCGCGCGAGGAGATGAAGAAGCTCTACATCCACAAGATCGTGAAGGTGCTCGGCTCGAACAACAAGCTCTGAGATTGAAGCCGTTCCCACCGAACGAGGGCCCCGTGCGCGGTGCGTACGGGGCCTTTCTTGAATCGGAGACCCGCACATGGAACAGACCTTCAATTTCGTGGACTGGACGGCGGTGGCGCTGCTGTTCGGCGCGCTCGCGGCGATCGCGCTGCTCTGCTCGCGCCGGGCGGGGCGGGACGCGAAGGACTTCTTCCTCTCGGGGCGGTCGATGCCCTGGTGGCTGGTCGGCGTGTCGATGTGCGCGGCGTCCACGTCCACGAACTCCGCGAACATGTTCACGGAGTTCATCCGCAACTCGTCGCTGGCGGAGAACTGGAAGTGGTGGGCGTTCCTCCTCACGGGCATGTTGACGGTGTTCGTCTACTCCAAGCTGTGGGTGCGGTCCGGCGCGAAGAGCGACATCGAGTTCTACGAGCTGCGCTACTCGGGACGGGCGGCGGCGTTCCTGCGCGGGTTCCGCGCCATCTACCTCGGCATCGTGTTCAACACAATCACCACGGGGCTCGTGATGCTCGCGGCGATCAAGATCGGGCAGGCGCTCTTCGGGGTCGACCAGTGGACGGTCATCGTCTTCACCTCCGTCGCCTCGGTCGTCTACTCCGCGGTGGGCGGATTCCGCGGCGCGATCTACACGGACTTCTTCCTCTTCGTCGTCATCATGGTCGGCGCGGTGGTGGGCATGCACTATGCGATCAACCATCCCGCCGTGGGCGGGTTTTCCGCGATGATGTCCAACCCCGTGGTGCAGCAGCACCTCTCCTTCGTCCCGGACATGGCGAACCCCGACCTGTTCGTGGCCGTCTTCGTGATTCCCCTCGCGATCCAGTGGTGGAACGTGTGGTATCCCGGTTCGGAGCCGGGCGGCGGCGGATACGTCGTGCAGCGGATGCTGTCCGCGAAAAGCGAGAACCACTGCATCGGCGGCTCGATCCTCTACCAGGTCGTGAACTACGCGATCCGCCCCTGGCCCTGGTACCTCACGGCGTTCGCCTCGCTGGTCGTGTTTCCCGACCTCGCCTCCCTGCAGGCGAAATTCCCGCACATCGACCCGTCGCTCGTGAAAGGCGATCTCGCCTATCCGGCGATGCTCACGTTCGTCCCGGGCGGCTGGCGCGGCGTGGTGGCGGCGTCGATGATGGGTGCGCTGTTCTCCACGGTGGCCGCGCACCTCTCGATGGGGGCGAACTACATGGCGAACGACTTCTGGAAACGGTTCGTGCGCCCCGAGGCGGGCGAACGCGAACTGATCGTGGTCGGACGCGCCTCCGCGGCCGTCTTGATGGTGCTGACGGCCGTGATCTCGCCGTTCCTCATCTCGGCAGGGGCCGTGTTCAACCTCATTTTGCAGATCGGCGCCGGCACGGGGCTCATCTACCTGCTGCGCTGGTTCTGGATGCGCATCAACGCCTGGAGCGAGATCACGGCGATGGCCGTGTCGTTCGTCGTGGCGGTGTTCCTCCAGCTCGTCTATCCGCATCTCGGCTTGCCGTCGCTCCTGGCCTGGCATCGGCTGCTCATCGTGATGGCGGTCACGACCGCCGCGTGGGTGGGTGTGACGTTCCTCACGCCGCCGACCGAGGCGTGCCGGCTCGCGGCGTTCCAGAACCGGATCCGCGCGAGCGGACACGACGTCGCCTGGGGAATGCTGGCGATGACCGTCTCCTGCGTCGCCATCTACGCGCTCATGTTCGCCAGCGGCTATTGGCTCTACGGCCGCACGGCGCTCGCCGCGGTTCTGACGGCCGTCGCCGTCGCCTTCGGCCTCGCGCTCATCCCGGTCTTGAGAAAGCTGAACATCGGCGTGCGAAGCTGACAATGGCTTGACCATGAAAAGAGTCACATGAAACCTCTGCACATAGCGTTCATCGTTGCCGCCCTGCTCGCGGCCACGACCGCCGCCCTCGCGGACACGGCGCGGACATCGACCTCGGCGGCACGGACTGGACGCCCATCGGCACGGCCTCGGCGCCGTTCACCGGCTCGCTCCACGGCAACGGCCACGCCATCTACTACCTCGTCTGCACGAACAGCCTGTCGGGCGCCGACTATCGCGGGCTCTTCGGCTGCGTGAGCAATGCGACGATCGAAAGCGTCTCCGTTTCGGGGACGGTCGCGGGCAAGGAGTACGTCGGCGGTCTCGTTGGATGTATCACGGGCGGAACGGTCATCAGCAACTGCAGTGCGACGGTCGAGGTCGCGGCGACCAACTCCTACGCCGGAGGACTGGTCGGGGCGTGTGCCGGCGGCAGCGCGGTCAATCGAATCGTCGACTGCCGTGCGGACGGCTTCGTCAGCGGTTCCGGCATGGCGGGCGGCTTCATCGGCTACGTCTAT
>ONRL01000056.1 GCA_900320225.1 uncultured Lentisphaerota bacterium
CGCCCGATCTTCTACTACACGCGCTACGAGGACATCGCCCCGGTCAAGCAGGCGTACGAGGACTACAAGAAGCTCTCGCATCTCCAGTATTTCTACATGGACGACCATCGCGAGCTCGCGCCCGGCGTCTTCCTCACGCGCTATTCCAACGGCGAGGAACTGGTCACGAACTATTCGCCGGAACCGTTTGCCTACCGTGGCAGATCCGTGAAGCCGATGAGCAACGAACTGTTGAAATGACGACAGTCTCAATGGGCTGTGTCAAAAGGGACCCTTTTGCTACAGCTCGTCGAAGCCGACGGCGCGCACGCCGCATTCCTTCGCCGTCGAGAGGATCCGCTCGAGCCATTCGGTCTTCATGCTGATCCCCTTCGCGCCGGGCGAAATGCCATGCGAGGTGAGCACGAACGCCACCTTGCGCTCCGCCGCGCGTCGGATGCACTTCAGGATGTCCTCGATGTCGGTGTGGTACGCCTCGCCGGCGATCACCGTGTCGAGGCGGAACTGCCCCTTGGCCTTCTCCGCCGGAATGAACGCACGGTCGACCGTGTGGATCGGCTTCAGGCCCTCCTGCTTCTCGCCCTTCGGGTCGAAGGGCGCCACGTCCTTGTGCCCGCCGCGCACGTGCGCGAACCCTTTCTTCCGGAACAGCTCGTCCGCCTCGTCCGACCGGCGGCAGTTCGGGTAGGCGAAGGACTTGATCGGGATGTACGCCACGCGGCACGCCTCCCGCTGCGGCTCGATCTCCTCCTTGTAGTAGCGGTCCGCGCCCTTCTTCGCGATCGCCTCGTCGGCGTTCGCGTGCCGGAGCCCGTGGAGGCCCACGGAGTGCCCCGCCTCGGAGAGGCGCTTCATCGCGCGCACGGCCTCGCCGTCGATCGGGCCGCAGACGAAGAACGTCGCGTGCGCGCCGTACTTCTCGAAGACCGGCAGCGCCTTCACCCAGTCGCCAAAGTTGCGGTCGTCGAAGGAGAGGACGAGCAGGCCCGTCTTCTTCTCCTCTTCCGGGGGCTGGCAGTTCTCAATGCGCAGGTTCGTCACCGGACCGCCCTCGATAAACTTCTTCGAGCGCTTTCCGCCCCATCCCCGGCGATTCCGCACGCGCACCCGTTCGAGGTGCTTGCGCGTGCAGTTGCGGAACGTGACGTTCTCGGGATGGCGCGACGCGGGGCTGTGGAACGCGATCGGCTGGAGCGACTCGAACTGGCAGTCTTCGAAGAGAATGTCGCGGATGCGCCAGTCGTCGGAACGGGCGTTGGAGGTCACGGGCCGCGCGCACTCCAGGAACGCGCACCGCGACACGCGGACGTCCTCGATGTACACGCCCTTCTTGCCCGGAATCCAGGCGGGCGTGAACCCGATGCCGTGCGCCGTTTCGTGGAAACGGCAGTTCTCGACCGCGACGTCGCGCACCGTACCCGTGCCGATGCCGAAGCGGACGCCGTAGCAGCAGCTCCAGACGTCGCAGTTGGAAATGCGGATGTTCTCGCACGGGTGCTGTTCGGCGTGGCCCGGCTGCTTGCAACTCGCGCGTATGGCGAAGCCGTCGTCGCCCGTCTTGATCGTGCAGCCTTCCACCGTGACGTTGCGTGTGCAGTCGATAGAGAAGCCGTCCGAGTTGGCGATCGTCCGGTCGGCGTCGATCGTCACGTTGCGGATGTCGAGCCCGTCGCAGCAGCGGAAATGCGCCGTCCACGCGGGCGTGTTGGCAAGCGTCACGCCGGAGAGGCGGATGTTCTTGGAGAGGAAGAAGATCACCATGTGGCCCGGACGGAACCAGGAGCGGTCGGTGGGATGCAGCTTGAGGCCGTACTTGTACCCAGGGAACCAGCTGTCCTCCTCGCATTCGCCGAAGAACGCGGGGCCGCTGCCGTCGATCACGCCCTCGCCGGTGATGGACGCGCCCTCGACCTTGTAGCCGAGGACGAGGTGGCCGCGTACTGCCCTTCAGCACGGCGCCCTTCGCGAGGTGCAGCTCCACGCGCGAGCGGAGCCAGATCGTGCCGCTCGTCCATGTCCCCGCCGGCACGACCACCCGTCCGCCGCCCGCGGCGTCCGCCACGTCGAGGGCCCTCTGGATGGCCGCCGTGCACGTTTCGCCCGTGCAGGCACCGTACGCGCGGATGTCGAAATCCGCCGCCGCCGCGGCCAGAGCCGCGCAGCAGGCGATTGCAATTGTCATCGCTGGTTTATTCATGGTGCCCTTATTTTATCAAAATACGGACAGCCGCGACGGCCGCGCCGACCATCGGCGCCTCGTCGATGCGGACGATCTCGAACGGAACGTCCGGCACGAGTTCGGCGATTTCCTTCCGGACGAGTCCGTCGAAATCCACGGTGCTCGTTTTCCAGTAGGTCGAGCCGTCCGCCGTGATGCGCACGGGCGACCGCCCCGCCTCAGCCGAACGGCGCACGAACGCCGCGAGATGCGCCGCCGTGAGCGAGACCGCGCGCAGGAAAACCGCGCGGACGATTTCCCGCGCGGCGGGAACGTCCTCCGGCGCAAGGGCCGCCGCGAACGGAGGAGGCAACGAGACATCGCCCGCCCCGAACGCATCGAGATCACGCGTGGAAAGTGATACGCCGTCCAGTTCCGCACCGTCGATGAGCCCCGCGCGCACGGCAGCCTTAAGAAGCTCGCACCCCACGCCGCCCAGATAGGCCCCCGAAACCATCTTCTCGAACAGCGCTGCCCCCGTATCTGGCAAGGTGGCGTCAAAAGCGACGTCGCACGGCGAACGCATCATCTTGTTGCACTCGCCCGATTCGGCGTTGCGGATCGTCCCCTTCTCGACGCAGGCCACGTTCGTGCCCGTGCCGAGGATGAAGCCGATCTGTCCCGGACATTCCGTGCCCCGACATGAAAGGCCTGCGAGCAGCGTCGCCACCGTGTCGTTCAAGACCACGACCGGAAGCGGGCCTCCCGCCAGCCGTCGAACGAGCTCGGCGCCCACGCGCTGCCCGATCACCTCCGGTGCCGAGACCTGCTTCGACCAGGCAACGAGTTCCGCGTCGCCGTCCGGCAGGGAACGGCACTCGTAGGAAAAGCAATAACCGATGCCCGCGACCGCCGGCTCCAACGCGCGGACGGCGTCCACCTCCGCCGCAATCGCGGCGTGGAACGCGTCCGCCGAGACGGTGCCGTCCGTTCCCGGCATCCGCGACCGGCGCAGATGCGAGAACACGGGTCCGTCCGGCGTGAACCGGACGGCGGCCACGCGCAGGTTCGTGCCGCCCGCGTCCACGACGACGACCGGCGCGGAAGTCGCTGGGACGACGGACGAAAAAGAGAGGCACGAATCGATCATCCGCAGGGACGACGGCGCGCCGGCGATCGCCGCATCCGCCTCCCCCTCAAATGCGCGCATCACCGCCACGCGGTCCGCGTGCGTAGGCGCGAAGCCGCTTTCCCTCAAGAATGCCTGTATTTTTTCGTTCATACTCATTTCCTTTCGACCTTGGCTCATGGGCGGGATTACAGTTGCTGGCCCTGTCGGTCTTCATCCGCCAGCGCGTTGAAACGCTTGATGAGCTTGATCTCCTTCGGGTCGTACGGACGATAGGACGGACGGTAGATTTCGTGCATCCACTGCGTGAAGTCGTAGTCGTCCCCCTCGCCCTTCTCGTACCGCGTCCAGAGCGCGGGCCACGGCTCGCTCGACGACGGATGCCGCCGCGAGCGTACGAGACCCCAGCTCACTGCGCCCACGCGCTCGAGGTAGAACAGCGGATAGCACTCCGCGAAGCGGTTGTTGGTGATTCGGTTCATCCACTCCGTGTTGACGAGCGGACGCCCGAAACGCCGGCGCAGGTAGGCGATCCGCTTCACCTGGAACTCGAAGTCGCGGTAGCAGTGGTAGCTCACGATGTCCGAACACGCGGCCGCCACGTTCTCCGCCGGATTGGACTTCCCGCGCCCGAGCGTGGCGAAGAGGTCGGCGGCGAGCGGCTGGTCGGGGTTGACCCGCCAGCCGATCTCGAAGAGCCGCCGCAGGTGCGGCGCGGCGACCTTTCCGTGGCCGTTGTAGCCCGGCTCGTTCATGACGTTCCAGAAGAGGATGCGCCGGTCGTGCGCGTGCAGGCGCATCACCTCCTCGGTCATCTCGTAGAGCTTTTCGGCGTATTCCGGGACGTCAAGGATGTTGTAGCCGATGTCCTTGCCGCCCGTGTGCGGGCTCCGCGCCCGGATGCCCACTCCCTTGTAGACCGTGGTCTGGTCGCCCATGCGCTTCAGGAAGAAGTTCGCCTTCGAGGGGGCGCAGTCGTTGAAGAGGACCACGATCGCCCGGATGCCATTCCTCTCGCAGGCGTCGAGGTAGCGGTCGAACCGCTCGAGGAAACCCTCGCGCTCGTAGAGCCACACCTCGAATTGGAGGAAGAGACGCACCGTGTTGAAGCCCGTCTCCTCCGCCAGCGCCAGCTCGCGCTCCGCCGTCGCGAACCGCTCCTCGAAACCGTGTTCCTGCCACAGGTCGACGAAGTTCACGCAGTCGGACGGAACGAAGTTGACACCGCGGATCCACGGCTGGGCGTTGTACCACGCCCACGCCTTCTCCTTCGGCCACGGCCCCGTGCGCCCGCCCTCGCCGCCGAACGCCGGGAGCACCGCGCTTGCCGCAGCCACGATCACAGCCGCCGTCAGGCATTTTCGAAAGAAGTCTCGCGAATGATGATGCAACATACTCTTGTCCCAACGCAGGTGGACACGCGTCATTTACCGGAATGTCAGCACGATGCCGAAGTTGGGGCGCTTCTCGACGCCGGTTCCACGAGCGGGTCGTCGATGCCGCGTGTTGAGGGATCGTAGTTCACGCCCACGTAGAAAACGGGCAGCGAGGCATCGAGCCACGGATTGGCGTATTCTTTCGTCCGCGCCTGCGCAAGCGCCTCCTGAGCAGTCTTGCCGTACTTGAATTCGAACACGTAGATGCCGCTCTTGTCCGCGAGAACCGCGTCCGCACGCCCGCGCGCGCTCTGCCGCTCGCCGGAGATGTCCGCGCCGATCAGCTTCATGAAGAGGAGAAAATACCTTTTCGCCTCCTTCTCGTCCTCGATGTGCCACTCGTGCGGCACGGCGGCGAACGCGGCCTTGAGGTTTTTCTTCAGCAGCGTCTCGATGCCCTTTTCGATCAAATCGTCCTGCGCATCCGCTAAATCCTCGTTCCAGTCAGACATGCCGTTGCGCAACAAAGCGGACACATATCCCTTTGCGAGCGAACTCGAGACCTCCTCGTTCGGGATGCCGAGGTCGATGCGTCCGGACGGGCGCACGCGCTTGATCGTGAGATAGCCGCCTTGGTAGAGCAGCGCGGCCAGCGGCATCGTCTCGGCGTCGCATACGTCGAGTTCCAGCGGATCGACGACCATCCCGTTCAGGTCGGCCGGGATCTCGTCCACAGCCTTTATGCGGTTCACGATCATCGTTGCCTGTCCGGTCGCTTCCCAGTAGTTGGCGAACTTGCAGGTCTTCAGCGCCTTCCCGAGAGACACGGGGTTGCACACCTTCGCCTCCGAATCGGGCGAGAAGCGGTAACCGTCATACCAGGAGAGAAGCGTCTTCTTCGCCTTGTCAAAGTCCATCCCGTTCTTCGCGGCGAACACCTCCACGTTCTCGCGCAGCGGGCCGTCCAGTTCCTCTGGCGTGTAGCCAAGGAGCGTGGCGTAGTCCGGCGACATCGAGAGGTCGGTCAGGTGGTTGAGTCCCGAAAAGATCGAAAGCTTCGTCAACTTCGTGACGCCCGTCATCATCAGGAAGCGGATGGTGCCTGAGTTGACCTTGAGCTTCTCGTAGAAATCGTGGAGGACTGCGCGCACTTTCTTGAGCGTGTCGAGGTCGTCGAGGAACTTGGCGACCGGTTCGTCGTATTCGTCGATGAGGACCACGATCTGCCCCGTCGGCGACTTCGCGGCGGCAGCCTGGAGAAAGTCGTCGAACTGTCCGGAGACGGCCCCGTCGCCAACGTACGGGACTCCCGCCTGCACACAAAGGCCCCTGACCAGTTTCGCCAGCTGCTCGATGAAAAGCTCGTACGTCTCGCCGACGGCCCGCGACATCGTGAAGCTGTACACGGGCGTGGGCCTCTCCCACCCTTCCCACGGCAACTTGTCGATGGCAAGCCCCTTGAAGAGCTCGCGCCGTCCCTCGAACATCGCCTGCAGCGTGGAGAGCATGAGTGACTTGCCGAAACGGCGCGGACGCGAGATGAAAAGCTGCGCATCTGCGGTGGATGACGCAAGACGGTACAGCAAGTCCGTCTTGTCAACGTACTTTCCCTCTCCGCCGAGAATCAATTTTGGGAAGTCGAACAGCCCCGTCGTGGGCACCTTGATTTTCTTTTCCGCCGTTTCCATGCCGCAAAGTATACCAAAAATTCGCGGCTTGTGGCGGCATACGACGGCGCAAAGGTTTCGTCCCCGAACGATTGCCTAATGACCGTCGCGCGAAGGCCGCTTGTCGTATGCGGCTTTCGCGACGAGCCGCGCCCCGAGATCGTGGCTGGGCCTGAGCCAGTCGGCTTCGCCGTCTTTCACCACGCGCCGGACGATCGTGCCGCCCTGTGCCGATCCGTCGCCCTTGAGCAGCAGGCGGCGAAGCGCCTCCTGCGCGCCCGCCACGGCGGCGGGGGTGTGCGGCGGCGACGCGCGGATGAAATCCGTGAGGGCCGCGCGGGCGACGATGGGACTGCGCCGGGCAAGCGCGTAGACGAACGCGCCAAACGGCACGTCGCTCGTTTCGCCATCGGCCAGCTTGGAAGCCACAACGCCCTTGGCTCCATTGAAGCAATAACCGTAGTAACGGCGGAAGAACTCCCCTTCCTCCTGTGCGTCGGCCGCGCCACGCCAGGCGTCATGCGCCCGGCGCCACACCTCGCCGCGCGCCGCGTTCGCGGCCATCCAGGCATCGAAGGCCGCCCTGTCGGCCTTCATCCCGGCAAGCAGCGACGCCGCCTTCTCAAAGGTGTAGATCTCGTCGTTCGGATCCTTCCGGTACGTCACGCGCACCGGCGTGCCGCCGATTATCTCGACGTCCCCTTCGGAGCGTTTCTCGACGCAGGGGTCGACAAATCCTTCAAGCGACACGTTCTCAAAACGTATCTTCCTGAAATTGTAGCCGGACAACACCGGCTGCGCCTGCTTGCCCGGAGCCGCCGTCACACGGCAGTTCTTCAACGTGATGGAAAGCGGATCCTCCTCCCCGCCGTAGAAGCGGCCAAGGGTCTGCACGCCGAGTATCTCGCAGTTTTCAAAGGCGATGGACGCCAACGGACGGTTGCAGCACCATTGGCTGCGGCCGTCGAAGTTAAAGGAGAAGAATCTGGACGGATGGTCAAACGTGCAGTCGCGGAAGACGATGTTTTCCGGACGCGGCACGTCGCCCCACCGGAAATCGCAGTAGTAGGTAAAGCCAAACCCGCTGTGGCGCAACGTCTCGCCGTGGTTCACGGCCCTGCGTTTGTCCTCCGCCGAAAGCTTCCAACGGTGCCCGAACGAGCCGGGGGAGACCATGCGGCACCGTTCAAAAAGGCAGTTCCTCCCGCCAAAGCGCGCGGCGCTGCAGGCACTGTCGAGAATGGTGTCGCGCACGGTCATGCATTCGTTGCCGAAACCGGCGATGGCGTCGTCGCCCACGTGGAACTCACACGCGGAAACGACGACGTTGGACGAAGCGTGCGCGTCGAAACCGTCATGCCCGCCGTAGACGCGCACCTTCTCGACCTTCACGTTGGCGCAGCGGAAGAGCGCGTGGGCCCAGTTGGCGCTGTCGCGCACGGAATATCCCTTCAACGTCACGTTCGTACACCCGGTGAAACGGATCGCATGGGGCCCGCGATAGCTCTCCTCGCCGTTCGGATCGAAGCAGTTGCGTCCGTCGATCATGCTGTAGCGTCCGCCCACGACGGCGATGTCCTGCGCGCCGTCTGCGCGCAGAAGCCCGCGGTACCAGGGACGCGTCTCGCCCGCGTAGGCGTAGTCGGAGCAGTCCGCGCTTCCCTCAAGCGTCGCGCCGTCCAGAAGCCGCAGCGTCACGCCGCTCTTGAGCTCAAGGCCGCCCGTACGGTAAATGCCCTCCGGCACTACGACCTCGCCGCCGCCCGCCCGATGGCACGCATCGATTGCCGCCTGGATGTTGGTCGTCACGAGGCAGTCCGTCACCCGAGCGCCGAAATCGACGACGTTGAACGCCGCCCCCGCCGCCACCGCGCACAGGGACATGCACAGGGAAGACAAGATGGTACTTTTGTGCATTTTAAAACCTTTCCTGTTTCCTGGTCTGTCAGGCGTTCTTATGGATTCACGACGACCGGCGCTGTCAGCAGTTCATCGCCGCACACGCGGTAGCAGTCGCGCGGCGTGATTGAGAACACGACCTCCTTTCCCTTCGGAAGCTCGTGCCGACCGAGTATTGAGACGCCCTCGGTGAACGACCGGTCGCCCGGCAGGTAATACCCGCGATTGAGGATGTAGGTGCGCAGAACCTGGCGTCCGTCCACAAGCGCGTTGATCACGTAGTCGAACACCTTGCCGCCGCCCTCCTGCGGACGCGCGCAGGGGAACTGCACGACCGCGCACGGCTTGCCCTTGAGCCCGGGCCCACAATATTGGGGATTCACCGCGAACTCCACCGTCGCCTTCGCGTCGGACGGGAACTGCGGCGCAGGACGGCTCTCCGCGCGGCGGGTGAAGTCGTATTCGCCGCCGGGAATCGGCGGCAACGCGATCGCGCGGTCCTCGCACAGCGGACAGTCGAACGCCAGCGACCAAGCCTTCATCACGAGATGGTCGGCATAGACCTCGAACAACACGCAATTGCGCCCGTCGTTGCCCGTCTGGGGCGGACAGAGCATGCGCTGGTTCTTGTAGCTCGGCCAATACGGAGCGCCGCCGTTGTCGTAATTGAAGACCCGATAAGAAGGCCCAGCCTCCGCGACCGCGCCGCAGCCGATGGACGTGAAGCGGCCTTGCCAGACGCTGCGTTCGTCGATCGGCGTGTTATGCGAATGCCCGGAGAGTGCGACTGCGTTCGGGAAATCCGCAAGTATCCTGTGCATCGAGCGGTCAGGCCAGGCACCTCTTGCGTCCTCGCCGTAGCATGTGTGGGCCGGATGGCCGTGCTGGACGTAGAAGAACGGCTTGTTCTGGCGCAGCTCCGCCGCATGGGCGGCGAAAAATCCGCTGTAGTCCGGCCGGTGCCACCCTTTCTGGTAATCCATGCCGCGTGGATAATGCGCGCCGACGAAGGTGATGCCCTTTACCTCGCGCTTCCAGATGAGCTGATAGTCCTCGCCGAAGAGCTTCCGCCAGTTCGCGTTGATGTGTTCCCTGTCGTAGTCGAACCGAATCTTCCGCAGCTGCTCGTCGGTGTAGCGGCTCCAAAGTCCCGGCCACTGCCCGATCTCGTGGTTGCCGGTCACGAGCATGCGCTCGACCTTCTCGCCGTCGGACCGCTTCATACCGGGGAACACCTTGTTCCAGACCTCGACAAGCTTCTCAAGCTCCTCCATGCGCCCCGTGTGCGCCATGTCGCCGGAGAACACGACCGCGTCGGCCTTGTTCGCGTCAAACCAACGAAGCGCCTTCTCCAAGAAGTACGGCTGGCTGCGAAGCCCGAGGCGTTCGGGGTCGCCGCCCTCCTTCCAGCCGACGGCGATATGCACGTCGCTCGCCACGCCGAAACGCATGATGGGCTCGCCCGCCTTGGCGAATGCCGTCGCCGGCAACACCGCGCTCCCGAGGGCGGCACCGAATCCGCCTAAAAACGTCTTCCTTGTCATCGCATCCCCCGTTCAAATCTTCGCGTCTTCATCACTTGCAGCAGCGGACGAAGAGCGGCGCGTGCGGAGGAAGCTCAACCGTGAACGTGTCCTGGAACGTTCCGATGTCCTTCCGCCGCCACAGGTCGCGCAGGCGCACGGTTCCCGACAGCCCGGCATCCTTGAAATTGACGGTCACGCGGCGCTTGAACGGACAGAGGTTCACCGCGCAGATGGCCGTGGAACCGTCGCACAGCTTTTTCGCGAAGACGAGATCGTCGTTCGTGCTGACGACGATCTCCCCGGGCGCTTCGGCGACGTCCTGATCGACGTCGATGACCTCCGGATTCACCAGCAGCTTGACCGTGAAATCGTCAATGACATTCATCTGGCAGGCGATCAGGAGCGGCGCGTTGAGAATCGCCCACATCGAAATGTGCGCGTACTGCTCGTTTGGCGTCAACAGCGTGTCATGGTCCCCAAGGACGCCAGTGCACACGCGCCCGACAACCAGCATGTCGGGATCGATCCAGAAGCCCGGATGCGCGTTCAGCCGATGGCGCGCGGCCGACCTGGCCGCCGCCAGCACGCATCCCCATCCGTCCTTCAGGTCGCCCCAGATGCGCTGGAGGTTCGAGCCGTTCGCCTCGGCGCCCTTCAGGCTCACCCCGCCCCCACAGAACGAATACACGAGGTCGCGCGGCTGGCGCAGCAGCTCGTCGTACAGCTGCCGGAACGGCTTGATCCTGTCGGCGTCGGTGGGCTTGCGCCCTTCCGTCTCCTTCTTGAGGATGTCCCTGTAGAAGCACCAGTCGTACTTGATGAAGTCCACCCCCCATGCGACCCATGTCTCCACGTCCTGCGCCTCATGTCCATAGCTGCCTTCCTGCCGCGTGCAGGTCCGCGGACCCGGCGACGAGTAGATGCCGAACTTGAAGCCGAACGAATGCAGATGGTCGCCAAGCGCCTTCATGTCGGGGAAGCGCTCGTTCGGACGGATCGTCCCGTCTTCGTTCCGGGCGACTTGCTTCTCAAAGGCTTGCCAGCCGCCGTCGATGTTGACATACGTCCATCCGTGGTCCGCCAGCCCCTTCTCCACGAACGCGGCCGCCGTCTCGCGAACGATCTTGTCGCTGACCTTGCATTCGTAGGCATTCCAGGAGTTCCAGCCCATCGGCGGCGTCAGGCAGAGCGTGTCGCCGACCCGGATCGTCAGCGTCCGCGTGGCCCGGCCGCACGCGTTGCTCGCGGCAAAGACCACCTTGTGGTCCCCGCGTTCCGCGATCGAACCCGTCAGCAGCCGGCTCCGCGCGTCGAACGCCAGCCCCTTCGGCAGCGCGCCGACGACCGAAAGCGCCAGCGGCGCCTTGCCCGTTGCGGCTATGCGGTGCAGAATCGGCTTGCCGGGCCGCACCCCGTACGTCCACGTGCCGTTCAGGCGCGGCTCGGGGTCGTCCGGCGGCGTCAATATCCCGAATTGCGGCGTCTCGGCGCCCGACGTGTCCTCCTCGACCGCCACCACCCCGTCTTTTCCCTCGAACCGGACATCCTGCCACAGCGCCAGCAGCTGCGGCGTCCCGAGCCAGTAGCCGCCGTCGACGCTTTCAAGCGCGATCATCCTTGCCCCGCTGACATCGGCCTCTATCGTCTTCGTGCCGTCGCCCGGACGCATGATTCCGGCATCGGCGACGAGCCTGCCGTCGGCGTAGACCTTGAACCCCATCTTCGTCGCCGCAATGTGCGTCGGCCCCCACTTGCGCTTGAGCGTGTAGATCGCCGGATCGAACCCCACCGTCGCCTTGAAGCGCCGGACGTCTCCGTTCGTGCGGAAGAAGCGCGCCGCGGGCGCATGCATGCGGAGCGTGCCGGGCGCATCGACAAGGTCACGGCTCTCACGGGCTTTCTCCTGCGCGACCGAAACCATGCGCGCCCCGCAGTCCGAACATGCCGCCACAGCGAATCCGGCCGGCACAAGCAGCGCGAGGGAAAGGAAACTATACGCCGTCATGGATTCTCCTTTCACTGTGCGCGGGGCGCAAGGCGGACGGATTCGATCGTCACGCGCAGGTCCGGCATCTGGGCCGGGTCGAAGCGGAAGTGGTTGATACGGCCGCGCCAGTTGCGATTTGCGCCCACGGGGAAGCGGTAGTCGTGGAACGCGCCGTCCACCGTCACGGGCAGCATGGCCGAGGCGACCTCCGCCACCTTGCGTCCGGGCCCCGCCCAGAAGAGCTGGCAGTTTCCGGCACGCACGCGTCCTTCCACTTTCATGCGCACCACCACCTCGCTGAAGTCGCGCGCGTCGATGGGCGCGAACGACACGCAGACGGCCGGGTCACGCGTCGCCGTGCGGAACGTGATCCCGCGCGGCGAGGCCGCGAAGTCCGAGAGGCCCATCATCGAGCGCCAGCCCTGCGTGCCGCCGCCCGTGAAATCCCAGGCGGAGACGCGCGGCATCGGCGCCGGCGGCGGAAGATCGTAGGGGCCGAGCCCCACGTCCTTCGGACCGTAGTTGACCGGCCAGCCGTCCTCCGGACGCTTGCAGAACGTGTCACGCACCGCCTCGTAGAACCCGAACCCGAACTCCGCGTTCGGCTCGGCGTAGGAGCCCTCGCCCCATTCGTTGAGCGGCGCGAGGCAGAGGCGCTTCACGCCCGTCTCGTCCGCGAAGCGCTTCGCGTCCTGACAGATGCGGCGGAAGCCCTCCGCGCTCTTCCCGTAGATCTCGCAGTGGTCGTTCCACGGACGGTCGTCCCAGCCCGTCGAGAGGTTGGGCATGAACGGCAGGATGCCGGACGCCTGCCGCTTGCGCCATGCGGGCAGGCTCGCCTCCACGCAGAGGTCGTAGCTGTAGCGGCGGCCCGACTTGGCCTTGCCGCCGTGGTCCATGAAGTGGTAGATGCTCGTCATGTCGAAGCCGCGGTCCTTGCACGACTGCACGGCCTTCTCGCCCCAGTCCGCCTCGGGCCACTTCATCGCGATGAAGTAGATGCCCTTGTAGCCGGCCTCGCGCGCCATCTGGCGCGAGATGTCCAGCAGCTTCTTGCAGCCGCCCGGGCCGAGGTCGCGGTCCATGTTCGCCGCCGCCCAGATCCACACCACGGGCTTGTCGTCGATGCGCAGGTACTCGGGCGTGTTGAAGTAGTTCTCGATCCAGAACTTCGTCACGGCGCGCTGGTCCTCCTCCGAGTGGCTGCCCGCCGGGTTGTGGTTCGCCCACATCATCGCCCACTTCAGGTGGCGGCGGTACTTCGCCTTGTAGAACGCCTTCACCCAGTGGTCGAGGTGCTGGCGGCCCTGGTGCCAGTACCAGTCCACGTAGAGCGTGCGGATGCCGTTTTCGACGAGCCACTTGATCTGCCAGTCCACCACCTCGGGGTTCGCCTCGTCGTACCAGCCCAGCACGGGCTTGCGCTCGGGGCACACGTTCCACACGCGCTGCCACGCCTCCACGCGCGGCCAGCCGGGGAAGTAGAGCGCGGCGATGTCGTAGTCGGTCTCGACCGGCTTCGGCTCGGGCACGTACGGCGCCTTCGGGAGGTTGAGCGAGGGCAGCACCTTCACGGGCACCGAAAAGGGAATCGGGGCGACGCCCTCCGCCTTCAGGAAGAGCCGCGCCGTGAATGAACAGGGCGCGTCGACCTCGAACGCGGCGACGAAGGATTTCGTGTCAAGTCCGCAGAGGTCGCCGATGTCGGCGAGCGCGGCGGCGTTCGCGAGGCGGACGCCGGCCGGGAGCGGTCCGGCCGTCAGCGACACGTGGCGGGCGGTGCGGGTGCCGATGTTCTCGATCGACACGCGCACGGGCACCTGCTCGCCCACGCGGTTGAAGGCGTCCTCGGCGCGCGCACCCTTCACCACGAGGTCCGCCGGGATTTCGGGCTCCTCGCCCACAAGCGACGCGGACGAAACCTGCGCGGCGTCGACCACGAGATTCGTCCAGGAGACTACCCCGCTCCAGTCGGAATCGGCGGCGAGGTCGAGGTAGATCCGGTGGACGCGTCCGTCTCCGGGATAGCGGAAACCCTTCTTGCGGAGGCCGCTGCGGACCGACGAGGCCCAGCAGAACTGCCCCGTGCCGGGCTCATCCGCCTTCACGTCAAGGACAAGCCCGCCCCAGTCGGCTGCGGAGAACGCCGTCACCTTCGCCGAGGAGACGACGGCGACCGACGCCACGTCGAACACGCCGCCCTGCGCGCCGGAGGGCGGGAAGTCGAGGCGCAGCTGTCCGATGCGCGGCTGGCACTGCCAGAACGGACGCACCCGGTACTCGTGCCATTCGCCGTCGCCGATCCACTCGAAGCTGACGGACTGCTTCTGCACGGGCCCCTTGCCGGGCTCCATCCAGAAGATCTCGCCGGTGCCGGCGCGGTTTCCCTTCGCGCGGAGCACGATCTCCTGCGCGGCCGACGAGGCGAGGTCGAACGCTCCGCTGTAGAGGTGCGTGTCCACGCCGCCGCACACGACGTGAAGCGCGCCGTCCTTCACGGACGCCGAGGCGACCTGGTGCCCGCGCTTCGTCCATGTGGCGAGCGATTCGGGCGTGTTCCATTCAAACTTCCCCGCCCCCGCCACACAGGCGGCGAGCAGGCCAACGCACAAGAGACAGTTTTTCATGCCGCTAGTTTACCAAACGCGGCATGGTTCGGCAACGCCGGAAACTATTTCAACATCAGCGCCGTGAGGAGCTTCGTGAAGCGCGCGGGGTCGGGAATCGCCGAACCCTCCGCGATGAGCGCCTGGTCGTAGAGCAGCTCCACGGCGTCCTTCAGCTCGTCGCCGGAGAGGTCCTTCATCTTCGCGACGAGCGGGTGGGAGGCGTTGATCTCGAGCGTGCGCTTCTCGTGCGGCACCTCCTGGTTCATGGCGCGCATCATGCGCTCCATCGAGGCGGAGAGCGCGTTCGCGCCCGCCACGAGGCAACAGGGGCTGTCCGCGAGGCGCGTCGACACGCGCACGTCGGCCACGTTGTCCTTCAGCTGCTCCTTCACGGCGTCGAGGAACGGCTTGAGGTCGGCGGACGCCTTCTCGTTCGCCTCCTTCTCGGCCTTCTGCTCCTTCTCGCTGCCGAACTGGACGTCGCCCTTCGCGATGTCCACGAGCTTCTTGCCCTCGTACTCGCGGAAGGAGTCCACCAGCCACTCGTCCACGGGGTCGACGAAGAACAGCACGTCGCAGCCGTGCTTGAGCGCCTGCTCGATCTGCGGGGAGTGGCGCGCCTCCTCGATGCGCTCGGCGGCAAGGAAGTAGATGTCCTTCTGGTCCTTCGGCATCGCCTTCACGTACTCGTCGAGGGAGATGAGCTTGCCGGCCTCGGTCTTCGCGCTCGGGTAGAGGACGATCTTCTTGATGCGGTCGGCGTTCTCCCAGTCGGTGTGGATGCCCTCCTTGAGGACGCGGCCGAAGGTGGTCCAGAACTTCAGGTAGTTTTCGGCGCGCTTCTCCTTCATTTCCTGGAGGGTGGAGAGTATCTTGGACGTGACGGCCTGCTTGATCTTGCGGATCACGGCGTCGTCCTGGAGCATCTCGCGCGAGACGTTGAGGGGCAGGTCGGAGGAGTCCACCACGCCCTTCGTGAAGCGGAGGTATTCGGGAAGGAGCATCTCGAAGTCGTTGCCGATGAACACGTTGCGCACGTAGAGCGAGAGGCCGTGCTTCGTCTGGGGCATGTAGATGTCCATGCCGGCTTTTTCGGGCAGGAAGAGGAGCGCCTTGAACTCCACCTGGCCCTCGCCGGAGAAGTGAATCGTCTCGAGCGGGGGCGTGTAGTCGTGCGTGAGATGCTTGTAGAATTCGTCGTACTCCTCCTTCTTCACGTCCTTCTTCGGACGCTTCCAGAGGGCGACCATCGTGTTGAGGGGCTTCGGCTCCTCGGGCTTCTTCTCCTCCTCGCCATCCTTCTTCTCCTCCTCCTTCTTCTCGGGCAGGCCCTTGAAGTAGATCGGGTAGGCGATGAAGTCGGAGTAGTTCTTCACGAGCTCGCGCACGCGCCATTCGTCGAGGTACTCGGCGAACTCGTCGCGGAGGTGGAGCATCACGCTCGTGCCGTAGTCGTCGCGCACGCCGTCCTCGACGGTGTAGGCGCCCGTGCCGTCGGACTCCCACTGGTAGGCGGCGTCGCCGCCGCGCTTCTTGGAGACCACGCGCACCTTGTCCGCGACCATGAACGCGGCGTAGAAGCCCACGCCGAACTGGCCGATGAGCTCGGGCAGGTTGGCGCCGCCCTTCTCCTTGAGCGCCGCGCGGAACGCCTTCGTGCCGGAAGAGGCGATCGTGCCGAGGTTCTTCTCGAGGTCTTCGGCGTCCATGCCCGCGCCGTTGTCGGAGATCATGAGCGTCTTGGCGTCCTTGTCGGCCACGATGTCGATGCGCCACGTGGGGTTGTCCGCCACGAGCTCCTTCTGGGTGAGGCCCAGGTACTTCGCGCGGTCGATGGCGTCGGACGCGTTCGACACGAGCTCGCGCAGGAAGATCTCCTTCTTCGAGTACAGCGAGTTCACCACGAGGTCGAGCATTTCCTTGATCTCGGCCTTGAACAGATGGTTCTTCTTTTCCATTACTATCCTTCTTTCTTCAAACTAGTAACCAATTCCAAGCCTTTAATTTTTTAGCCACAAAAATCGCAAAGTACACATAGCTCAGAACCTTTCTTCTGATAGTTTCCATTTCTTTGTGGTCTTTGTGTTCTTTGTGGCTAAAAATCTCCATGGCTCCGCGCGGCGAATAAGCCAGATTCTGTTCACCGCCGCAAGGCGGCTCCGGTCATTCATCTACGCAATCAACCCGGGATTTCATCGCTTCTCCAGGCCAGAATCGAGTCCCGGCCCCAGGAGGGCGAACCGGACGGGCCGCCCGTTCAATCCCCTATTTGATCTTGCTCCGAGGAGGGCTTGCCGTGCGGACGGGCTCTCGCCTCGTCCCGGTGGTCTCTTACACCGCCCTTTCACCCTTGCCGTCTTTCGACGGCGGTCTGTTTTCTGTGGCGCTTTCCATCCGCGGCGCTTGCCGCCGCGCTCCCGGCTTTGACGGCCGGGTCCTCTGCCCTGCGGAGTCCGGACTTTCCTCACCCTTTCGGGCGCGACCGGTCACGCGCGCGGAGCCATGGAGAAAATGTCAAAGATCGCGGTAGAGGATGCGGCCGCACATCGTGCAGACCACGGGGCCCACGGGCTTCCCGCCGGCCTCGACGAGCTTGGCGTTGCGGTCCACGCTCTGCCCGACGAACGGAGGCTGCTTCATGTGGCAGCCGTCACACACGTCGTCGGAGTTGAGCAGGACCACGGCGGGCCAGCGGCGCGTGCGCAGGCGCTCGTAGTAGAGGAGGGTGCGGGGGTCGGCGTCGGAAACGACCTTCGCCTTCTCCGCGCGCTCCTGCTGCAGCTTGGCCAGTTCGGCGTTCACCACGGCGAAACGCGCGTCAAGATCGGCCACGAGGCCGTCGACGCCGCCTTGGTCGGCGTCCACGCGCGCCTGCGCGACCGCGACGTTCTTCTCAAAGGACGGCGTATCCTCTTCCAGCGCCAGCGCACGGTTCTCGGCCGTCTCGGCCTCGCGCTCCAGCCCCTCGATCTGCATGATCGACTGCTGCATTTCCTTGTTGGACTTGATCGACGTCAACGCGAGCTTGAGCGTATGGACCTTCGCGCGGATCTGCTCCGCCTCGGACTCCTCCTTGCGGATCATGTCGCGATGCGCCTCGAGGTGGTTTTTCGCGAACTCGAGGGCGGCGTTCACCCCCGCAAGGCGGGCCGTCTCCTGCGCCTTGCGCTGCGGGATGTCCCGGGCTTCGCGCTCCAAGTCACGGATACGGGAGTCCGTGTCCTGAAGTTCAATCAACGGTTGTATCACGTTCACCGTAGTGTTCCTTCCTGGTCTTGTCAAAAAACGGAGTGTGTATTTTACCGAATCCTCGGCCATCCGTCAATCCCCTCCGCCCTGACATTTTTTCAGCGCGGTGGCGCAGAGACGTCGATTGTGGTATAATGAGCGGACATGACACCAAAGGAGATTCAATGATCCTCTCGAAAAAAGCGCTCGTGACCGGCGCCGCCGGCTTTCTCGGCTCGCACCTCTGCCGCCGCCTGCTGGCGGACGGCTACGAGGTAACGGCGCTCGACAACCTCTTCACCGGCACGAAGTCCAACATCTACGACCTCTTCGGCAATCCCAAGTTCTCGTTTGTCCTGCACGACGTGACACAGCCCTTCTGGGGACAGTTCGACGAGATCTACAACCTCGCCTGCCCCGCCTCGCCCATCCACTACCAGAAGAACCCCGTGGAGACCACGAAGAGCTCCGTGCTCGGCATGATGAACGTGCTCGACCTCGCGCTCAAGACGAAGGCCCGCGTGCTGCACACCTCCACGAGCGAGGTGTACGGCGACCCGCTCGTGCACCCCCAGGTGGAGACCTACTGGGGCAACGTCAACACGATCGGCATCCGCTCCTGCTACGACGAGGGCAAGCGCTGTGCCGAGACCCTCTGCGCCGACTACCGCCGCGAGTACGGCGTGGACGTGCGCATGGTGCGCATCTTCAACACCTACGGGCCCAACATGCACCCGAAGGACGGCCGCGTGATCTCCAACTTCATCATGCCAGGACATCACCCTCTTCGGCGACGGCCTCCAGACGCGTTCCTTCCAGTACTGCGATGACCTCATCGAGGCGTTCCGCAAGTACATGGAGCTCGACCGCGCGACCATCGACACCTTCATGGCCTCCCACGGGCTCGGCACCGCCGTGATCAACACCGGCAACCCCGGCGAGTACACGATCAAGCAGCTCGCCGAGGAGACGCTCCGCCAACTTCCGGAATCGACCTCCAAGCTCGTCTACGCGCCGTTGCCGAAGGACGACCCGAAGCGCCGCAAGCCCGACATCACGCTCGCCAAGTCACTCCTCGGCTGGGAGCCGAAGGTCCCGCTCCAGGAGGGCCTCGCCAAGACGATCGCCTACTTCCGCAGCCTCGTCTAATAACCCGGGAGGGTCGCGCTCCGGCGCAACCGAATCACCCCTCACTCCGTGTAATCGTCGCCCACGCCGAACCCGCGCGGACCGTAGATGCCGTTCCCGGAGCTGATGAACGCTGAATATGTGTCCTTGTCAACCCAACCCTTTTTGCCGCCGGCCATGTAGGGCTGGTGGAACTCCTCCACGTGCCCGTCGAGGAACGCCATGTTGCAGTGGCGCCACTGTCCCCAGCCGTGCCGGAACGCCTGCGTGCCGGCCTTGCGCAGGCTCGCCGACGAACCGTCGTATTGCTTGTCCTGCATCGGCGCGCGCATGAACTTGTTGGGGCCGCCCGCATAGCCGCCGTCGCCAAACACCACCACGCCCGCCGGGTTCTTGATCGCGCCCCAGGCCGTCGGATAGTGCCGCTTTCCGGCGTCGTTCTCCACGTAGCCGAGGTAGCAGACGTTGTAGTTGTAGCCCGTGATGTGGTTGCCGTCCCAGTTGTCGCTCTTCGCGCGGCATTTGGGACAGCTGAAGACGGACCCCGCCTCCAGTCCGCCGAACATCTCGCCGCTTTTCCAGCCGAGTTCGTCCACCTTGCGCGTGAAGTCCCAGCAGAAGGACGAGAACTCGTCCCACCGCGCCACGCCGTGGCGCACGGGATCCTCCCGCGGAAACAACTGCCTGTATTCCGGTGTCTTGAAGTATTTCTGGCCGTGCTGCTCCGGATTGATCATCCCCCAGGGCAGAAAGCCCTCGCTCATCGCATAGTTCAGGCACGTCGCCGCCAGTTCGTGGAGGTTCGACTTGCACTGCGCGCTGAGCGCACGCTCGCGGGCGGACCTCAGAACGGGCAGGAGCACGGCGGCCATCACGGCGACGAGGCCGACCGCGAACAGGAGCTCAAGAAGTGTGAACGCCCTCTTCATTTCTCGGATTGCCGCCCCGGACGGTCATACTGGCAGACGATCGGCCTTCCCGCCGTGCCCAGCGAAGTGATTGGGCGCACGGCCACGGTGAGCGCGTCGCCCTTCGGCAGCTGCGCCTTCGGGATGTACAGCGTGGTGACGCCGCCGTTCGGTTCGTGCCCCACGGCCAAATTACCGCCGACCGCGTAAACGCTCTTGCACAACTTGGCGCCGTCCTCGGCACCTGCCACCACCACGTCGTAGGCGAACACGCGCGTGTCGGGGTTGGCATCCGCAAGGGGGATGTCCACCTTCAGCGCGGGCTTGCCGGGCCTTTCCGGACGGTCTGGCGGAGGTGGCGTGACCGCCTCGGTCAGAACGATGCGCGCGCCGTCGCGGAACTGCGGCTCTCCGATGCGCTTCTTCAGTTCCTCCTTCGACAGCGGATGCGGTTCGTACGTGCCGAGCGGCATAATCCAATCAGCGCCGAGGCTGCCCTCGTCCTCTCCGAACTCGCGCCGCGAGATGACGATCTGGTCGTCGTACACCCGAACGACGTATCCCTGGTGCCCTTTGCCCAGACCCTCTTTGCCTTCCAGCGTTCCCTTCGCGAAACCCTTCTCCAATCCAGGCGACGAGCAGCCGCGCGGCTCGCACGAGGGGATCTCGATCGAGGGGAAGGACGACCAGAAGTAGATGTTGTTCCAGTTCGTCGCGCTCTGGTGCCAGTGCCCGAAGAACCCCACGGCCTTCTTGAAGGAACGCAGCGACTTGTTCAGCTTGCTGTGCGGACGCACGTGCGAGAGAATGAATAACGGATCCTTCCCCGTCTGGAGTCCACATTCCTTGGCTTTCGCGCGAATGAGGCGCGCAAGTTCCATCTCGTCCACGCCGAAATGCCGACCGAAGAAATGGAACCCCTTCACGGTCTTGTGCCACACGGGCGCATATGGTTCGCCCCAGATGCGCTGCCAGTTCCCGGCCATGTCGGTGGAGAGCACGTGCTTGGCGCGTTCCGCGGGGTCGGGGAAGGCCTTCTCGACGAAATCGCCGTAACGGCTGCCCTCCACGTCATGGTTGCCGTTGACGAAGAGTTTCTCCACCACGTGGCCGTCCGGCGCGCGGTTCTCCGGGAACACCTTCCGCCAGGCCGCTGCGTGGAACACCTGCTCCAGCACCTGGCCCCGGTGCGCCATGTCGCCGCAGTTCACCACCGCGTCCACGTTCTGCTCGCGGAAGTACTTGAACGCCGCGACGAGGTACTTGTCGGGCCAGTACTTGCCGCGCCCCTTGCCGTTGGCGGACGTGCGCAGGTGCGTGTCGCTGACGGCCCCGAAGACGAGGCGGGGATTCTTCGGCGGCGTCCACCCGGGCGGCGCGGCAAAGATCCTTCCGCCGCACGCACACGTGCCGAACGCGGAAAAGAGCCCCCTGAGGAAACTTGAGCGTGAAATGTTCATGTGTTTTCCTCCTTCTTGTGCTGCGGTGCGCGGAAGAACGCGGCGGCGACGGCGAAGGCGCTCACCACGTTCAAAGAGTTCTTCATGCCGTGCGAGGGGATTTCCAGGATTTCGTCCGCCATCGCCACCACGTCGGGGTCGAGCCCGAAACGCTCGTTGCCGAGCAGGAGCGCACACGGCCAGACGGGCGCACACGCGGCGACGTCCGTCGCGCCGTCCGCCGTCTCGAGCGCGTACACGCGCCGCCCTTCGGCGTGCAGGCGGTCGATGACGTCGCGCACGTCGCCCGCGCGCTCCCACGGCGTCGTCTCGTCCGCGCCGAGCGCGGTCTTCTTCACCTGCGGATTGTCGGGACCGGGCGTGTAGCCGCAGAGGATGAGGCGGTCCGCGCCGAAGAAATCCGCCGTGCGGAAGACACCCCCCGCGTTGAACGCGCTGCGCACGTTGTCCGCCACCACCGTGAACGCCGCGCGGTCGGCATGGCCCGGCGCCGAATCGGTCGTGCGGATGCCCATCTCCGCGTCCGTCACGCGCGCGCGCTTGTCCACGCGCTCAAGCGGCACGAGCGCGGCCTGGATGGACCGCGGCGTGGCGCCGGGCTGGAGGAGATGCGCAAGTCCCACGAGGCGCTTCGACTGCGCGCACCGCAGGTAATCAAAAGCCGCGGCGCGCACGGCGTCGTCCCCCGGCGCGTCGAGGGCGGCCTGCACGAGGCGCAGCGCCTCCTTCCATTCCTCTGTGGAGAGGTCGATCACGGCGTCACATCACGGCATTGTCAATGAGGCGTGTCTTGCCGGCGAAGGCGGCGAGCAATACGGCCGTCCCCTTCGCGAGCGTCTTCACGGGCGCGAGCGTGACGGCGTCCACGGCCTCGACGTAGTCAGGTCGCAGGCCCGCCTTCTCAAGCGCCGCCCACGCCTTCTTCTGCACGGATTTCCACGGACGCGCCCCCTTCGCCGCCTGCGCCTTGATCTCGCGCAGCGTGCGGGAGAGCGCGAGCGCGCATTCGCGCTCGGACTGGGAGAGGTACACGTTACGCGAGCTGCGCGCGAGGCCGGACGGCTCGCGCACGATCGGCGCCACGACGATCTCGAGGTCGAAGTTCATGTCGCGCACCATGCGGCGGATGATCGTCGCCTGCTGGAAGTCCTTCTGCCCGAACACGGCGAAGTCCGGATGCGCGAGGTTGAAGAGCTTCGCCACCACGGTGCAGACGCCGCGGAAGTGCCCGGGACGCCGCGCGCCGCAGAGGCAGCCCGAGAGCGCGCCGTCCTCGACCATCCACACGCTGTGGTCCTTCGCGTACATGTTCTCCGGCGTGGGGAAGAAAATCGCCGTCGCACCCGCCGCGCGGCACTTGGCGGCGTCCGCCTTGTGGTCGCGCGGGTACTGCGCGTAGTCCTCCTTTGGACCGAACTGCGTGGGGTTCACGAACACGCTCACCACGATTTCGTCCGCGCCCTTCTTCTTCGCCGCCGCGATGAGCGAGAGATGCCCCTCGTGGAGCGCGCCCATCGTGGGGACGAGCGCGATTTTCTTGCCGGCCAGCCTCTGGGCCTTCGCCCACCGCTGGAGTTTCCTCGGATCGTTGAATGTTTTCATCTTTTAGTTTGTAGTTGGTAGATGTTTATTTTTCTGCCACAGAGAACGCAAAGGACGCAAAGAAATTACCTATTCCATTCTTTGCGCTCTGGGCGTTCTTTGCGGCTAAAATCATCTTCTTAACTCAAAATGAGCACTTACCGGAAAGGCCACGGCCCGATGCCTCCACGACGATCGGCTCTTTGCAGTTCGGGCGCCGGCGCACGAGCACGGAGAGGTAGCCGTTGAACGTGCGACGTTCCGGATCGCGGAACCACGAGAAGTCGGACTCGTCGCCGTTCTCGGCCGAAACAAACTCGCCGCCGCCGCGGACCGTCACCTTCAAGGGAATCTTCGCCGTCGGACACGTCCGCCCCTGCGCGTCGCATACGCGAACCGTCACGTACGCCACGTCCTCGCCGTCCGCCGCCACCTTCCTGCACTCCGGCGCGAGCTCCAGCCTCGCCGGCGCGCCGGCGGTCTGCACGGTCTCCTCGCACCAGGCCTTTCCGTTGCGGTAGGCGACGGCCTTCAATTCACCCGGCTGGTAGACGACGCCGTCGAACACGAATCGCCAGATGTTCTTTACGCGTCGGCACCGTCCCTGCGAGACGCCATTCACGAACAGCTCCACCTCGTCGCCGGACGAGTAGACGTACACGGGGATTTTCTGTCCCTCGCGCCCCGGCCACGTCCAGTGCGGCAGGATGTGTGCCGAAGGCACGTCGGGACGCCACTTCGAGAGATACAGCCAGTATTCATCCTTCGGGAACCCCGCAAGGTCGAAGATGCCCGTGGCGCACGAATGGATCGCCGCGCGGGGGCGTCCGTAGCGCGTCCGTTCCGCGTACGCGCGCGCCTGGCGTTCCGGGTCGCTGAACAACGGCTTCTGCGTGCCCACCGCCAGCACAGCCGGCGAGCCGAAGTAGTCGAACGCGGTCCACACGAAGCAACCCGCCACGTACGGCGCGGCCTCCTCTTTCGCAAACTCATAGTCGGCGAGAATGATCGAATGCAGACCGTAGGAGATCGAATGGTAGTCGCGGAACTGCTGCTTCGCGGACGGCACGCCGAAGCGGGCGTTCCACTTGCCGAAGTTGTCGAGCTGGTATTCGCCGCGCGAGGAGAGCGTGCAGACCGTCTCTGTTGCGACGATGGGCTTCGCAGGATTGTTCGTGTGGTACTCGGCGTAGCAGTCGGGACGGTAGTTGAAGCCGAACACGTCGGTGAACTGCGCGTAGGACGAGCGCCACACGTTCGCGTTGTCGTTCGCGGTCGTCGTCGGTCGCGTGGAATCTTCCTGGTGCGCGAGACGCACCATCTCCACGCCGTTGCGCTGGTAGATCGGCCAGCGGTCCGCCCCCGAACGGGACTCCCAGATTTCGTTGCCGAGGCTCCAGATGACAATCGACGGATGATTGCGGTTATGGCGAATCCACGACCGCAGGTCGCGCTCGTGCCAACGCGCGAAGAGGACGTGGTAGTCGTTCGGCAACTTCGCAAGTCCCCAGGCGTCCGTCAGTTCGTCCATCACGAGAATGCCGAGTTCGTCGCAGAGGTCGTACCACTCCTCGGCGTGCGGATAATGGCTCATGCGCACCGCGTTCATGCCAGCCTCCTTCGCCTTGAGGAGGCGGCGGCGGATGGCCGTGCGGTTGGCGACGGAACCAAGCGAACAGAGATCCTGGTGGAAGCAGAAGCCGTGCAGCTGCACGCGGCGTCCGTTGAGGTGGAAGCCGTCGTCCGCGGTCCACTGGATCGTGCGAATGCCGTAGCGGAACGTCTCGCCTTCGATTTCAAGGGTGTAGAGATGTGGATCGTCGACGTCCCAGAGGCGTGGTTTCTCCACGGTGAACGTCTTTTCCCTGCGCCCGCTGCGTGCAAGGTCGTAGGTGACGTGAACGGTCGCGCGTTCGCGCGACACCTCGGGAGTGGTGATGCGCACGCTGTCCGGCACGACGTGGTCTTCCGGCAACGACACGAGCCGGCAGCGGCGCGTGAGGCCGAGGCCCGTGTGCCAGCGGGCGTAGCCGCCGGGACGGTAGGTGCGCACCGCGATCACGTTCCGGCCCTCGACGAGGTAGGGCGTGAGGTCCACGCGCCAGTGCATGTAGCCGTTCGGCCAGCCGCCCACGAAGCGCCCGTTGAGCCAGAGCATCGGGTAGGCCATTGCGCCGTCGCACGCAAAATGGAGTTTGCCCTTCTCGGGGACCGTGAGCGTGCGGCCGTCGGGGAGGGAAAGTCGCCCGCAGTCGTTCGTGAACGCATAGCGGTACCAGACGGCGCCCGTGCCCGCCAAGTAGGCGTCGAACGGCGCGCGGTCGTAGGAAAAGGCGTTGGCGATGCCGGCGTCGTGGGGCACGCGGACGGGCTCCCAGTCGCGGTCGTTGAAATCCGGCTTCACGTAGGTACACGTGGGCTCCGCGCCGACCGGGCGACGGGACGCGCACGGCGTCTCGAGGAGGTCGCGTCCCATGTCGTCCAGCCAGTCGATCATGGCGGGGATGCCGAACTCCCGCATCGCGGCAAGAGGTTCGTCGCGGACGAACCGCCAGCCCGTTCTCAGCTCCGTGCAGGTGGAGGCCGCATGCGCCACACCCACAAAACCACAAAGAAAAACGAGACCTCTCACTTTACTTCCCGTAGAGGAGGATGTTGAGGAAAGCCGCCACGAGGCGACCCGAAGCAAAGAGCGACTCCTCGGACACCTTGTCCATCGTGTCCTCAGACGTGTGCCACCAGGCGTTTCCGGGGCCGTAGTCAAAGTCGATGAAGTTGATCGCCGGACAGCCGGCGGAGAGGAAGGCCGAATGGTCGTCGGTCACCACGAGCGACTCGTCCACCTTCACCAAGCCCTTCAGGCCAGCCTTCTCTGCGGCCTGCAGGGCCAGTTTCTTGAGAATGGCTGTCGTGTTCGCGGGGACGATCACGTGCAGGTCCTTGTCGCCGAGCATGTCGAGGCAAATGGCTGTTTTGACGCTACGTCCCTGTTCACGGAATTTGTCCACGAGATGGCGCGATCCGTGGAAGCCGTCGGTTGGGCCGTACGCCTTGGCACACTCCTCGCCGTCCGTCCAGACGAGCGCGATGTTGTCCGGATGCGGCCCCGTGCGGTGGATCGCGTCAGCCAACGCGATGAGCAATCCGCTCGTGGAGGCGCCGTCGTTGGCGCCCGCGCACGGCTGCGTGGCGGTAGAAGGCGTATCGAAATGCGACATCAGCACAATCCAGTGTCCGTTCGTCTTCGTGCCAGGGAACTCGATCACGACGTTGGCGAATGCCCGCTCGCCGAACGGCGTCGTGTCGCGAAAGGCGTCCAGCGACGCGTCCGCCCCGCACCAGCTCGCGCGGTCGAGCAACCAATTGGCGGCCAGCCGGCCGCGCAACGTGCCAGCATGCCGCGGCGTACACTCCTTCACGAACGCGCTTGCGGCCTCATACGCGGACTTCGCGTCATCCTTTGTGAACGCCAACGGCGCCGCGCCGGCCGTCCACGCGGCCAGCACGCCCGCCGCAATTCCAACGATTCTGCTCAATCTTCTCTCCTCTTCACCCCATCTTCACGCCCAGCATCGCGAGCACGCGGTCCAGGTCGTCGTTGTTGACGAAGTCGATTTCAAGCACGCCCTTCGTATGCTTGCCGTTGGCGTGCGTCATGCCGCTCGTGAGGCGCACGGCGCAGCCGAGCATGCGGCGGAGCTCCTCCACGATGGACCGGGAGTAACTCTCGGGGATGTCGGGCGTGCCGCTCTTGCGCTCGACGACGGGCGCGTGCAGCTTCGCCACGCGGCGTTCGAGCTCACGCACGGTGAGCCCTCCCACGAGCTTGCCGGTGCGGGCGTCCAGCACGGGCACGCAGGCCTTGGCAAGCTCGCACGTCTCCACCACGTTGCCGTAGCGGGCGTAAAGGCCCTGCAGCACCTTCGCGTGTCCGACGGAAATCGCGCGCTGGCGGATCAATCCCTGGACCTCCTCCGGCAAATCCAGTAGGCCCACCGCGTTCGCGATCGTCGAGCGGCCCTTCTTGCCGACGCGCTCCGCGACCTCCTCGTACGTGAGGTTGAAGTCCTCCTTGAGTGTGCGATAGCCGACCGCCTCGTCAATCGGGTTGAGGTCGTCGCGCTGCAGGTTCTCCGTGAGCGTCATCACGGCGGCCGTGGTGTCGTCCACGTCCCGCACCACGACCGGCACGAGCTTCAGGCCCGCCTCGGTGGCCGCGCGCTGGCGGCGTTCGCCGCAGATGAGCTCGAGCTTGCCGTCCTTGCGGCGGCGGCACGTCAGCGGCTGGATGATGCCGTTCTGGCGGATGGACTCAACGAGGTCCTCGAGCGCTTCGCGGCTGAACTCCGTACGCGGCTGCCACGGCGAACGCTCGATCTCCCACGGCGGGACCTGGAGCACGCGCTCGCCCGCCGGCGCCGACGGCGCAGCCGGCACGAGCGGCACCACGGGCGGCACCACGGCCGGCGGCGTGTCCGACGCCGAGGCGCTCGGGGCGATCAGCGAGTCGAGGCCGCGCCCGACGCGTCCGAGGCCGCCGTGCTTCTGCTGCGACTTGATCGCGGAGCGCGTGGGCGGCTTCACGCCGGACGCCTTCTTGAGAAATGGATTTGCTGGCTTCTTGTCTTTCATGTCTTCGCCTGTTTTTCGGTTTTCCGTCCCCCCATGCGGAGGCGCTTGTCATTTCTTCTGCGACTTTGCCTTGAACTCGTCGTCCGCAAGCTTGTTGAAACGCTTGATGAGGCCTATCTCCTTTGGGTCGTACGGACGCAACGACGGACGGTAGAGATCGTGGAACCACTTCGTGAAGTCGTACTTCTCCGCTTCTGGCTTGCCGTCCTCCACCTGGCGCCACATGCTCTCCCACGGCTCGTACGTCTGGTACTTGCCCGCCACGAAGCCCCAGCACGTGCAGCCCACGCCTTCGATGAAGTAGAGCGGGTAGGCGGTGAACACGTCGTTGTGCTTGATGCGCGCGAGCCATTCCGTGTTCACGAGCGGTCGGCCGTAGTGGCGCTTCAGCTTCGAGAGGATGCGCACCTGCGTCTCGTAGTCGCCGTAGCAGTGGTACGAAATGATGTCGGAGAGCTCGCCGGCAAGCACCTGCGACTTGTTGGCGTCCTTCGGCGACATGCCGTAGTGGCCCGCCCACACGTCCGCCGCGAGCGGCTGCACGGGGTCGATCTTCCAGGCGAGCTCGAAGAGGCGGCGGATGAGCGCCACGTGCTCGGGCTTGCGGCGGTTGCCGTTGCCGGGCTCGTTCCAGATGTTCCAGAACGCGATGCGCCTGTCGGTGCGGTACTTCGTCATCACCTCTTCGCACATCGCGAAGAACTTCTCGCGGAGCTCCGGATCGTCCACGCACGTATAGCCCACGGCGCCGGGGAATGATCCGTGCTGGCTGCGCTTGCGTCCGCCGTGGTAACCCCAGTCGCAAGGCTGCGGGCCGGTCTTCGGGAAGGACCAAATCTCCTTCGGGCGCGAGCAGTCGTTGCCCAGCACGAGGATCATGCGCATGCCGTACTTGTCGAGGAGCGCGAGCATCCGCTCGAGGCGCGCCATGAAGCCGTCGTGCTCCGCGCACCACACGGCGAAGCCCTGCTCCTCGATGAGGATGCGGAGCGTGTTGAAGCCGATGGACTGGGCGAGCTTCAGCTCCCGCTCCATCTCTGCGAAACGCTCTTCGCAGCCCATCTCCTGCCACTGGTCCACGCGGTTCGCGCAGCTCGCGGGCATGTAGTTGCAGCCACGCATCCACGGCTGGCGCGAATACCACTCCCACGCCTGTTCCTTCGTCCACGGGCCGTTGCGCGCCGCGGAAGCAACCAGCGCGGCGGAGGCCATGAACGTCATGAGCAGTTTCTTCATCTCGTTTCCTTTTAGATTTTGGAGAGGAGGCGCGAGAGGTAGACGTGGCTCGCGCGGAGGTCTTCAATTGAACCGGGATGCGCCGTCGGCTTCACGGTGAGCCACTGACAGCCGTCCGCGGCGAGCGCCGCGACGGCGCGGGGCCAGTCCATCTTATCGCGCGCGGAGCCCACGCCGGCCTCGCCGGGCGCCAGGCCCGCGGCGTCCTCGATCGCGGGCATCACGTGCACGGTCGGGTTGCGGTGCGGCAGCTTCGCGAGCTCCGCGAGCGGGTCGCCGCCGCCGAGGAGGCAGTTGCCGAGGTCGAGTTCGCACACGATCTGCGGCGAGAATCGTTCCCACAGGAGATCCCACACGGTGCGTTTCCCGAAACGGATGCGGAACTCGTGGTCGTGGTTGTGGTAAGCCACGACAAGTCCCTCCTTCGCGCAGATCTCCGCCGCGTAGTTGAGGGTTGCGACGAGCAGTTGCCAGTCGTTCTCGTTCACGGCGCTGCCTTGGAACCACGCCACGTTGATGCGGCGGCAACCCGCCTCGTGCGCGAAGCGAATCGTCTTCGGGAGCTCGGCGCCGGCCAGCGTCCAGGGGTAGAGCTGCAACGCGAAGAGTTCGAGACCGGCGTCCGCGCAGATGGACTTCAGCTCGCGCGCGGAGCGCCCGTAGAAACGGCCCGTCTCCACGCCCTCGTAGCCAATGGCGCGCGCGGCGCGGAGCGTGCCGGGGAAGTCGCGTTCGCAGAGGTCACGCACGCCGTACACCTGGAAACCCAGGCGCGGACGGCGCGGCGCGGCGGCAAACGACGGCAGGGCGGCGCAGGCGAGCGCGCCCGCGAGGAAATCACGACGCCGCATCGGCGTCCCCTTCTTTCTTTTCCGCCGGCTTCTCCCACAGGCGCTCAAGCGCGTAGTACGCGCGCGCCTCGGGCGAGAACACGTGCACCACCACGTCCACGTAGTCCACCACGATCCAGCCCGACTCGGGGTCGCCGCTCGTGCGGTACGACGCGACGCCAGCCGCCCGCATCGCCTGCTGCGTGCCCGCCACAAGCGCCTTGAGGTGCGGCGCGGCCGTGCCGGTCGCCACCACGAACGCGTCGCAAAGGCCGGAGATGCCGCGGACGTCGTACGTCCTGACGTCCACGGCCTTCTTCTCCTTCAGCGCATCGACCACGATCTTGACTTGCTCTTCCAATGTCATAGCATTCAACGCTCTTCACGAATCACGAACCACGAATCACTTCCTCTTCAGTCCGGGAACCACCGGCGCGGCCTTGACCTTCTCGACGATCTCGGCGGCAACCTCCGGATGGTCCTTGAGGTACTGGATCGTGGCCATGGAGCCCTGGCCGAGCTGGCTGGAGCCGTAGGCGATCCAGCTGCCGCGCTTCTCCACCACGCCGCGCGCGAGCGCCGCGTCGAGGATGGACCCCTCCCACGAGATGCCGCAGGTGTAGAGGATGTCGAACTCCGCCTCGGTGAACGGCGGCGCGACCTTGTTCTTCACCACCTTCACGCGCGTGCGGTTGCCGATCACCGTGCCGGCCGTGTCCTTGATCGCGCCGATGCGCTGCACCTGGAGACGGCAGCTCGCGTAGAACTTGAGGGCCTTGCCGCCGGGCGTCGTCTCGGGGTTGCCGAACATCACGCCGATCTTCTCGCGCACCTGGTTCGTGAAGATGCAGAGCGTCTTCGTCTGGTTCAGCACGCCCGTGAGCTTGCGCATCGCCTGCGACATGAGGCGCGCCTGCAGGCCCATGTGGCTGTCGCCCATGTTGCCGTCGATCTCCGCCTGCGGCGTGAGCGCCGCCACGGAGTCCGAGAGCGCCTCCTCGCCGCTGTTGGGCTGGGAGACGAGCAGGTCGTCGAGGTTCACGCCGATCTTCTTCGCGTAGCCCGGGTCGAGCGCGTGCTCGGCGTCGATGAACGCCGCCACGCCCCCCGCCTTCTGCGCGTTCGCCACCACGTGCAGGGCGAGCGTGGTCTTGCCGCTCGACTCCTGGCCGTAGCACTCCACCACGCGCCCGCGCGGCAGTCCGCCCACGCCGAGCGCGAGGTCCAGCGACAGCGCGCCCGTGGAGATCACGGGGATGTCCGCATGCTCCTGCCCGCCGAGCCGCATGATCGAGAGCTCGCCGAATTCCTTCTTGATCTGGCTCAAGACGGCGTCCAGCGCCGTGTTCGCCTTCTTCGCGGGCGCGGCGGAAACCTCCGCCGCCTTGTCTTTCTTTTCTGCCATGTTCTCTCCTAAATGTCCTGACAGGTGGAATTATACCAAATCATACCCCGCGCGGGCAAGCCCCGCGTGCGCCCAAACCGGCGGGGGGGCCTCGAACGCGCACGTCTCGCGCGTGCGGGGATGGACGAACGCGAGGCGCCACGCGTGGAGACACAACCCGCGTCCGCCCGTACCGTACCGCACGTCGCCGCACACGGGATGCCCGGCCTCGGCGAAATGCACGCGGATCTGGTTGCGCCGACCGCTCTTGAGGACAACCTTCACGAGCGACGCGCCGCGATCCTCCGCCAGCACCTCCCACTCCGTGCGCGCGAGCTTGCCGCGCGCAGGATCGAGGACGCTGTACACGTTGAGCGTCTTCGGGTCCTCGCACAGGTAGCTCTCGAACACGCCAGACGGCGCGTCCATCTTCCCCTCCACGCGCGCGAGATAGGTCTTCTCCGTCAACTTGTTCCAGTTCGAGCGGAAGTAGTCCTGCACCTCCTCACTCTTCGCCACCATCATCACGCCCGACGTGTCGCGGTCGAGCCGGTGCACGAGGTACACGCGCAGGCGGCTCTTCGACTGCCCCTTCCGCACCCAGTCGCCGAGCGCGTCCTCAACCGTGTGCTCGTGCATCCGCGCGGACGCCCCGCACCGCGTCGCCTGCGACAGCACGCCTGCGGCCTTTTCCACCACGATCACGTCAGCATCTTCGAAGAGAATGCGGACTCCGCGGATATGTCGATGTGAACCCTTCTTCATGCGGATATAGTTTACCATTTCCCACGCGCGTTGCGCAAGAGGGCGCGGCGTTTCCGAAAGTGTAAGCCCCGCAGGTCACTTCATGATGTCGCCGAGGCCGGTGACGATGTCGGCGGCGACGGTCGACGCGAAGATCGAAGACCGCGCCTCGTAGCCGCCTTCCGCGTAGGCCGAGGCGACGGGGAAGTAGCCGCACGACCCGTTCGTCAGGCACGTGCAGACGGTCATCCGAAACGGCGAGCTGTCGCGGACGGCGCGCCCGATCTCCGAGAATGGCTCTCCGGGAATGCCGGCAAGCGCCACGGCGTCGCTGAGGGCCAGCACGGACAGCGGCAGCGCGAACGAATCGGGCCCGTTCTCGAGAAGGAGCATCCGCTCCGCCTCCGCCACGACCGTCGTGAGCGCCATGCCCGTGAAGGGAATCTCGGCGTCGCGTCTTTCGCGGTGCAGCCGCACGTATTCGCGCGCCTTCGGCAGGTCGTCCGCCGCCGGACGCTGCGCCGGAACGGAGATCGTGCGCACGTCGAACCGCAGCGGCCCCGCGGACACCGGCTCGCACTTGCCCCATACCGACAGCGCGGCAGCCGCCACGACGCGCCCCATGTGCCGCGCATGCTCGTAGCCGCGGTCGACGTCGTCGAAGTCGGGATGGAGGCCCTCGCGCTCGCCCGGGCGCGGATCGGTGCAGACGTGGTTCACGTCGCCCTGCGCCCCGTTGAGGAACACGCAGTTCACGCCCGGCTCCGCGCGTTCGAAGATGCGGCGCGTGAACGCGGGCCAGTCGCCGGAGATCATCTCGCCGCCCACGACGTCCGGATGGGTCGCGAAGTTGAGAATCGCGATGTCGTCCTTCCCCGCGCGGCGGATACGCAGGACGCGAACCGTTTCGTCGAGTGCGCCGATGGGCTCGGCGATGTCGGGATTGTTCACGCCGGGATTGGTGCGGATGGATCCGTCCTTCATGCGGTAACGGCGCAGGAAGGAGATGCGCTTCGCCTCCGAGAATCCAATCGCCAGGGATGCGGGAGCCAAGTCGTCAACGGCCAGGCGGGCGGCGTCCGCCAGCCGCGTCGCCAGGAACTCGTTGTAGAAGTCCGTCCCGTCGAAGAAGTCCGTGCGGCCCTTGTCGGCCTTGCCGGCGCCCGGCCCCGTGTGCGTGTGCGTGCAGTGCACGTAGACCGCGTCGTCCCGCACGCCCGCGGCCTCCGCGATGCGCCGCCGCAGGGACGCGTTGAACGCGACGCCCTCGATCCCGAGGAGATCGGCGGCAATCACCACCGCCGTGCCGTTTCCGTCGGAGAACGCGACGGCGTTGGCCTCCAGGCTGTCGAGGATGCCCTTCGCACGGCGTTCCTCGAAGTACCCGACAATCGGCGTCCCGAGCGGCGGCGTGATGTCCACCCGCGCGAAGCCGGCCTTGAACGAACTCTCGCTCATGGATGCGATCCTTATTTGCGGGCGTCGTTGCGCCGGACGAAACCGAGCGCGTCGAGGCGGGCGAAGAGATCCTTCAGCTCGTCCTTCGAGAGGTGACGTCCGTTCGGCGCGCGGCCTTCGCCGCAGTCGAGCCCGATGTACTTCATCATGCTTTTGTGCCAGGAACCGTTCGGCTTGGCGATGAGCTGCTCCACGAACCGCACGACCTCGTCCTGGAGCTTCGCCGCCGCCACGAAGTCGTTCGCGCCGGCGAGTTCGCAGATCCCCGCGAAGAAGATGACCTCCTTGGAGAGCCTGTTCCGGAGCGCCTGCACGGTCCAGTACTTGTAGTTCGTGTACTTCATGCCCTTCACGTTCTTCAGGTCGAAGAACTTCGCATCGCGGTCCGGCACGATGTCCGCGCCGAGCGAGTAGATCATGAACGGCAGGTCGGTCGCGGACGAAATACGCCGGTAGTGGTCGTAGGCGGCGTCGAAGCACTGTCCGAAGTAGACCGGCGCAACGGAGCTCACCCAGTCGATGCCCGTCTTCGCGGCGAACTTCGCCAGCTCGACGGCGTCGTCCGTCGCGAGGCACCCGACATGGGCGATCAACTTCGCGCGCCCCTTCGCCGCCTTCGCCGCGCGCGCGTAGACGCGCTTGCGCTCGTCCTTTGAGAGCAGGAAGCCCTCGCCCGTCGAGCCCGTGAGGTAGAAGCCCCTCAAGCCCCTCGACAGGCCGTAGTCGATGACCTTCTCGATCATCTCCTCGTTGAGCGAGCCGTCCTTCTTGAACGGCGTGTAGAGCGCGGAGTAGGCCCCCGCCATTCCCGCGAACGCCTTGCCGCGGGGCAAGGGCAATCCAGCAGTTCCATTTGTCGTTTGCATTTAGACCTTTCGTCTCTTGTTGGTTTGTATTATATCAAAAATCGCAGCACCGACCTCAGGGCGTTCCCGGCGCAGTACTGACGCCGCCATGCGTGGTACGTCCTATCAACAGTCGAACGGGGCCCAGCAAGCCGGACTCGAGAAGCGGATCGTCCGCCGTCCAGAGCCGGCATGTGGAAAAGGCGTGCCGACCTGTCGGAGACGGGCTTCCGCGCAGCAGCCAATCCGGCCACGCCTTCACAAGCGGATATCCCTTGCTCTTCTTGCCATCGTCCCATTCGCAGTCATCGGGCAGTTTGGCATCTCCAATCAACCGATTCGGCCAAAGATTCGTCACCTTGATTTCAATGTCAATCGGCCCGTTGGGGATACCATGCCCGCCGAGCGCATCAGTGATGTCGACTTGATACGGCGGCTTCCAAATTGCAGGATACGCCCTTCCATTCACCGTCACTTCGGCAATCTCCCTTACCTCGCCCAAGTCGAGAACCACCCTCTTCCCCAGGGGACAGGCCCCGCCATTTTGGGGACAGACCCCATGAGAACGAAAAGGAAACTTAATAAAATATCGAGCAGTTCCAGAAAAATAGCGAATATCTGGATTCTCGCTCTTCGTCCATGACTCCAAACCGGGGTATTTCGCCGTAGCAATATCATGCTCCGCCCCTGGTTCACGGAAACTGACCTCCCAGACTCCTTCAACGGGCACAGACCCCGAAAAAGTGGGGACAGGCCCCGTCGAAACGGGGACAGGCCCTGAGTCATGGAGACGGAAGACAACGAAAACGGAATGCGACGGGGGACAGTCGAGCGTAACTTCCGTCCGGCCGTCTGACGTGACGCGGAACCGGCTGTTGTCCAACATAGTGACCTCTCCCGTGACAGGATCCCACAGTTCCGGCACCTTTCCGCTGACGCGGAACGAGCAGACAACCTTTTTCTGCTCCTTGTTGGGCACTGCGACGAAATAGAAATCGTCGTCGCCGGCGCGGCGGTGAATCCACGTCACGTCCCGGTCGTCGCAGGTAAAGTCGGGCGTGCACTCGAGTCTTTTCAGCGCCGCGCCGACTTCGCCGTACGGCACCACCGTCGCGCCGGATGCCGCCAAACGTGCGACGGCGGCCGTTACCGCGGCGGACGGCTTTTCCGGCACGGAAACGACACGGTAGCGCGTGCCGCCCGGCACCTCGACGGCGCCGCCGTCCACGACCTTGGATTCCAACAGGGCCGCCGGATGGCACCTGTCCCCGTCGTAGCCCAAAGGAATCTCGCCGTCCGTCCCGTATTCCGGAGCTTCGCCCGGCACGCAGACAAGCACGTCGCCGACGAACGTACCCGCCTGAAGAAGATGCTGGGCGCGCGCCATGTAGGTGAAGAACTCCTTCGCGCCATGCTCCCACCACGTCTGCGTCCGCTCCAGATGCGCGCCGTATGCCGCCATCGTCATGCCGGGATAGCGCGTCGGATTCGTCCACGGCTGGTGGACGTAACGGTGGAAGATCATGCGGTTCACGCCTTCAGAGAAGACGCGGTCGCACTGGAGTTTCATCGCGAACGGAGACGCCAGCCACCGTCCCGAACCGCTGTCGGGATAGGACGTGAAAGCCTCCGCGCCCACGATGCGCCGCCCCCAGACATGCGCCGTGGCCGCGACGGCCTTCGAGTTGCCGAGCGCCTTGTTGCCCCAGCGGCATTCCATGTACGAACGGTTCGTCTGCCGCGACAGCGCGGCGAAATCGCAGTCCGCATCACGCGGACGCCAGAACTCGGACATCGGCACGTCGCACTCGCGCGCGAACTCAAGGTCGTTGAACGGACCGTTTCCATACGGCTCGCAGTAGAGGATGAGCCCGTTCTCGTTGCACCGCGCGCGGAGACGTCCCGAATAGTTGCGGGAGAACAGGGTCGAGATCACGCGCCGGAAGTCGCGGAGGAACGTCTCCGTGCGCGCGGCACCGTCGACAGGATACCCGGCCAGCACCGGAAGGAAATTCGTGATGGGATAACCGGTCGCTTCCTTAAAGCTGCGCTCGAATCCGCGCGTCCAGTTCTGCCCGAAGACCTCGTAGCTGTCCAGCAGCACGCCCTTCAGCGCCCGGTCTTTCGGGAGTTTCTTCAGAAGCCTGCCCACGTAGGCGTCGAAATGCACATCAAGAGCATGCGGATCAAGCTTGTCGCATTCGAGGCCAAGTCCCGCCTTTGACGCGCTGCGGTTCGTGCGTCCGTTCGCCATGTAGCCCACGCGGAGGACGATCCACGCCGCATGGGAACTTGGAGCCTCCCATGCAAGGTGCCCGTCGGAACGCATCTGCGAGGTGAGGTTGATGATTTCCCGGCTCGCCACGCAGGCCTCGGGCGGAGCCAGCTCGTCGGTGATGCGCAGAGGCATCTGCGGACCGCCTTCCCCCGCGCCCATGCGGAAATTGCCGCGTCCGCGAAAGACCTGCATGTCGAAGTCGGGCAAATCGCGCAACACCGCCTTTGCCGCGGACGGTTCGGGGAACGCCAGCACCGCGATGTCCTCATAGAAGCCGTTCGTCTTCTTTGGAAGCGGCAACCGTCCGTCAAACCGTTCGCCGCCCTTCACGCGCACCGTCGTGTCGACGACGTATTTCATCGAAAGCTCGGGCGTGATCCAGGGCCCCGCGGAGCTCGTCCATCCGCTGCAGTTGGCGATGCAGAGCTCGATTCCAAGGCGCTTCGCCTCGCGGTCGGCATGCACGAGGCAGTCGAACCACGCGTCCGACGCAAACGCCACCGGGCCTTTCGGAAGCGCCAGCCCCGCGTCGAATATCTGCGCGCCGCCAATGCCGACGCGCGCCATGGCCTCGAGGTCGGCGGTGATGCCCTCCTTCGTGACGTTGCCGTTCATCCAGTGCCACCACGTGTGCGGCTTCGCCTCCGATCAGCACCGCGACAGCCGCCAAAAACGCAGCTTTCACGACATCACGTCTCTTGCTGCCAAACATGATCGAATCTTTCATTGCACTCTCCGTATTCTGCTTTCGTTTATTCCTTCAGCGTCTTGAGCGTCAGACCCGTGAGGTCACGTTCGCGCTCGGGGACGACGAACGAGAGAAGCCACGCCGAGACAACGCAGAGGACGAACCCGATTCCGCCGACGAGAAACACGTGCGGACGCTCGAACGGCAGCGGCGCGTAGCGCAGGGCGAAGCACGCGACGTAGTTGACCGCCAGCCCGGCGATCGCGGCGCGGCCGCCCACGCGGCGGAGGAACACGCCGATGAAGAACATCCCCGCGAGCCCGGCCGTCAGCACCGAGATGAACTCCTTGAACTTGTCGAAGAGCGACCGCGTCTCCGTGTGCGCGAGCACGAGCGCCGCCACGACGCCGAGGATGCCCGTCGCGAACGTGAAGATGCGTCCCCAGCGCATCTGGGCCTCCGGCGTGGTCGAGGGTCGGAACTTCAGCACGAAGTCCGCCGTCAGCGCGGTCGCCGCGCTGGAGAGGTTCGCGGAGAGCGTCGAGATCGTCGCCGCGAAGAGCGCCGCCGCCACGAGTCCCGCCAGCGCCGGCGGCAGCCCCGACACGATGAAGAACGGCAGGATGCTGTCCGCCTTCGGCAACGACGGGTCGAGCATCTCCGGATGGCTGCGGTAGTAGGTCCAGAGCGCCGTGCCGATGGAGAAGAACACGGCGCAGACGAATACCGTGAAGATGCCGTTGAA
>ONRL01000040.1 GCA_900320225.1 uncultured Lentisphaerota bacterium
GGCGCCGCCCGACGGCCAGCCGCCCTCGTCGTAGAGGTAGGCGTGCATGCCGAGCTCGCCCGCGCGGCGGACGACCTTCGCGAACACGTCGAGGTAGGCGTCCGTTAGGTAGTCGGGTTCCATGTCCGTGGGGAACCACGTGCGGAATCCCTTCGGAAAGGGGTGGATGCAGACGTTACGGAGGCCGTGCGCGCGCATGTCCTCAAGTTGCGCGCAGAGCGCGTCCGCGTCAAGCCGGCCGTTCCACATCCAGAAGTATGCGGGCGAGTGGAGCGGGTCGCCGCTTTCCGCAGCCGCCGCCAGCGCCGCCGCGAACGTAAGGGCGAAGATCACCCTTGCCACAACACGCTTCCTCGCCATTCGTTTGTCATGCATCTCATGTTCCTTTCTTCCCGTGGCGCATATTCTAGCATAATGTATCCCATTGCGCACCGATGCCGCTCGGCGAGAGAGGGGCGCATCTCCTTTTTTCAACCTTTGCCCGTATTGCCTGCGGCGCTGAACACGGAGACAGGGAGGAGAGGGAGACACGGAGAACATTTTGGAGTTTTGCTTCGCACAACTGAATGACTAAACCTCTCAATCGGCTAGGTGTTGTTGTTATGTGCGAAGCACAATCTCCATAACAATCTCCCTGTCTCCGTGAAAACTCCGTGCCCTCCGTGTTGCCGTCGGCAGACATGACGCCGCTTGGTGAAATGCGCAGATGCGCCCGCTAGAGAGGTCCCGGCGATTCCCCGCTTGTGCGCCGTAGGGGGATGTGGTATCATCTTATCCGCCAGGAATTGAGGTAGAACCGAAATCTGTCAACAAGGAAGATCAATGATGAAAAGCATCCTGATTGCGGCGGCCGGAATGGCTTTGACGGTAGGCGCTGTGGAGCTGGCCGGCGGCTGGATGCTCGCGATGGATCCGGCCAACGCGGGCAAGACGAATGGCTGGGCGGCGGCCGTGCGGCCCGACGCAAAGCCGGCGCCGGTGCCCGGCGTGATCCAGCAGGTTTATCCGCATTCCTGCGGCGTGGCGTGGTACTGGCGGCGTGTGGTTCGTCCAGCGGCGCGCGCGGACGAGCGCGTGATTCTCCGCTTCGGCGCCGTGGACTATTTCTGCGACGTCTACCTCGACGGGAAGAAGATCGGCAGCAACGAGGGCGCGGAGAACACCTTCGCGTTCGACGTGACCGACGCGCTCAAGGCGGAGTCCCTGCTCGCCGTGCGCGTGATCAATCCCGGCGAGGAGGAGATCGAGGGCTTTACGTGCAAGACCGTGCCGCACCGCAACAAGTTCGAGAAGATGGAATTCAAGCCCGGCTGGTGCTACAACACGGGCGGCATCACGCTACCCGTCACGCTGGAAGCCGTGCCGGCCGTGCGCGTGACGGACGCCTTCGTGAAGGCCGACTGGAAGACCGGCCGCGTGACCGTTGAGATTACGGCGCGGAACGACTCCGGCGCCCCCTGCGAGAAGGAATTCCCGTGCGTCGTCCTTTTGGACGACGCGCCCCGTCCCGTTTGCACCGCTTCGGCGCGCCGCACGCTGCCGCCCGGCGAGACGACCTTCGAGCTCTCCTTCGACGTGCCGGGCTTCAAGCTCTGGAGCGTCGACACGCCGAACGTCTACACGCTCACGGTCGGCGGCTATTCGACGCGTTTCGGCTTCCGCGACTTCCGGGTGGAGAAGGGCTGGTTCACGCTCAACGGGAAGCGCATCTTCCTCAAGAGCGCGCACACCGGCAACCACCTGCCGGGCGGACTCGCCGTGCTGGACGCCGCCACGCCGGAGTTGGAGTTCCGCGATTTCCAGAACATGAAGGCGATGGGCTACAACTGCGTGCGCTTCATCGCCACGCAGGCGACGCCGCGCCAGCTCGACTACTGCGACCGGCTGGGCCTCATGGTGTACCAGGAGACATACGCCTCGTGGTGCCTCGCCGACTCGCCCCACGCGCGGCGGCGCTTCCTCGACTCCATGCGCTGCGAGATGAAACGCGACCGCAACCATCCCTCGCTTACGATCTGGGGTGCGATCAACGAGATGCGGCAGGGTGACTCCATCGCCGCCGCGCGCGACATGCTGCCCGAGATGCGCAAGCTCGACCCCACGCGCCTCTGGATCTACAGCTCCGGTCGCTGGGATCTTTGGCCGAAGCGCCCCAAGGGCGAGAAGGGCACATGGAACTACCAGTTCGACGGCCAGCCGGGTCCCGATTGGAGCATCGGCTCCGTCTCCAATCCCGGCAGCGTGAAGTGGGACTGCGTCTGGGGTGAGGACGGTAAGCTCGCCAACAACGAGGCCGGTCTGCCCGGCAAGCACGGCCTCACGCCCGCCTGCGGCGATCTCCACTACTATCCCGGCTATCCGCACAACGCCGACGTCGTGCGCAAGCTCCGCACATGGAGCGCAGATGCAAAGCCTGCATTTATCTCTGAATACGGCATCGGGTCGCTCCTCGACGTGATCGACCACTGCCACGAGTTCGAGCGGCGCGGCATTCCGTCGACGGCGCCCGACTACGAGCGCATGGCCGAGATCCGCGACAAGTTCCTCGCCGACTGGAAGAAGCTTGGCCTCTGGCGGTTTTTCGCCGACCCCGTTGATTTTCTGCGCGCTTCCGAGCGGATGAACGCCCGCACGCGGCGCGAGGGGTTCGACCTCATCCGCTCCAACCCGCGTTTCGTGGGCTTCAACCTCACGGGTGCGCTCGACCACGCCATCTGCGGCGAGGGTCCGATGTCGCTCTTCCGCCGGATCAAGGACGGCAACTTCGACGTGTTCCGCGACGGCTGGAGCGACCTGCGGTGGTGCCTGTTCCTCTCGAAATACAACTATTTCGTCGGCGACGCCGTGTCGTTCGAGGCGGTGCTCGCCGACTTCGACGCGCTGCGCGACGGCGACTACACGGCGACGTTCGCGATCGTCGACGCAGACGGCGGCGTGAAGTGGCGCTCCGGCGCCGTGTCGTTCCGCGTGCCGCAGAAGGACAAGGACGGCCTGCGCGCCGTGGCATACCCCGTCGCGCAGGTGGCGACGGACGCAAGACTTGCGCCGGGGGCGTACCGGCTGCGGGCGTACCTCGACCACGGCGGCTACGCGGCGGCGTTCGAGAAGGGGTTTTACGTGACCGCACGCCCGTCCGCCGCGGACGGCGATGGAACGCCGTCCCTACCTACGGGAGGGCCGCGCTCCTGCGCGGCCGATACGGCCTTCATCGACCTCGGAAAGGTGGACGAGAAGCAAGGCGCGGACGCGATGGCGCGCGTGGCGGCGGGCGCGACGGCGCTTGTGCATCTCGAAAAATGGGGGAACATACCGCCGAAGTTCCTCCCTCTCAAGAACCTCGCCATCATCCCGCGCAGCCACTGGCTCTACCACGACGACACGATCATGGTGCCGGACACGCTCACGGAGGGCTTGAAAACCGGGTTCCTCGACTGGGACTTCTACGAAGGGTGCTTCCCGCTCTTCGGCTTCACTACCGACACCGAACCTGTTTCCTTCGCCTCCGTCAACTTCAACGTGGGCGGCCCGCTCGTCTACAACCGGTCGTTCAACCTGGCGACGTTCCGTCACGGGAAGGGCCGGTTGATCGTCTCCACCTTCCCGCTCGATGAATCGTCGCCGGCCGGGGCAATCATCCTCGCCAACGTCTGCCGATCATGGTGATTGTGTCGGCACTAGTTTTACAGAAGACGTAATATTTGTGTTGCGGATTGTTACACAAAGCGTAACAATCCGCATATAACTTAAAATTACTTGCACGAGTGATGCTTTTTTGGGTGGCACGGTTTGTGCTCTCAATTCTTAATCAAGTAGAGTGGACTGTCCACTCATCAAGGAGAAACAAAATGAGCAAATACGTCGAGCGCGTCCTCAACGAAACGGCCGCGCGCAATGGTAACGAGCCGGAATTCCTCCAGGCCGTCGATGAAGTGCTGACGACCCTCGATCCGGTTCTCAAGAAGAACCCCCAGTATGAAGCCAACGCGATTCTCGAGCGCATGGTGGAGCCGGAGCGCGTGATCATGTTCCGCGTGCCGTGGGTGGACGACAAGGGCGTCGTGCGCGTGAACCGCGGCTACCGCATCCAGATGAACAGCGCGATCGGCCCGTACAAGGGCGGTCTCCGCTTCGATCCCACGGTGAACCTGGGCGTGCTGAAGTTCCTCGCGTTCGAGCAGGTGTTCAAGAACTCGCTCACCACGCTCCCCATGGGCGGCGGCAAGGGCGGTTCGGACTTCAACCCGAAGCAGAGCCCCCACACGCCCGGCAAGCGCTGCAGCGACGCCGAAGTGATGCGTTTCTGCCAGAGCTTCATGACGGAGCTTTTCCGCCACATCGGTCCCGACACCGACGTGCCGGCCGGCGACATGAACGTGGGCGGCCGCGAAATCGGCTATCTCTTCGGCCAGTACAAGCGCCTCGCGAACGAGTGGACGGGCGTCCTCACGGGCAAGGGCCTCTCCTTCGGCGGTTCGCTGATCCGTCCGGAGGCGACCGGCTACGGCGACATCTACTTCGCGCAGAACATGCTTGCGATGCGCGGCGAGACGTTCGAGGGCAAGAAGTGCGTGATCTCCGGATCGGGCAACGTGGCGAGCTTCGCCGCGCAGAAGCTGATGCAGCTCGGCGCGAAGGTGATGACGCTCTCGGACCGTTCCGGCGCGATCTTCTGCGAAGAGGGAATCACGGAGAAGATGCTCAAGGACATCATGGTCCTCAAGAACGTCAAGCGCGGCGAGCTCGCCGACTTCGCGAAGAAGACGAAGGCCGTCAAGTTCTTCGCCGGCCAGATCGCGGACAAGATCGACGCGGCGTTCCCGTGCGCCCGCCAGAACGAGCTGAACGGCAAGGACGCCGAGTACCTGCTCAAGCACGGCTGCACGCTCGTGGGCGAAGGCGCGAACATGCCGTCGACCCCGGACGCGATCGCGGCGTTCCTCAAGGCCAAGATCATGTACTCGCCGGGCAAGGCGTCGAACGCCGGCGGCGTGGCCACGTCGGGCCTCGAGATGTCGCAGAACTCGGAGCGTCTCAGCTGGACGGCCGAGGAGGTGGACGCGAAGCTCAAGGGCATCATGAAGTCCATCCACGACAACGCCTGGGAAGCCGCCGCCAAGTACGGCGACAAGCTTCGTGAAGGTCGCCGACGCCATGGTCGCCCAGGGCGTGTGCTAAGGAAGCCATCAGTTTGCACATGTGAAAGTGTGTAAGCGGGCAACCGCCAGCAACCAGCACCAGTATTCAAAGTACTGGTGCTGGTGTGTTTTTGGGGGGGAGCGGGGGAGACCAGAGACCTGAGACTTGAGACCCGCCGGGGAGCTTAATGTCTCGTTGTCTCAATGTCTTCCCAGGTCTCAGGTCTCTTGTCTCAGGTCTCCCCCTCCCCCCCTGCCAGAATTCCCGAATTGAAACTGGATATCCCCATGAAGCCTCAAACTTGTGGTATAATTCCCCCCATGAAAAACCAGATGCTCATCGTTTCCGCCGTCGCGGCGGCCTGCCTTTCGCTGGCGGCCGCTGAACTCCGCAAGGACTTCCGCATCCGCGATCCGTTCGTGCTCGCGGACAACGGCACCTACTACCTCTACGAATCCAAGCCGTGGTTCGGCGGCAGCGGCGTCTCCGTGCGCACGAGCAAAGACCTCGAGCACTGGGGCGAGAAGCAGCCGGCGATGGTCGTCCCGAAGGGCGTGCCCGTGACCGCCGTCTGGGCGCCTGAGGTGCACAAGTACGAGGGCGCCTACTACCTTTTCACCACTCTTACGGAGCAGAAAGGCTCCGCGCCGATCCAGGCGATGGACCCGAAGGCCAAGGAGAAGAACCTCACGCCGCGCGGCACGTGGGTGTTCAAGTCGGAGAGCCCGCTCGGGCCGTTCAAGCCCGTGAAGACGGGGCCGCTCCCGCCCAAGGACTGGATGACGCTCGACGGCACGCTCTACGTGGAGGACGGACAGCCCTACATGGTGTTCTGCCACGAGTGGTGTCAGGTGGACAACGGACGGATGTGCTACGCCCCCCTCGCGAAGGACTTCGCCTCGTTCACCGCTCCGCCGAAGACGCTGTTCGCGGCGCGCGACGCGGTGCCGGGCGCGGGACACGTGACGGACGGCCCCTTCTTCTACCGTTCGCCCAAGAACGGCGACCTCTACATGATCTGGTCGAACTTCGTCAAGGGACACGGCTACTGCGTGCTCCTGCGCAAGTCCACCACCGGCAAGCTTGCGGGCCCCTGGACGAGGGACGAGATCCTCTACGCCAAGAACGGCGGACACGGCATGCTCTTCCGCACATTCGACGGTAAGCTGCTCCTCACCCTCCACCAGCCCAACTCGGGCGAGGCCGAGCGCATGAAGCTCTTCGAGATCGAGGATACGGGCCATACGCTGCGTCTCGTCTGCGGCACGTTCGACATGCCGCCCATGCCCGCCGGCGGCGTGTGCGCCCACCAGGGGAACGGCGGCGGCAAGCCCGCCAACACCGTGGTGGCGTTCACCAACGCCGTCGCCCTCGGCGCCATCATGGTGGAGTTCGACGTCAAGCGCTGCAAGACGGGCGAGCTCGTGATCATGCACGACGGCACGGTCGACCGCACGACGAACGGCAAGGGTGCCGTCGCGGATTTGACCTTTGACGAGATCCGCAAGCTCACCGTCAAGTGGCCCCATGAAGCGGCGAGAGCGCCGCTTCCCCGAGATGTTCGGGGAAGCGACACTCCTGTCGCTTCCCGTCAACCTAAACACCCTGACGTGAAGGTGCCGACGTTTGACGAGGCGATCGACTGCCTGCCCACCGAGGGCGTGTGGATCAACTGCCACTGCGCGGCGAACGTGGCGACGGAGGTGGCGCGGAAGATCAAGGCGAAGGGACGTCTCCACCAGGCGTTCATCGCCACGTCGCTGCCCGCCATCGAAGAGGCGCGCAAGGCGGTGCCCGACATCCTCACCTGCAACATGAGTCGCACCGTCAAAGGCCTTGACGCCTACAAAAAACCCTGGCCGCCGGAGAAGAACACGCTCTACGCGAAACAGACGATCGAGCACAAGTGCCAGTTCCTGCAGCTACTCTATCCCTGCTCGCGCGCGGACGTGGAGATGCTGCACGCGGCCGGCGTGAAGGTGTCCTACTTCAAGTGCGACCAGCCGGAGAAGGCGAAGAAGTTGCGCGACCTCGGCATCGACGTGATCCTCTCCGACCGCATCGAGGTCACCCGCCCCGCCTTCACTTCAGGCCTTCACTTCAGCCCGTTGACTGGCTCACCATTCCCCCGCCGGCGCCTCTCGCGCCGAGCGGCGCGCGCGCCCTACCGTGCGAGAGTGGTCGCGCTTGTCGTGATCATTCGGGGAAGCGGCACTCTTACCGCTTCACGTGGTAGGGCGGTCGCCCCGCGACCGCCGCATGGAGAGCCGCCATCTTGGCGGCGCATGATCGCGAATGCCGTTTGAACTCCCCCTCGTACAATTTCCCCAAAACGCAATTCCCGCTTGCGCCGGGCGGGGGAATGTGGCATACTATTTTCGTCTTGCCCGTAAAAAGGCGAGATAACAGATTACCCGCGCGGGTGGCTCGCGCTTGTCGCATCCGCCTTGCGCCGAGAGGGAAAAAACGATGCCGGCAGCAGCGAAAGACATAATAGATGCGATGACAACGGACGAAAAGGTTCGTACCGTGCGCTACATTGTAACCATGCTTGGGGAAGGCTTCAGGCATAGTTTCAACGATCCGGCCGCAGAGGAGGATGTGGCCGCGCAACTGTCAGAATGTTCGCGTTTTTGCCGTGAGAATCCCGAGCGGATGTCGCACGAAGAAGTCTTTTCCGGTCTGCAGGAGATCGTTGATGCTGGGCGACAAGTTTACTCTTGAGTATTCGCCGCAGTTCTACGACGAAATCTCGGACGCCGTACGTTACATCACGTTCAAGTTGCGTAACCCTGAGGCGGCACAACGATTGAGGGATGATGCCGAACGGGCTGTCGTGGATCGCCTTGAAGCTCCGCTTGCCTTTGCGCCGTACTATAAAGATGAGGCGACTGGAGATGTCTATTACCGTATCAACGTTCGCAACTTTGCCATTTTCTATGTTGTGATAGGCCAGGTTATGGAAGTCCGATGGTTCCGTTATTCACGCCGTCAGTTCCCATAAATTGCCATTCCGCGCCGTAATCTCACGCCTCATGCCCGCTTTTTCACATATCGCGATAGGTGACGTACCGCGCACGCGCCCGCCGCTGGCGGAGTGGGCGTGGGCGCGCGGACGTGAGACGATAGACGAGAGACGCGCCGAGACATGAGACGATGAGACATTGGCAAAGCCGCATTGCCTCTTAGTCTCACGTCTGATAGTCGCCATTCGCGTCTCGCGTCTCACGTCTCTCGTCAACCCCTGCGCCACCGCGCGCAAAGCTTCAATTTCCCAAAATCTCGCTTGCGTTAGGCGGGGGAATGTGGCATACTATTTCCGCCTTGCCCGTAAAAAGGCGAGATAACAGATTACCCGCGCGGGTCAGACGGTGAGCAACCGTAGCCGTCACCGCGTTTGGGTCGCGTCAGGGTTAAGCCTCGGAAACTTACTCGTGATGACGCATCAAGAAGGCACTGCCTATGTGCAGTATCGCCTCCTTCGGTGTATCATCACAGGTCCATCCGAGGCACCTACCCTGACGCATCGAGGGAGGTGCTTGTGTTTCCGTCACCGCCCCGATGTCTGAAAAAGGGAACGACATGTTGCGCTTGGTTCTCGCGCCGAGGGTGTCAACGTGCAAGCAACAGGTGCGGGAAAAGTTGAGAACCTTGGATTATGTCGGAAGAAAAGTGTGTGCGCATGACAACTATAATTTGTCGTGTGATTGAAACAATAGCAGTGTGTATTGTAATTGTTCTCTTGGTATGGAAAGCATTGGACATCTTGGGTAGTGATGCCAAATATTCCCAAGAACCATCCCCTTCGATGACTACAAACACGCAAGGAGGCAAGTGATGCCAACAGTAGTTCAATTGATTAGTGCATTGGTGTCTTATCGCGATGCTTATCAGCGGCTTGAATCCAATCGAGATTTTGAGATAAAACACGTTTGGCAGCGTGCGATCTTTCTGACGGCTTTCTTAATTGCCTGTTTCGCCGGATATGGAGGGTTGGTTATCGCTGCCATTACTCCTAGTAAGTCCTTGATTTCGCTTACGACGGCAAATGGCATTGCGTTCGCAATCGCATTTGTTGGAATGGTAATCTCGTTGCTGTGGATTATGATGGCCAAGGGTTCAAAAATGTGGTATGAAAACTACGAGAACGCTATAGAGGCATTTCGTAAACGCTATGCCAGCAACGCTTTTGATTCTGGCGTGGACAAGATTTCTGGCATGAACCTTTTTGACATACAAGGCTATATTCCACCTGACACTTCAGATTGGATCTGGAGTACAAAAGGCGGTCGATATTCGGTTTCTCGCATCAATATCTTTATCGGGCAGGCCTCGCTTCTAATCTGGGCGGTCATCCTGATAATACATATACTCATTGCTAAAACATGCGTAAATGGGATTGTGACATTACCAATCAAATCGTTTCTAACCGACTGGAAGGCAATGAGTGTGTCTGTGATTGTTTCCCTGCTCGTGCTTTGGTTGTTTTCGCATTTCTGTTTGAAGAGCAGGGATTGAAATCGGAGGTCAACTAATGAATAAGTTCAAGCGTAGATGTGGTGTTATGAAGTTAAATGTGATTTTTCTACTGGTTGGCGTATTCGGATGGGCTAATGCCTTTGCCGCTACGCCGACGATCACAGGCGTGACGGCGCAACAGCGTTACCCATGGAACGGGAAGGTCGATATCTCGTACACGGTGACAGGCGACATTGCGGCGGAGGCGAAGCAGAGAGCGGTGTTCATCTCGCTGAAGGTGACGGCCGTCGACATGGGTGCGAACACGACAAATACGGCGACGCAACTCTCGGGTGATGTGAGCCTGGAGGATGGAACGCATTCCATTGTGTGGGACATGAACGCCGAAGGATTAACATTCAAGTCGAGCAATGTGGTGTTCAATGTCTCATGCGAGACGACACCAGCGACATACTGCGTAATTGATCTCTCCCCAGGTGCGAACGCCGCAAGCTATCCCGTCTCATACTTGGCCTCGCCGCCTAGTAGTGGATTCAACGTGAATGCGTACAAGACCACGAAACTTGTCTTGCGCCGCATTGAACCTGGTTCGTTCGTGATGTGTGGACAGTACGACGTTACTCTTACGAAACCATATTTTGTTGGGGTCTTTGAATTGACGCAGAAACAATACTCGCTCGTGACGGGGACGAACCCTTCCAAATTCGCCGGTGACACGTTACCGGTTGAAAAGGTGAGCTACAATGCGATTCGCGGCTCTTCAAATGGAGCCAAGTGGCCTTCTTCTTCAGATGTGGATTCGTCATCGTTCATGGGCAAGCTGCGTGCCCGTACGGGACTTGACTTCGATTTGCCTACGGAGGCGCAATGGGAATACACCTGCCGGGCTGGGACGACGACGACATACAGCTACGGCAATTCAGCGAATGGAGACTACATGTGGTATTCAGGCAACTCCAGTTCCAAGACTCATCCTGTGGGATCGAAGAGCGCGAATCAGTGGGGACTATACGACATGCATGGCAACGTGTGGGAATGGTGTCTTGATTGGTATGGAACTTTGTCGTATGGCACGGATTCCAAGGGCTCTTCCTCGGGGGCGAACCGGGTGCTTCGCGGCGGCAGCTGGATCAGCTATGCTGACTACTGTACCTCGTCCAATCGGCTCGACTACCTCCCGTCGGTCGAGTACAGCAGCTTCGGCTTCCGCCTTGCCAGAACCCTGTCAAATTAGTACGCGGTAGCGAAAGGGCGGGTGGTCCAAAGGCGCGAATGCGCAATGGACCGTACGTTCAGAGCGAGAGACGAAAACTACTATAGCAAACAGGAGAATCTTAATGAAGAGATTTGTCATGAAGAGTTGTTTAATTGCCGTTGCCGTGTGTACGGTTGTTTCGGCACAAGGCGCGACAATGTGTTCGGGCATGAGCGCGTCGGTGAAGCTTGACCTTGCAACTGGCACGCGCGCAGCGGCGGCGAGCGAGACAATACGCTATTCGACTGCCTGGGTGGATGGCGCGGCATCGGGGGCAATTACCATTGTGGCGGTAAACGGCGAGACGCTGAGTTCGTCATCAGGTCGTGGATATGTCGATTGGACACCGTTGAGCAACGGTGTATATGTGTTGACACACAAGGTTATGTCGGGAGGTGAACAGATTGGCGAAACTTTGACGGCAATGTTTCATAGCTTGTCTACGGCCACGCGGACAACGGAGGTGCCTGTGCCGTATGTGTGGCTGAATGCGCATGATCCGGACGCGGGGGATGAGTACGAGGCGTATGAGGCTTCTGCCAAGGCGTCGGCGGCGAACGGGCGAAAGGTATGGGAGTGTTATGTGCTTGGGTTGGATCCCGAGGTGGCAACGAATGACTTCAGAATCACATCCTTCCCGATGAAGGCGGATGGCACGCCAGACTTTGGTGGGATGACGGTTGAACCGCCACCAAACCTGTGGAACGTGCCCGCGACGTGGAAGGTGAAGGGCGCGGCGACGCTGGAGGGGCCGTGGGGGGATGTGCCGGTGGAAGGGAATTCGGCGTATCGGTTCTTCAAGGTGGAGGTGGTATTGCCGTAGCGGTCGCGCGGGAGCGCGCCCCTCCCGTGCAACGGGCGAGACGCCCGTTGACCCAGTGAAACGGGCAAGATGCTCGTTCTCCCAGTGAGCCGCCAAGATGGCGGCTCCCCATGTTTAAGGGATTGAGCTGAGCAAGGCGCGGGCCTGCTCGATGATTTTGGGGAGCGGCACCTGCACGCGGCATTTGTGCCAGTCGGCCCACTTGCCGCGGCAGTAACGCGCGTCGAGCGCCTCGGCGGATTCGAGCGTGGCAAGGCCGCGTTGCGCCGCTGCGGCCGCGCCGGACGTGTCGCCAAGCGCGTGGAGGTCGAAGGCGTCCGTGAACTCGGCCATGGCGCGCGTGAACGCGTGCATGAACGCCGCCGGGTAGACGAACGCGTCGAAGGCGAGGTCTTGCTCAGCGGCAGGCGCGCGCGCCATGAGCGTGCGCGCGAGGCGTTCCGCCTGGGCGAACGACGCCTCCTGCGCGCGGAGACGTGCGTAGGTGTCGTGCCAGGTCCCCATCACCGGATGGTTTGATTTGAAGAGCGCGGTCTTGAAGGGGTCGAGCTTCTCCGTGCGCACGTAGGAGTTCGTCGCGGGCTCGAAGGGGAAAGTGTTCTTCCCTTTCTTCTGCGCGGCGAGCGCGCCCACGAAGTCCCGGCGCAGCTGCCGCCACACGTTGTGCGCGAGGTGTCCGTCGAGGAACATGGGGTGCCCGTGCACGGGATGGAGCTGGAACGCCTTGAAGTACATGTTATGGAGCGACAGCCATTCCGCGCGTTGCGTGGAGAAGCGGCGCGCGATCCAGTCCTTCGTCCAGGCCTCCGCGTCAAACGCGCCGAGGTTCCACGTCATCGCCTGCGAGGCGGCGATGCCGTAGGTGAACTCGCGTACATTGCCCACGTTGAAGACGATGTACTCGGTGGCATGGCGGTCGGCGGCCTCCTTGAGCTGGGCGAACGTGCGGGCGGCGGGGACGCCGGGGACGAAGTGCGGGCCTGCGGTGATGAGCTGGTGGTGGTAGTAAAGGCCGTAGGTGTGCGCTGCGTCCTGCGGGGTCTCGTAGAAGTCCTTCGGCCACCACCAGCCGGACGAATTGTCGGAGTAGACGATCGTCGCCCCGGCGGGGACCTTTAGGAGTCCCTTCTCGTTGAAGAAGGCGCCTTCGCCCCAAAGCGTTGCCGTGAGGTAGGGGTTCTTCACGCCAATCTCCTTCAGGATATCCACCTGCTTCGCCATCGCGTCGGAGATGATCTGCGCGCGGGCTTCGTCCGAGGTCGGCACAGACTTGTCCGCCGCCCACATGGGCGAGTCGCTGATGCCGCGGAAGCCGATCTGCCACACCACGTCGGGGAACTTCGCGTACGCGCGCGCGGCCTCGCGCCACATGTCCTCCACCTCGTGCGGGTGGCTGAAGTAGGAGTACTTGTAGTCCTTGCCTTTCGACTCCCAGTGGTTGAGGAACATGAAGCCGCCGAGGCCGAGGGGGTCGTGGTGGTGCTGGGAGAGGAAGAGCCCGCGCCGCGCGCAGATGGCGAGGTTCTCGGCTTCGTAGTCCACGCGCGGGTCGATGTAGCTGCAGGGGATGATGAGGTTGAAGCGGCTGCGCACCATCGCCTCGGCGATCGCCTCCATCGTGCCGTGGTTGATTACGACGCTGCACAGGCCCTTCGCCGTGCGCACGGGACGCGGACCAGCCGGTTCGCGCCATTGGGAGAGGAAGTCCTCGTCGTTGATGAACCAGCCCCTGAACTTGAAGGTGGGGGAGGATTGGTGGATTTCAACGGAATCCCACGCGAGCGTTTCCGCCTTCGGGTATGGCACGCCGTTCCAGAAGGCGAGCGGGTCGACCTTGAGGTAGCGCTCGATGAAGTCGTAGAGGCCGAACATCGTGCCGCGCGCGTCGCTGCCGGCGATGGCGAGGACGCCGGAATTGACAGTCACGTCGTAAGATTCCCATTTCTGATCGGTCGCGCAGGAGCGCGACCCTCCCGGTGAGTGCGGTCGCGACAAGCGCGACCCTCCCGTTGTGGAGATGAACACGTCGCCGGGGCGCGGCGCGTTGCCGCGCGTGAGCGCGAGGTCTGCGCCGGTGATTTTCTTCACGTCGTTCGTGAAATCCTGGGCGGCGCGGAACACGTACTCCGGCTCGTTTGCGCCCACCACCACGCGTGCGCGCGTTTCTTTTCCCACGAGCGTGAAACCGTCTGCCATCGCGCCCAGCGCGACGAGGAGGGCCGTTGCGGCGAGCATTCTCTCTTTCATTGCTGTTCTCCTAGTGGCCAGAAGAATATCAAAACACAGTCTTAGGGTCAATCCGTTCCGTGCCGTAATTTTACAATCGAAGTTGGTCGTACTTCGTTCCGCAACGTAATCTTACGCGTCGGGAATCTCCTATAAACGCATTTTTTGGTCCATAATTCGCAAACGATTATTTTTATAATTTCCCCCTTGTCGGCGAACGGTCGTTTTGATATACTAATTCGCTGTTCGACCATAAAAAGAAGAGTTAACCAATGAAAGTACGTAGTTCCGTTCGCCGCATCTGCGAGAACTGTCGCATCATTCGTCGCAAAGGCGTGGTGCGCGTGATCTGCACAAACCCGCGCCATAAACAGCGTCAGGGCTAAGAAAAAAGAGGAAAAAAACAACCATGCCAAGACTGATGGGTGTGGATATTCCGGGCAAGAAGCATGTTCGCTATGCTCTCCGGTACATCCACGGAATCGGGCCGAAGCGCGCAGATGACGTGCTTGCGGCGTGCAACGTCGAGCCGATGAAGAAGGCCGACGATCTGAGTCAGGACGAGATTCACGCGATCGTGACTTTCATTCAGGACCATTACCGCGTGGAGGGCGACCTCCGCCGCGAGGTGTCGCAGAACATCCGCCGCCTCATTTCGATCGGGTCGTACCGCGGTCTGCGCCACAAGCGCGGCCTGCCCGTGCGCGGCCAGCGCACGAAGACGAACGCGCACACGCGCAAGGGCAACCGGAAGGGCGCCGCCGCCCTGATGCGCGCCTCCGCCCCCGCGAAGAAGTAATTTCGAAGAGGACGTCAAGCAATGAGCGAAGAAATCAAGAAGGAAGAGGCGGCGCCTGCCGCGGCTCCGGCCGCAGCCGAGGCCGCCGCCCCTGCGGCGGAAGGCGAAGCCGCCGTCAAGAAGGCGCGTCCGGGCAAGTCGATCCCGCCCGGCATCGCGTTCATCAGGTCCACGTTCAACAACACGCAGGTGTCGATCGCCGACGCCCGCGGCGGCGTGATCGCGTGGAGCTCGGCCGGCAAGGAAGGGTTCAAGGGCAGCCGCAAGTCCACGGCGTTCGCGGCCACGATGGTGGCGCAGACGGCCGCGAAGACGGCGTTCGCCAAGGGCATGCACGAGTGCGAAGTGCGCGTGCAGGGCGCCGGCGCCGGCCGCGAATCGGCCGTGCGCGCCATCCAGGCCGCCGGCATCCATGTCACCATGATTACGGATTGCACGCCCGTTCCGCACAACGGGTGCCGTCCGCGCAAGCGCAGGAGAGTGTAAAATGGGTCGTTATACTGGTCCCCGTACGAAAATCGCCCGCCGTTTCGGCGAGCCCCTCTTTGGTCCTGACAAGGTCCTGGAGAAGCGTCCCAACCCGCCCGGGCAGCACGGCGCGCGCCGCCGGAAGAAACTGTCCGAATACGGCGAGCAGCTCCGCGAGAAGCAGAAGGCCCGTTTCATCTACGGCATGATGGAACGCCAGTTCCGCATCTTCTTCAAGCGCGCGAAGGCGCGCGAGGGCGTGACGGGCGACATTCTGCTCCAGCTCTGCGAGACGCGTCTGGACAACATCGTCTACCGCCTCGGCTTCGCGCCCACGCGCCGCGCCGCGCGCCAGCTCGTGACGCACCGCCACATCGAGCTCGACGGAAAAATCTGCAACATCCCGTCCTGCACGGTGAAGCCCGGCCAGACCGTGTCGATCCGCGAGAAGAGCCGCGACCTCATGGCCGTGCGCGACTCGCTGAACAAGCACAAGCTGTCCGTGTCGTGGCTGACGCGGGACGATGCGAACCTCTCGGGCACGCTGCAGAGCGTTCCGGAGCGTTCGGAGATTCCGGAGAACATCGACGTTCAGCTGATCGTCGAACTGTACTCGCGGTAAGCGCGTGTCGTCGGAGATCTGCCGGGGACCGTCCCCGGCGGGTCGTTCGCCTGTGTTTTTCATTCTCAAGGGAGATACAAATGCCAATCCGTTTGAGCCGTTTTGAAATGCCCCGTGCCGTCAAGAAGGACGAGGGCACCGCCACCGGAACGTATGCCCGTTTCATTGCCGAGCCGTTTGAAATCGGCTACGCGCGCACGATCGGGAACTCGCTCCGCCGCGTGCTCCTCTCCTCCATCGAGGGCTGCGCGATCTGCTCTGTCAAGATCGCCGGGGTGAGCCACGAGTTCTCTACGATCCCAGGCGTCGCGGAGGACGTCACGGACATCATCCTCAACCTGAAACGCGTGCAGCTTAAAACGTTCACGCGCGAAAACACCAGCCTTCGCCTGAAGAAGACCGGACCCTGCACGGTGACCGCCGGCGACTTCGCCGCCGAGAATTCCGTGGAAGTCCTCAACCCGCGCCAGGAAATCGCCACGCTCGAAGCGGGCGCGACGCTCGACATGGAGTGCGACATCCGCACCGGTCGCGGCTTCTGCCTCGCGGAGGGCAACAAGACGCCGGACCAGGAGATCGGCCGCATCGCGATCGACTCCATCTTCTCGCCCGTCACGCGCGTGAACTTCCTCGTGGAGAACACCCGCGTGGGCCAGCGCACCGACTACGAGAAACTCGTCATGGACGTGTGGACCGACGGCCGCGTGACGCCGGACGACGCGTTGAAGACCGCCGCCGCCGTATTGCGCCGTCACCTCGACGTGTTTGTGGACTACTCCAACGAGGAGGTCCTCGAATTCGACGACACCGAGCGCAAGAGCGCCGACGAGCGCGAGCGTCTCCGCAAGCTGCTGAACATGTCCGTGAACGAGATCGAGTTGTCGGTCCGCGCCGCGAACTGCCTCAACAACGCTAACATCACCACGGTGGGCGAGCTCGCGCAGAAGACCGAGGCCGACATGCTCAAGTACCGCAACTTCGGCAAGAAGTCCCTGAACGAGATCAAGGACAAGCTGAAGGAGCTCGGCATGAGCCTCGGCTACAAGTTCGACGCCGACCTGCTCGAATCGAAGAAATAAGCTGTTACAGGAGTTTAGACCCATGCGTCACCAGAGAGTTCAAAAGAAGTTCGGCCGTTCGATGGAACACCGCAAGGCCCTCATGAAGAGCCTTGTGACGAATCTCATCCTCGCCGAGTCGATCCAGACCACGCTGCCGAAGGCGAAGCAGGCCCGCAAGGACGCGGAGCGCATCGTCACGGTCGCCCGCAAGGGCGGCCTCGCGGCGCGCCGCCTCGCGGCGTCCCGCCTGCAGCAGCCCAAGGCCGTCCAGAAGCTGTTCGACAAAATCGTCCCGCAGATGGAAGGCCGCAACGGCGGCTACACGCGCATCGTCAAGACCGGCGCCCGCAAGGGCGACGGCGCCGAGATGTGCATCCTCCAGTGGGTGGAGTCCCTCAAGAAGACAGAGGAGACGCCCGCCGCCGAGGCCCCGAAGACGGAAGAGCCGGCCAAGTAAGGCCGATTCCCGTCGCAGGAAAGGCGGTGCGTCCCCGCGGGCGCACCGCCGTCTTTTTTGATATACTATCGCCATGACCCTGCCCGAAAGAATCCAGTTTCTCCTCAAGCGCGCCTTCGCCGCGCTCCATCCGTGCCTGTACGGGCCGATGGGCGGCGGCGAGTCGGGCGACCCCGACTCCCTCTACGCCGCGCTCCAGAAAGAGGTCGCGCTCCTCATGCCGAACGCCGACGCGCCGACCATCATCGCCGCGTTCCGCGCGCGCATTCCCGAGGTGCGCCGCCTGCTGGAGACCGACATCGCAGCCGCCTACGAGGGTGATCCCGCCGCGACGAGCCGCATGGAGGTGGTGATGGCCTATCCCGGCCTCTACGCCGTCACGGTGCACCGCCTCGCCCACGAGCTCTACAAGCTGAAGGTGCCGATCATCCCGCGCATCATGAGCGAATACGCCCACTCGAAGACGGGCATCGACATCCATCCCGGCGCGACGATCGGCGAGCATTTCTTCATTGACCACGGCACGGGCGTCGTGATCGGCGAGACCACCGTGATCGGACGCAACGTGAAACTCTACCAGGGCGTCACGCTCGGCGCGCTCTCCTTCCCGAAGGACGAGAAGACGGGCATGCTGATGAAGGGACACAAGCGCCACCCGAACGTGGAGGACAACGTGGTCATCTACGCCGGCGCCACGATCCTCGGCGGCGACACGACGATCGGGCACGACAGCGAGATCGGCGGCAACGTGTGGCTGATGGACTCCATCCCGCCGTTCTCCCGCGTCTACAACCAGACGCCGTTCCCGCGCATCAAGACGAAGCTCTGAATGCCCGCGGAGAACACATCCCCCGTCTGGTTCGCGGTGCGCGGCAAGCGTGTGCTCGTGAAGCCGAACCTCCTCACCGACCGCACGCCAGACGAGGCCGTCACGACGCATCCCGATGCCCTGCGCGCAGTCCTGCGCCACCTCAAGGCGGCAGGTGCGGACGTCTCCGTTGGGGACAGCCCCGCAAGCACGGCCAACCTCCGTTCCGTGCTCTCCAAAAGCGGGCTTGGGGCGGTGTGCGAAGAGGAAGGCGTGCCCTTTGTCCCGTTTGAGCGCGAAGGAGTGCAGAACTTCACGGAGGACGGTTTCTCGTTCTCTCTCGCGAAGCCGGTCGTGGAGGCGGACCTTATCGTGAACCTGCCGAAGGTGAAGAGCCATGCGCTCACCAAGCTCACCGCCGCCGTGAAAAACCTCTACGGTGCGGTTCCCGGCTACAGCAAGACCACGCTCCACCGTCTCTATCCGAAGCCCGCCGAGTTCGGACGCCTCCTCCGCGCCATTTGGAAGGTTCTGCCGCCGGCTGTGAGCATTGCGGACGGCATCGTGGGCATGGAAGGGCAGGGACCGGCCAACGGACGCCCCATTCGCCTCGGCTTTCTTGCCGCATCGGCGGATCCCTTCGCGCTTGACGGTGCGCTCTGCCGCGCGCTCCACATCCGTCCCGACAGTGTCCCCTACCTGAAGGGCGTGGCGGCGGCGCGCGCGCCGGAGGTGCGCGGCGAAGCCGTGGACGTGCCGAAATTCTCCACGCCCCTCGGCGCGCACCTGCTCGCGCTCGTGCCCGCCTGGTTCGCGCGCCTCGCCGCCGGGCTGATCTGGGTGCGTCCGCTGTTCGACGCCGCGCGTTGCGTCGCGTGCGGACAGTGCGTGCGGGCGTGCCCCGCCCAGGCGCTCGTGCTGGAGGGCCGCGCCGTCCCTCAGCTCAACAAGAAAACCTGCATTGGCTGCGCGTGCTGCCACGAGGTGTGCCCGAAGGGCGCCATCCGCATGAAACCATCGGCCATACTGCGCCTCTCCCATGCGTTCAAGGACCTCAAGTAGGGAGGGGTGCAACCCGAAAACCGCGTGGGGACCCTCTTGACGGACGGCGCGGATTATGGTAAACTCTTCCCCAATTTTCCGCGAGGGGAGGTCCCGAGCGGCGAGTCCAAAGGAGTAACAGAGAAAATGGCTATCAAGGTTGGCATCAACGGCTTCGGCCGCATCGGCCGCATGGTTTTCCGCGCGGCAGTTGAGAACTTCGCGAACGACATCGAGATCGTGGGCATCAACGACCTGCTCGATCCCGACTACCTCGCATACATGCTGAAGTACGATTCCGTGCACGGCATCTTCAAGCACGACATCAAGGTCGACGGCACGAACCTCGTCGTCGACGGCAAGGCGATCCGCCTCACGGCCGAGAAGGATCCGGCTGCCCTCAAGTGGAACGAAGTCGGCGCCGAGATCGTCGTCGAGTCCACCGGTCTCTTCCTCACGGACGAGAAGGCCCGCGCCCACATCACCGCCGGTGCCAAGAAGGTCATCATGTCCGCTCCTTCGAAGGACGCGACCCCGATGTTCGTGTACGGCGTCAACCACGAGACGTACGCCGGCCAGGACATCATATCCAACGCCTCCTGCACCACGAACTGCCTCGCGCCTCTCAGCAAGGTCATCCACGAGAAGTTCGGCATCAAGCGCGGCCTCATGACCACGGTCCACGCCGCCACGGCGACGCAGAAGACCGTTGACGGCCCGTCCAAGAAGGACTGGCGCGGCGGCCGCGGCATCCTCGAGAACATCATCCCGTCCTCGACGGGCGCGGCGAAGGCCGTCGGCAAGGTTCTCCCCGACCTCAACGGCAAGCTCACCGGCATCTCCATGCGCGTTCCCACGAGCGACGTCTCGATCGTCGACCTCACGGCCGAGCTCGAGAAGCCCGCGACGATTGAAGAGATCAAGGCCGCCGTCAAGGAGGCCTCCGAGGGCGCCCTCAAGGGCATTCTGGGCTACACCGAGGACGCGGTGGTCTCCACCGACTTCCGCGGCGATTCCCGCACGTCGATCTTCGACGCGGACAAGTCCATGTGCCTCGATCCGACCTTCGTGAAGCTCCTCTCGTGGTATGACAACGAGTGGGGTTATTCGAACAAGGTCCTCGAGATGGCCCGCGTGATTGCGAAGTAACAGGCCCCTAGGCCGTATGAAAGGAAGGGCACGGCGTTGGATGCGCCGCGCCCTTTCTCTTTTCAGGACGACGATGAGACAGCACTGGTTCTTCGACTTCGACGGCACGCTCTGCGATACGGAGGCGGACATCAAGTCCGCCTGGCGTGCGGCGCTCCGCAACATCGGACGCGACTGCCCGCATTTCGACCGCGTCTACCGTACCGGCCCCACGCTCGACCAGGTCGTGTACATGCTCTTCGACGACGCCACGCCCGAATTGGTGGACGCCGTGAAGGCGCAGTTCCGTACCTGCTACGACGCGAGTGGGTTCCCCTCCACGCGCCCCTACCCGTGGGTGCCGGCGTGGCTCGCCGGCTTGAAGCGCCAGTGCTGCCACATCTACGTGGCCACGAACAAGCGTTGGAACCCCACACGCCTCTTGATGGCGAAGTTCGGTTGGGACGTGCTGTTTGACGGCTTCTATTCATTCGACTCCTTTCTCGATCCGGTTGTCGCCGCGGCCCACCCCGGTGCGCCGCAGCGCTTCCTCTCCAAGGCGGAACTGCTCTCGGAGATCATGCGTCTGCGCGGCATTGATCCCGCCGACGCCGTCATGGTGGGCGATACGAAGGGAGACGTCGTGTCAGGCTCCGTCGCCGGCATGTACACGGTCGGCTGCACGTGGGGCTACGGCACGCGCGAGGAACTGGAGGGTGCAAATGAAATCTACGACGCCGAACGCTTCGCCTGACCCCCTGCGCAACCATCCAGAACTCCGGCGCCGCCTGCGCGACCGCGCGGCGCGCAAGCGCCTCGCAGATCGCGTGTCGCCCGATCTCCCCATTGACGGAGACCCTGTCGAGACGCGCGTGCCCACGCCGCGCGTCGGCACGCTGATGGACGACATCCTCGGTGATCTGCTCACCGAGCGAAGCGCATTCTTCGACGCCGTGTGCGCGCAGTGGACAACACTCTTCCCCGACCTTCCCGCGCGCCCTGGACGTTATCAAGACGGGCATCTCTTCATTTACGTGCGCACTTCCGGCCAGCTCTTTGCGCTACGTCCCAAGCTCCCGAAGATCAAGAAGGCGCTCCTTCCGCTCCGCTCCGCCGACCCCAACGCGCCGAAGCGCTTCACCCTCCATCTCGAGATTCACTCGAACCTGGTTTGACATGGCCGCAGGAAACGTCTATTTCATTTCCGGCATCGACACGGGCGTGGGCAAGACCGTGGTGACGGGCCTCATGGCCCGCTGGCTCCGAGCTTCAGGACATGACGTGATCACCGTGAAGATGGTGCAGACCGGCAACACGGGTTTCTCCGAAGATCTCGACGCGCACCGCGCACTCGCAGATATGCCCCGCCTTTCTGAAGATGACCTCGGCCTCACCGCGCCGCAGATATTCTCTTTCCCGTCCTCCCCCGAACTCGCCGCGCGCCTCGAGGGGCGTACCGTCGACCTGAAGAAGATCGCGCATGCTGTCGCCACCTGCGCCGCCGCGCACGAGGTGGTGCTCGTGGAGGGCGCGGGCGGACTCGCCGTGCCGCTCACCGCAGATACTCTGACGGTGGATTTCGCTGCCGCGCAGGGATGGCCGCTTGTTCTCGTGGCGAGCGGTCGCCTCGGTTCCATCAACCACATCATCCTCTCGCTCGAGGCCGCGAAGGCGCGCGGCATGTCCGTGGCGGGCGTGGTCTACAACTGGTGCCCCGACGCCGATCCGGTGATTGTCGCGGACACTTTCGCCGTCACGCGCCGCGCGCTCGAGCGTCTCGGCTTCCCGCCCGTCATCGTGAAAGTGTCAAAACAGGTCAGACCTGTTTTCTCACTTTCGGAAGTTGATTTCTCGCCGTTGTTCGCGAGTTTGAAGGGGTGTTCGGAGAAATGATGGAAAATCCCCTCGCTTTCGACCGCGCGCACATCTGGCATCCCTACGCTTCGGTCGCGAACCCGCCGCCCGTGCGGTTCGTGAAGGAGGCGCACGGCGTGAACCTCGTGCTGCACGACGGTTCCACGCTCGTGGACGCCGTGTCCAGCTGGTGGTGCGTGGCGCACGGACACAGTCACCCGCACATCGTCGAGGCAATGCGCCGCCAGGCCGAACGCCTCTCGCACGTGATGTTCGGCGGTCTCACGCATGAACCCGCGATCGCGCTCGCCGAACGCCTCGTGCAGCTCACGCCGCCTGGTCTCGACCGCGTGTTCTTCGCGGATTCCGGTTCCATCTCCGTGGAGGTTGCGGCAAAGATGGCGGTCCAGTACCAGCACGCGCGCGGCTTCCCGCTCAAGGGCAAGCTCGTGGCGTTGCTCGGCGGCTACCATGGTGACACCTGCTGCGCAATGGCGCTGAGCGATCCCGACGGCATGCATTCGCTTTTCCGTTCGATCATGCCGCAGCACTATTTCGCCGATCCGCTTGATTTCTCGTCGCTCGCACGCGTGGTGGAGGAACACGAAGACGAGATCGCGGGCGTCATCTGCGAACCATATTTCCAGGCCGCGAACGCGATGCGCTTCTATTCCCCCGACTATTTGCGCCAGATGCGCGCGCTCTGCGACGAGAAGGGACTCCTCCTGATCTTCGACGAAATCGCCGCTGGCTTCCATCGCACGGGACCGCTCTGGGCGCATGAACGCGCGGGCGTATCGCCCGACATCCTCTGCGTGGGCAAGGCGCTCACGGGCGGACACGTTACGCTTGCGGCGACGATTGCCTCCGCGCGCGTGGCGGAGACGATTTCGTCCGGTTCGCCCGGTGCGTTCATGCACGGTCCCACGTACATGGCGAACCCGATCGCGTGCGCGGCGGGCCTCGCCTCGCTCGACCTCTTCGCGCAGTCCGACTATGCCGCCGCCGTCGCCCGCATCGAGGGTGAGCTGCAGGAAGGGCTCGCGCCGTGTCGCGCGATGCCGAACGTGGCGGATGTGCGCGTGTCGGGCGCCGTGGGCATCGTGGAGGTGAAGACGGCGCTGCCCGCGCAGGCGGACATCGACCGCGTCATCACGCGCCACGGCGTGTGGTTGCGTCCGTTCAGCCGCTACATCTACACGATGCCGCCGCTCGTCTCGGATACGGCGACCATTGGGCGCATCACCGCCGCGATGCGCGAGCTCGCGTCGTGTCCCGCGGGCCCCGCGCCGGAGGGCGATTTCCATGAGTGACGCGCGCCTCTTCGCCGTCAAGATGCGCGCGGCGCGCGCGGGCGAACACATCTCGGGGGCGGAGCGCATCGTCCCCGCGCACGACATCCCCGCGCTTGCCGCCGCGCTCGCCGAACGTGCCCTCCGCCATGCGAAGGGTGTGCCGGATGAGATTCATCTGAAGGTCGAGGAGGCGGGCGAGATCGTGCACCTGGAGGCGCTGCCGGTGTCGACGCACGTCACGCAGACGCCCGCGGAAGGGCGCGCCGTGGCGGCGCGCCTCTTGGCAGGCGCGGGCATCACGCGCATCGACGAGATCATGGCGCGGTTTTCGGAGACGTACGGCATGCGCGGTGCGATGCTGCTCGACGCGGATACGCTGGAGCGTCTCGAGCCGGACCGTGCGCGCGGCGTGCGCGCCACGTACATGGACGCGGCGGGGAACGGCAACGGGCAAGATGCCCGTTGTCCCAGGGGGGACGCGCGGAAGAAAAACCATTTTGCGGAGGCGGTTGTGTTGGCCACGAAGGTGGCGAATGCGCCGGGCATCGTGGGCGAGATCTGCGTGTCTGACGATCCCGACTACGTGACGGGCTACGTGGCGACGAAGGAGATCGGCTACTGCCGCATCACGACGATCAAGGAGAAGGGCGATCCGTGCGGGGGACGCATATTTTTGTATCGCGGGCCGCGCGAGGGGGTGGCGGAGACGATTGAGTATTTGCAGAAGCAGTGCGTGTTGGTGGACAACGCGCCGACGAGCGCGCCCCGCCAGACGGTCGCAGCAAGCAGCGACCCTCCCCCTGGGAGAAGCGGCGTCTCGCCACTTTTGGATGAAGCTTTGGCTGGTGATTTGCGCGAAGCCGATTCACAGGGGCTTTTACGCATGTGCCGCGAACGGCCCGCAGATATCCTCTCCTTTGCCTCGAACGACTACCAGAATCTTGCCGAAGACCCGCGCCTGAAGGCGGCGGCGTGTGCGGCGATCCAGCGCCACGGCGCGGGGTCGGGCGCATCGCGTCTCGTGACGGGTACCTTGCCGGAGCATGTGCGCCTTGAGCGGCACCTCGCGTCGTTCAAGGGCACGGAGGACGCGGTCGTATGGGCGACGGGCTACATGGCGAACGTGGGGACGATCAGCGCGCTCGTCGGGAAAGGCGACGCCGTTTTCAGCGATGCGCTCAACCATGCGAGCATCATCGACGGCTGCCGCCTCTCGCGCGCGGATGTGTTCGTGTACCGACACGGCGACATGGACGACCTTGTCCGCCAGCTCGACGCGGCGGGGCCGCGTCGGCGCAAACTCGTGGTGAGCGACGCCGTGTTCTCGATGGACGGCGACCTCCTCGATCTGCCCGCGTTCCTCGAGGTCTGCCGTCGGGCGGGCGCGGTGTCGATGATCGACGAGGCGCACGCGACGGGCGTTGTGGGCGCGACGGGACGCGGACTCACCGAACATTTCGACTGCAAGCCGGACATCATTCTCGGCACGCTCTCGAAAGCGCTGGGGAGCGAGGGCGGGTTCGTGTGCGCGAGCCGCACGGCGTGCGATTACCTGCGGAACAAGTCGCGTTCGTTCATCTTCTCGACGGCGCCGGGCCCGGGCGCGATGGCGGCGGCGGATACCGCGCTGTCGGTGTTGGAGGCGGAGCCAGGGCGCGCGTCGGCGTTGCGCGCGAAGGCGGCGCGGTTCGCCGCGGCGTTGAACGAAGCGGGCGTGGCGTGCGCGACGCAGAGCGCAATCGTGCCGATTCCGGTTGGCGACGAACGGACGGCATGCGCAGTTTCGGCTGCGCTTGAGCGCGAGGGGGTGTTGATTCCCGCGATCCGTTATCCCACGGTTGCGCGCGGCGCGGCACGGTTGCGCGCGGCGGTGGACATCGGCAAGTCCGATGCCGACCTTCGCCGAGCGGCGGCACTCTTGTCTGCGGCGCTCAGGATGCCGTCGTAACATTTGACGCGGGAGAGTGGCGCGCAGCGGCGCATTGTGGTAAAATACACGCACTTCAAAAGAAAGGATTATCCTTAAATGAAATTGAAACTGCTGGTGGCAGCCGCGTGTGCGGCGCTGGGAACCGGGCTTTTCGCCGCAGGCGAACTCGACGAAGCCGTCCTGCACGGCGAGACCGACAAGGCGCGCGCGATCGACTACGCGCCAGGCGAGACGATGACGTTCACGCTCTCGCTGCAGGGCGCCAAGCCCTTCGCCGAGGGCGCGTACTTCATCCAGTGGAAACGTTCCGGCGACGATGGCGTCGTGGAGGAGGGCAAGGTGCCCGCGTCGGCCAGCAAGCCGTTCGTCTACCGCACCAAGACCGACAAGCCCGGCTTCGTGCGCCTCTCCGCGACCATCGTGGACAAGGACGGCAAGCGCTACGTCAAGTCGTTTCACGGCAATCCCAACACGCCCGAGGGCAAGGCGGCGATGAACCGCTTCGAGCGCATGGACAAGCGCGTGTTCTTCGACGGCGGCGCGGGCGTGCAGCCCGAGAAGCTCGTCTCCCATCCCGAGCCCGCCGACTTCGACGCCTTCTGGGCGAAGCAGTACGCGCGCCTCGACCGCGTGCCGATGAAACCCGAGCTCATCGAACTGCCCTGCGGCAACCCCAAGGCGCGCATCTACGCCGTGCAGGTGCCGTGCGCGGGGCTGCGTCCCGTCACCGGCTACCTCACCGTGCCGAAGGCCGTCGACGCCGGCGCGAAGTTCCCCTGCCGCCTTGAGACGCACGGCTATAGCGGCGACCGCTGCCAGCACGACGCGCCGGGCTGGGCGCGCGACAACGAGATCGTGTTCAACATCAACGCCCACGGCCAGAAGCTCGCGGCATTCGGCGCCACCGAGGCCGACCGCAAGATGCTCCGCTGGGAGACCCGCTCGAACGGCTACTCCTACGCCTTCGACCCCGCGCAGAACGCCGACCCCGAGACGGCCTACTTCAACGGCATGGTCCTGCGCGTCAAGCGCGCGCTCCAGTACCTGAAGACGGTCAAGGGCTGGGACGGCAAGAACCTCGTCGCCTCCGGCGGCAGCCAGGGCGGTCTCCAGACGATCTGGGCGGCCGGCTGCGGCGAGGGCGTGACGCGCGCCGAGAGCGGCATCACCTGGTGCTGCGACATGTACACGAGCGGCAAGCTCCGCAAGGATCCCGCGCTCAAGCTCGCCGGCGACGGCTGGTACATCGGCTGGACGGACGCCCTGGGCTACTACGACGCGGCGAACTTCGCGCGCCGCATCCCGAAGACCTGCTTCACGTTCATCACGCGCGCGGGCCTCGGCGACTACTGCTGCCCGCCGACCGGCATCACGAAAATGTGGAACAACATGACTTGCCCGAAGAAGATCCTCTGGGTGCAGGGTTCCACGCACGGCTACGTGCCGCCGGAGAAGCACCAGGAGTTCGTGATCGAGGAACCGGCGAAGTAAAACCGCCATGTCGTTTCGCGCCTGCGCCGTCCTGCTGTGCGCTGCAATTCATGCAGCGGTGCGGGGCGGCGTTGCTTTTACGAATCCCGTGTGGCGGGCCGACGCGCCCGACCCCACTTGCTGGCGCGGCGACGACTGCTACTACCAGACCTCTACCGCCCGTGCGCTGCTGAAGAGCACGGATCTCGTCCATTGGCAGAAGGTGCGTGACGATTTTCTTGCGTCCGGGGAACGCGCGCGCGTGAAACGCGACTGGCGTTCAATCTGGGCGCCCGACGTGGCGCGCATCGGAAACGCCTGGAATCTGTACGTCTCATATTGGAAGGGGGCGGAGAACACGGCCATCGCGGTCTACACGTGCGACCGTCCGGAAGGACCGTTCACGAACGGCGTGGTCGTGACCGACGGACGCGTCACGGGGATCCGCGACACGATCGACCCCGAGGCCGTGGTGGATCCCGAGACGGGGAAGACGTGGCTCTTCTTCGGCTCCGTGGGGAAGGTCCACCGCGTGGAGCTGACGGCGGACGGCCGTGCGCTCGCGCCCGGCGCGGAGTATGTGCACGTGGCGGGATTGAGCGACCGCGACCCGAAGGCGAAACCGCACCGCCGCCGCGTGTTCGAGGGCTCGTACCTCTACCGGCGCGGAGACTGGTGGTACCTCTTCGCGAGCTCCGGCGAGTACAACAACGGCACCTACGCCATCGTGGTGGGGCGCGCGCGGCACCTCACGGATGATTTCACGGACCGTACCGGACGCTTGATGAAAGAGGGATTCGCCGAGACGATCCTGCGCTCGCGTCCGGGTGACCGCTTCTACGGTCCCGGGCACAACGGCGAGATCTTCTCCTCGCCGTCCGGGCGCACGTACATGGTCTACCACTGCCACGACCGGGAGCTGACGCCCTATCGGCCGCACGGATACAATCCGCGTCCATTCTTCCTCCAGGAAATTCTCTGGGATTCCGACGGGTGGCCGTATTTCGAGACGGGACGTCCCGCCGCGACGGGACAGTTCCATTGACGCGACGAAGCAGGAGGGCAAGGTACATGAAAAGACGAGATTTCCTGAAACGGGTACTGGCCGCCGCGACCGCCGCAAGTGCCGGCGGTTGCCTGACCGTCGAAACGGCCGGGCGCCGAGCTGCGACGCGCGGCGTGGTCGTCAGCGCCCGCGACCTTTCCGGTGCGTTCGACTGGCCGCGCCTTGCCCACGAGGCCGGGCTCACCACCATCGCCACGCACATCGGCCCGCGCGACGTGATGCCTTTCATGCTGAGCGGCCGCGGCGCCCGTTTCCTCGATGCCTGCGCGCGCTACGGCCTGCAGGTGGAGCACGAGCTCCACGCCATCGACTGGCTGCTCCCGCGCACGATGTTCGCCACGGACCCCGCGTTCTTCCGCATGAACGAAAAGGGCGCGCGCACGCCGGACTCCAACTGCTGTCCCTCAAACCCCTTTGCGCTCGAGGTCATTGCCTGCCGTGCCGTGGAGGTTGCCCGCATCTGCCACTCCACCACCGGACGCTACTTCTACTGGATGACCGACAACGGCCAGAAGTGCAACTGCCGTAAATGCCGGGAACTCTCCGGCGCGGAGCAGGCCGTGATCGTCGAGAACGCCATCGTCCGCGCGCTGCGCGTTGAGGTGGACCCGAACGCCACACTCGCCCACCTCGCCTACCAGTTCACGATGGATCCACCCCGTCTCGTCAAGCCCGATCCCAATCTCTTTCTCGAGTTCGCGCCGATCGAGCGCTGGCACGCCCATGGCGAGCAACGCCGCGAGCCGCTCGTCGAGGGCGGCGACTGGCTCGGCAAGCTCGACCGTCTGCTCGAGGTCTTCCCCGCCGCCACGGCGCAGGCGCTCGAGTATTGGCTGGACGCCTCGCTCTTCTCCAAGTGGAAGAAACCCCTTGCGCGCATCCCCTGGGATGCGGACAAGACACGTGCCGACCTGGCGGCCTACCGGAAACACGGCATTGGCAACTTCACCACCTTTGCCGTCTACGTCAACGACGACTACGTCAACGACTTCGGCGCGTTGTCCCTCGACTGCGTGCGCGCGTACGGACGGCTGCTCCGGGAAGCCGGCAAGTAGAAGCCGGATGGTCAGCAGTCGAGGATGAAGTCCTCGACGAGCCCGGCCATCACGCTTTGCGCCGTCTTCGTGGCGGCGAGCACCTCCTCGTGGCAGAGGGGACGCGGCGAAATGCCGGCGGCGAGGTTCGAGACGAGCGAGAGGCCTGCCACCTGGATGCCGCAGGCATGCGCGAAGACCGCTTCGGGAACCGTGCTCATGCCCACCACGTCCGCGCCGATGTGTCCGTAGGCGCGGATTTCGGCGGGCGTTTCGAAGACCGGTCCCGACGTGAAGGCGTAGATGCCCTCCATCACGCGCAGGCCGCGCCGGTTCGCGGCGCCGTGAAGGACGTCGCGCAGGTGTTTCGTGTAGACCTCCGTCATGTCGGGGAAGCGCGGCCCCCAGCCCTCGACGACGGGACCGATGAGCGGGTTGATGCCCACGGTGTTGATGTGGTCCTTGAGGATCACGAAGTCGCCGGGCTTGAGCGCGGGGTTGATGCCGCCGACGGCGTTGGTGAGCAGAAGCTTGGTTCCGCCCATGCGCCGGAGCAACTCGACGGGGAACACGACGGATTCCCAGCCCACGCCTTCGTACCAGTGGCGGCGGCCGCAGAAGGCCGCCACGCGCCGTCCGGCGCGCTCGTAGAGCCAGAACTCGCCCGTGTGGCCCGCCACGGTGGCGGCACCGAGTCCGGGGATGTCCGCGTAGGGGATGCGCACGAGCGTGTGATCGGCGGAAAGCGCGTTTGCCCAGCCGCTGCCGAGCACGATCGCGACGTCCGGCGGACGTTCGAAACAGAGATCGGGCAGGAATCCCGCCATGCGGTCGAAGTATGTCAGGTCCATGGATACACCACCTTTCTGAAATCGGTTGGCGATATGATAGCACATTCGCTGCGACCGTGGGGAGGAGAATGCAAAAAAAAACTTTCCTGCGGTGTCATCGGGGGCGCGCGATTGCGTGTACCCGGTTGAACGGAAAGGAGATTCACCATGGAGAACAACGAAAAAAGAAGCCGCTTCGCCCTCGTGCGGATGATCCGGGGACTCGCCCAGCCAGCAAACACGCGCGCCTACAAGGAGGCGCGCATCGCCCTCGAGCGCCTGAGCGCGCCGATCGTCGCCGTGCTGATCCCGGTCCTCGCGGCCGTCGTGCTGGCCGTCGTCACGGCCATGAAGCCGCGGACGGTATCGGTCATGGAGATTCAGCTCGCTGATCTCGACGTGGACGATCCGCCGCAGACGGAGCCGCCGCCGCCGATCGACGACGTGGTCATGCCTCCCGATGACGTGACGGTCGACATTGCCCTGCCCGACACCCCCGTCGCCGCGGAGGCACCCACGCCCGAGCCTGCTGCCGTGGCGACGGCCGCGCCCGTGAAGGATCTGTCAAAGACCGTCCTGCCGGTCGTCTCGCCGGTTTGCATGAAGCGTCCAACCGGTTACAACCTGCGTTCGCAGGCGGCGCGGAGCAAGCATCTCGGACCTGGCGCGGAGATGGGCAACGGGATCACGGAGGGAAGCGTCCTCAAGGCGCTGCGCTGGCTCAAGCACACGCAGCGTCCGGACGGCGCGTGGGCGGGACCGTCCCCCACGGCCATGACGGGCCTCGCGGTGCTGACGTACCTCGCGCACGGCGAGACGCCGACGTCGCGCGAGTTCGGCGGCACGGTGGGACGCGCCCTCGACTACTTGATCGCGTCGCAGCGCGAGGAGAACGGGGTGACGCGCTTCCGCGGGTCGGACGGCAACGAATACGCCTTTCTCATCGCCACCTACGCGCTCTGCGAGGCGTACGGCATGACGCGCAACCCGAATGCGGGCGAGGCGGCTCGGAAGGGGCTTGCGCGCATCATCGCGGGACAGTCCCCCACGGGCGGATGGGACTACAAGCTCAACCGAGCCTCCACGCGCGACGACCTCTCCTTCGGCGGATGGGCGCTGCAGGCGATGAAGGCGGGCAAGATGGCGGACCTTCACGTGGACGGCCTCGACGAATGCGTGAAGAAGTCCGTGCGTTACCTGAAAACGCGCGCGTTCAGGAAGGGCGGGTTCGGCTACTGCGCGGGAAATGCGCCGTCAGGTCTCACGGCCACGGGCTGCCTCGCGCTCCAGTTGCTCGGCCTCGCCCGTGAGAAGGAGGTACGCAGCGCGCTCGACTTCATGCGCGCGTGGGGTCCGGTGTGGGACAACCACCCCGGCGGACGCAACGCGCAGTACTACAGCTACTACGCGACGCAGTGCAAGTACCAGGCCGGCATGCGCGAGAACGCCGCGCCCGCCGACAAGACAAGCTGGAAGAAGTGGAACGCGGAGATGAAGGCCGCCTATCCGTCGGCCATGACCGAGCTGCCCGAGCGCATCCCCGACACGGAGGGACGTCCCTGCGCGATGGGGTACTGGCAGAACCATGACACCTACAACGCGCCGGTGATGAGCACGTGCCTCTGCGCGCTGCAGCTGATGGTCTACTACCGCTACCTGCCCACCTCCTCGCTCCGCGCCACGGAAATCGCCCCCGACGTGCAGGCGCTCGTAAAGGACCGCTCGGACGAGATCGTTCCCGTGATCGACATCTGAGGGGAAACGCCCTGTTGGCGTATTTCGAATCACGCAAGGGCGGCAACGCAGTAATCGGTCACTCACCAGCATCCCACCGAAAACTGATACTGGAAGGCTCACCATCGGGGAAGCGGCACTCTTGCCGCTTCCGCCGGCCGCGCCGTCCCAAGACGGTAGGACGGCCGCCGCGACTTCTGTGGCGACCCGGCGGTGTGACATTGCTCCTTAAATAGCATCTCGGGAGATGTGCATACGTAATTCAAATATTGAATAAAAACACTATGATGCTTGCGGTATGAGGATTGTCTCTGGTATAATACTGCGTGCTGGAGATTAAAGATGTGGATTGAATCATACGAATTTGCCGATGCAAATCGGATGAAACGTTACGCGAAGAAGCATCGTCGCGAATATGTTTCGTGTTTTGCGAATTTGGCTGACGTGCTAACTGCGCTGAACAATGGAGCGGCTGTCACGGCGATTCCGTATGGATTCTTTCGTTCGGAGCATGAAGATGTCTATCGTATCGGCCAAACGAACGTCAAACATCCGCACGAGACCAGACTCTATGTGTATGCGTGTGTGATACGAACCACAATCTATATCTTGACGGTAGGCGACAAATCCACGCAACAGCTTGACATAAATGCGTGTCATGCGAAAGCGAGGGAATTGAAGTCGCAGTTGGCAAGTCAATCACAAACGGACACGGAGAACGAAAATGGCTGAAAAGGAAATGAAAGATTTCGCGGCGAGGGCCGCGGACTTCCTTGGCGATGCAACAATCGCTGATGAAGTTGTCGCTGCGCAGAATGCAACAAAAACGGCGCGGTCGCTTGCGCGCGAACGGGCAAAGCGCGGACTTTCACAGAAAGAAGTCGCGTTGCGCATGGGCATATCGCAGTCGAAGGTGTGTCGCATGGAAGATTCACTAGATGCAGACCTTTCGTACGGCGATATTGAATCCTATGCACATGCGTTGGGCTTGGATGTGAGCTTGTTCTACGATGCGGTGAACGCAAGCAAGGAGACGCGGGCCGCCAACTTCGCAAACGCGATAGCCGACATGATCGACAAGTTGCGTTCCTTGTTGCCGGCGGATTCGCGCTATGGCGATGCCATCGACCGCTTTTCTGGAAGCGTACTGTTTCCACTTGTGAGAGGACAAGGTGCATAATACCATTCGTGCAGTTGTGCGTGTTCAAGCTTGTGCTCCCACGTGGCGAGTTCGACATGGTGATCTGCGATCCAGAAGCGGCCACGTGCAGTCCTTTATCGCGGAGAGGACTTTGCACATCCGTCTGGTGTGTTGTACAGGAACGTTGGCGAGTGGTTGACGAAACTGCATTCCGCTACACTGCAATTGGAGGAACATCCATGATCAAGATTATCCAAGGCGACATTACGACGCTGGCGGTGGACGCCATCGTCAACGCGGCGAACCAGGTGATGCTGGGCGGCGGCGGCGTGGACGGCGCAATCCATCGCGCCGCTGGGCACGAACTTTACGAGGCGTGCCTTAAGGTGCCGGAGGTGCGTCCGGGCGTGCGGTGCCCGACGGGCGAGGCGCGGATCACGCCGGGCTTCAAACTGCCCGCGAAGTTCGTGATTCACACCGTCGGCCCGGTCTACAGCGGCGGCCAACACGGCGAAGCAGAGAAACTCGCCGCCTGCTATCGCAATTCCCTCGCGCTTGCGGCGGAGAACGACTGCACGTCCATCGCCTTCCCCTGCATCTCCACGGGCATCTACGGCTATCCGAAAGAAGCCGCCGCGCAGATCGCCGTGCGCGAGGTGAAGGCGTTTCTAGCCGCAAAGAATGCAGAGACCGCAAAGGGCGAAGATGTACCTCAAAATGGTAGGGCGCGCCCACCGAGCGCGCCGCTGCAAAACGGTAGGGCGGTCGCCCCGCGACCGCCGGAAATGGAAGTGATCTTCTGTTGCTTCTCGGAACGTGATGCAAATGTCTATCGGTCACTTATCGCATGACCACCTTCCTCTCCAACCGTGAAATCTACGAGCGCGTGATCCGCGAGACCGTACCGCTTGCGCGGGAACGGCTGTGGATCGCCACCGCCGACATCAAGGATATGTACGTAGATGCCGGTGGACGCGACATGGTGCCGTTCCTTGAGGTGCTCGACGGGATGCTGAAACGCGGCGTCGAGGTGCGGCTCATCCACGCAAAGGAGCCGGGACCGAACTGGCGGGAGGATTTTGACCGTCATCCCGGCCTCTGGGAGGGCATGGAGCGGATGCTGTGTCCGCGCGTCCACTTCAAGTGCATCATCGTCGATGGCGCGAAGGCGTATTTCGGCTCGGCCAACCTCACCGGCGCGGGAATGGGCGCGAAGAGCGAGCGAAAGCGCAATTTCGAGAACGGCGTGCTGACTGACGACCCCGCGCTCGTCGCGCCGCTCATCGAGCAGTTCGATTCCGTCTGGCGCGGCGACTTCTGCCGCGACTGCGGCCGCCGCGACTTCTGCGGCGACCCGGCAGTGTGATGAAAATGATGGAGAAAGCTGAAATGGGAAAGAATGAGATCGTCTTGTTTGAATCGAGCGATGGCGCGGTGACGTTGCCGGTGTTGGCGGATGCATTCGACGCCTGTGTTGGCGAGAGTTATGAGGAGTGACAATGATCTCATTTGCCATTAAAAAGAGATGCTGGGTAGTTGTTGGCACAATGATTGCCTTTGCGGGATGCATCTGTTTGAAGGACGAAGTCCATGAACTGACGTCTGGACAGTTCCCCGGATCGTACAAGGTTGTCTTTACCAATGAACAACAGGCCATCCAGTTGCAGCAACGCCTTCTTGAGGCGTTACATACGAGACATGGGCCGGATGAACGAGAGGACAAAGCAGGCAGGCCGTTATATAAGCGGCATTTCTGGAGATGGCGGCAGAATGACGACCATTTGCGCATTGATCTCTATATTGACGACCTTTCCAAGCAACGGTTTGAGCGAGGGGTGGGGTTCAGGCTGAGCCTTGATGTGATTGATGACATTGCGGGGCGAATCCGCAACGGATTCATAAATCCCAAACCAGGTGAACGGCGCTATGACGTATTTCACGACCCTCGCGTCATGGGAGAATGGGTCGGGTGGCATTGGGGGATCACGAAGAAAGACGTTATCGCCCAGATAAAAGATCCACAGGAATTTGAATGGGGACTTGTCGAAGATCAGCTTGCATGGGCACGGCTCCATGGCATGACGCGGCGTGAGGCGCTGACGCGCTGGGAGAGATGGCGCAAAGCCCATCGTGAATGGAACCCTTATGCTTTCTCTACGAATAAGCTCGTCGTTTTGGACGGAGATCCGGGCACCGATGATTTCGCCGGGATGTTGTTGTTGGCAAAAGAGCGCAACCGCGCAGAATGTTTTCCCGGCGTATGTGTTGCCACCTACGGCAATGTGCCTGTTGAGAAGGCATTCCTTAACATGGTGCTTGGATCCTGGTATCTTGCGGCTTCTCCAGTTTTCGTGCGTGGGGCTGCCAAACCTTATGGTCACGGCGTGGGGATGCCTATTCTTTTTCATGGGGAAGATGGTATGGGAGGAACGACTCAGGCGCTCATCCGGCGATTCAATCTGACAGAAGACCGCATGCGGCGTTTTACGCATACGCAAGATGAACTTATCCGGCTTGTAATGGAAGCTGATGACGTCACCTACATCGCAACGGGGCCACTGACGACATTGGCGCAAATCCTTGATAGCGAGCCTCTGGTGGCATCGCATATCAAACACCTTTACGTAGTTGGTGGTGTACTCGAGGAACCCGGATTGCCTGATTCCGACTTGAAGCTCTTGCAAAAGGAGGAACGCAATTTTCAGGCGGACGGTGAGGCTGTGCGGAGAATATTTGCAAGCCCTGTTGACATTACGATCTTCCCGCTGAACTTCACACGCCGTCATGCGCAAATAACCCAGGCGGGCATTGACGCGTTGGCGGCGCTTGGACGGTCGCCTGTGGCGGTTTCATGTTTTCGGCAGAATCTCATCTCCAACGTTAAGTTGTCGCCATCAACAGATTCGGCCATTCTGCATGATGCGCTTCCAGCTCTTTATGCGCTTCATCCAGACAGGTTCCAGACAGTAGACAGACGACTAAGTGTAAACCATCAAGGTCATTTGTCGGACGTGTCCGGTGGCAAGGTCGTTCATGTAGTCACAGACATGGATCAGAATGTCTTTTTCCCGGCCATCAGCAATGCCGTCAATAGGTGCTTTGAACCGAACAGGAATTGGTGACTGGCCTGCTTTTACATTTGCACGGAGATTGCTGTGTGTCTGGCATGAAAACTGACATGCAAAATCAAGTGGAACAGGTGGCGTATGGGCCAGAGTGAAATAGCGGTATTCCAGCAGTCGATTGAGACGTGTAAAGATCCGGCGAAGATCGCGCGAAAGGTGAAACTGGCGTTCAAGCGGATGCCGGGGGAGATGGCGCTTGTCCGTCCGAAAACCGTTGCCGCGTTGCTGGAGCGCGGCGTTGATCCGTCCCGCCGCAACATCCTCGGCCTCTGTTGGAACGACGTCGCCCGGCATGTTGTAAGGCCGGAGGTCCGAGGATGAGGTTCACCACCACCAACCACGAAAATATGCTATACTATCCCCCAGCGGAAAACAGGAGAAACGATAACTATAGATTGAAACTTTAGTGAGGTGGCAGATGGCTGGAAAGCTTAAAGACCAGATAGAGTACACCATGCTTTGCATAGCGAAGTTTGCCAAGGCGGCTTCAATGTCGCCTCGGCAGGCTTGCCAGTTTCTCTATGACCATAAGGGGCTTGATTTCCTTGACAAGTCGTACGAAGTGGAGAGCACGTTCTCGCCTCGTGTTGTCGTCGAGGATCTCATGGCCGTCTGCAGGAACAATGGCGGAGCCTTTGCATGATCACGCTTTATCACGGTTCTAACATGGCATTTTCGGTTCCTGATCTCTCGGTGGGAAGGCAGGGAATGGATTTCGGCAAGGGGTTCTATCTTACGCCGAACAGCGGCACGGCACAAAAGATGGCAGAACGCGTGACGCGCATTCGTGGATTTGGCGCTCCTATTGTCCTTGTCTTCACGTTTGACGACATGGCTGCGCGGCAGGCTAATATGGTGCTTGATTTCAATGTCATGGATCGCAAATGGGTCGAGTTCATCATCGCCAACCGCACAGGCGACGAATCTGCCGCAGAGCATAATCTTGACGCCCGCTATCCCATCGTCCATGGGTATGTCGCTGATGACCGGTTGATGCAGATCATTGACGACTACGAAAATGGGGATTTGACGATTGCTGAGGTTGAGCGCAGATTGTCCAATGCGCCGTTTCGGGCTTTTCAGTATTCATTTCATACACCAGAGGCATTGGCAATGCTAACGTTTAAAGGGGTACTCCAATGAGTGACGAGGCAATTGTTCGCCAGTTGACGCGATCCGCGATTTCCCGGCTCGTCGAGAAGGTCATGAAGGAAGAAGAACTGCCTCTCGCCGATGCGCTGCGCAAAGTTTACGATTCCAAGCTCTTTGGCCAGGTCAACGACCCAGAGACGGGACTTTATCGTGAGGGCCCAGTATTCCTTTACAGTATGCTTTGTGAAGAGCAACATGATGCAATGATCGCCCCTGCTCATGTCGCAGGATGAATCGACCAAGTACATAAGAACAACGTTCATAATTTGACCATCTGCTAAGAAATTAAGCAAGACGAGGTCGGGAACGATGTGTTTCCGGCCTCGGTTCGCCTTGGCATGGAGTTTGCTATATGCGTGGCATGAAAACTGACATGCTAAATCAAGAAGAACAGGTGGATCGGATTGATCCATCTCTTCAAGCCGCCCTGGTGAGGAGCCAGGGACTCTCGGTTGTCGTGGGGCGTGATGGACAGGGTAGGGATGTGGTCATGGATTTGGCGACGCTGCCGCATCTGCTGATCGGTGGCTCGACGGGGAAGGGGAAGTCGGTTTTTCTGCATTCCCTTATCTGCTCGCTCGTGCAGGACCATTCACCCAACGAGGTGGAATTCGTCTTGATGGATCCGAAACGGGTTGAATTCTCCGGCTATGCGAAACTGCCACATCTCCATGCGCACATCGTCTATGATCCTGAATATGGAACTGCGATGATGAAACACATCGAATCGGTCATGGACGGAAGGCTCTCGCTGTTCGCAGAGAATTGTTGCCGCAACATCGCGGAATATAACATCGCCGTAGAAGGCGATGGGTTGCCTCATACGATCGTGGTGATTGATGAACTGTCCGATTTTATGTGTGGCAATGTCGGCGGAGTCTTTGAATCGACAGTATGCCGAATTGCGGCACTTGGACGAGCGGCGGGTATCCATCTTGTGATGGCCACTTCGCGGCCCGACATCAAGGTAGTGACCGGTGCTTTGAAGGCGAATATCCCCGGGCGGCTTTCGTTCAAGGTTTTCTCAAAGGTTGATTCGCGCACACTGCTTGGAGAGGCCGGCGCGGAGGAACTGTCGGGACGTGGCAGTGCGTTGCTGAAAACGTCCAACGGCGCGATCGTTCGCGTACAGGTTCCGCTTATTCGTGACGATGAGATCAGGGAGGTTGTCGATTCGGTTCTCGCACGGTATTCCGAAGGGGAATCTGAGAGCAAATCGGAAATCGACCGCGACGAGGCACTTTTTGATCGTGCGGTGGAGCTGATTCGCACGACAGGTTGTGCCTCCATCTCCCATTTCCAGCGTCAACTGGACATCGGATACAATGCTGCGGTACGGTTGATGGCCAGGCTTGAGGAACGCGAGATCGTCGGCCCAGTGACGGGCCCCGGCCCACGCGAAATCTTCTGGAAGAATATGAGATAGGTGGCGTAGCTGTCAACGCACAACTCCGTCGCCTGTAACAAGGTATTTTAAGGACATTCTCGCGACGGTGCTGAATTTCTGCATGGAAAATGGTATAATGTCGCCGTCAACAGGAGTTTGAGAGATGTCAGAGAGGGCTAAAGTCGCAGAGTTCGTATCGTTCTGCATCGAGATGTTCGCCAAGGCCAAAAGGCTTTCGGGCGATAAGGTTGCTGCTGTCTTTCAATCTTGCGGTGCAATCGACTACCTTGATTCCGGCTATGATGTTCTTCACACGCAGGGAGAGCGCTGGCTTGTGTCCGACCTTGACGAGTTTCTGAGGATAAGGGGTGTGTCCGCATGAGGCTATTTCACGGTTCATTGGAGCGGGTCGAGGTTCCGCGCATAATGCCTCGTGAACTTTATCGTCCATTGGATTTTGGTACGGGGTTCTATACAACAACCGATTTTGAGCAGGCCTCAAGGTGGGTGCGAATCCGCCTTGGACGCAATCCTGCCGCAGACATTGGATTTGTGACGGCATACGATTTTGACGAAACTCTTATGGCGTCTGCCGATTTGAACGTCAAGAAGTTCGACGGTGTTTCGTCTGAATGGCTGAACTTCATCGCCGTAAATCGGTTGCAAGGTAACATAGAGCATGGTTACGACATCGTCATCGGTCCGGTGGCGAATGACCGTGTCTACACCGTCCTGAATATGTACGAGGGCGGATTCATCGACGAGGAAGAAGCCATGAAGAGAATGAAGGCGTATCGTCTTGCGGATCAAGTTCTTTTCCACACAGTGAAAGCCTTACAGGGATTGCGTTACTTGACGACGGTGGAGGTGCCGCGATGAAACTCAAGGAAACATTTACGCAAGAAGACCTCAGAACGATACTTCCGTCGAAGATTGCATTGGTGGCGGACTTGCTTTCCAAGCGCTCCGGCGAAGACCCCGTTAAGATCATGACAGACTTCTATCGGTCAAAGACATACGCTATGTTGCAGGAAGAATCAACCAAATACTGGTGGTTCGGCCCAGCAGAGCTGTGTGAACTCTATGGACAAGAGGTCGCCCAGAGGAAGCATTGCTCATAATCTGACCACCTGCTAAGAATTTGAGCAAGGCGTGGCCGGGAACGATGCGTTTCCGGCCTGCTTTCGCGTTGGCACGGAGATTGCTAGTGGGGACGGTGAAATGAAAGCATTGACTTGGAAACCGATTCTGTCGAACTTGACGGAGGCGAATGGTGAGCTGCGCAATCTCCTTTGGCGGCTGCATTATCTGGTGTTTCGCGAGTTGCCGGAAGATTGCCCGGAGCGTGCCGACGCGTCATACGTGGCGTGGTATGCACGGCAAGAGGAGCGCCATCCTTTTGCCGAAGGGAGCCTTTTCGTCAGCTTGGAGCATGCCTACCATCATCTCAACTGGGCCTGGAACTGTCGGCATACGCCAGAGGAGCGCGTGTGGCGCTTTACCGACAAGGACGCCGACAGGTGGACGAAATTCCCGGACACGGCAGACTTCGCCGACCTTTGGCCGCTGGATAGGACTGTCAAGGTCACCAAGGATGATTTTGGATTGATTGGTAGCGGCAAGAAGATTTCCCTTTTCCCGCTCAGACCCGAAATACAACAGGCGCAACGTAAACTGAACACACTTTGCTGCTTTGTCGAAAAGGAGTGCTTCGGTGAAGAGGAGGTCGTTCCTCCAAAGGGTATGCCAGCAGATGTCTGGCAGCAACCACTCACGGAAAAGGAGTTCGCCCGCCGGATGTTCCGCATTTACGACAGGTTGAACACGGCATGGAACTGTCGCAAGGGAAGAACCTACCCCAAGGGCGATCGCGCGCTTCAACAATGCAGGTGCTTTTCGCCTGCCTTCGCAACAGGTTGTCATAACATGTGGCGCACACGGAGGACAAATGGACCAGAATGAAATAGCGGTATTCCAGCAGGCGATTGAGGCGTGCGGGGATCCGGCGGAGATCGCGCGGAAGGTGAAGCGGACGTTCAAGCGGATGCCGGGTGAGATGGCGCTTGCTTGTTTCGCCCAGGTGATGACGGCGGAGCTGCCGCATCCAACCAAGGTGGCGGTGTGGGATGCCGTCCGCTATTCGCACATCTGGTGGGGCGTAGATGCAGTGCTGCAGGGGGCGGTGATGGAGAACCCGGTTGTGCAGCAGGCGTTCGCGGACGCCGTGCCGATGCGCCGGTGGATAGTGGATAATCAACGTCCCGGATATGAGCCAATCCAGTTCACGATTAGTAAGAACGGTTCAATTCCAAGTGGACGATGGTCGTATGCGTTGATACCTTACATTGTGTGTGGTGAAGACGAGGAGGCTGCAAGTATGATAGCTCGCTCAACATGTGGATATGAATGGATGCGCGATCAACTCGTCAGTTTTGTTGACATGCACGGCAATAATCTGCTCTGGTATCTCACCTATCGCGATGACCAGAACGCGCAAGGTGGTTTCGCTTGTCCGTTCATCGAACGCGAATTGCTGCGGCTGGGTGTCGATCCCAACCACTACAACAACCTCGGCCTCTGCTGGAACGACGTCAGAGGGCATGTCATTAGGACGGAGGAGTGAAAAAGGAAAGGTATGAAAATGGCAAATGAAGTTAACCCAAAACTGGTCGGCACGGAAACGGAGATGCCGTTCGATGATCTGTGTGTTGAAGAGATTCGGCAACTGAAGATTGTCCGCGTCAAGTCCATTCGCGAAGGTGAAGATCCTTCGTACTCGTACCATTTCAGTCCAAGTACACGCGGCTTGCCGGATGATTTCTTGTGCATGGACGGCATCACATGGAAGTCATGCGATGAAGCAATCGTATCACGCGCGATACGCAATTGGGTACAGCACCTGAGGGAGGATGGGGATCTCGTGGAGATATCCTCGTCCCCCGTCGGCATTTTGCGCTTCCATCTGAACTTTCACGGCGAACATATCGTCTTGTGGTTCAATGCTTGGACCTCAACGACGGTTGTCATCGGCGGCGACGGCAAGATCCGCAAGCCGATCTTCGCAGAAGAAAGTACGAACGCTTGAACATGGCACCACCACGCAATATTGTACAATACAGGCACTTTACAAAAGGAAGATGACATGAGCGAATACTGCAAGTACTGTGGAACGTCGACGCGCGATGCGCGGACGCTGTTGAACGGCTGGTGTCCGAAGCATCCAAGCGGCCCCAGCCGGGGCAAGCACGGTCCGGCATGGTGACTTCTGCCGCGAAAATTCGCCCGCGCCGAAGGCATCGAGTTGCCCGACGAATATAACGAGGAGCCTTGCGAAGCAAGGTCGCAAGAGGCCGAGCGGCCGCCGCGAACACTGTGGCGACCCAGTAGCATAAAAAGGACTATGACTTAAAACTTGCTCGTATTATGGAGTAAGTTTTAAGTCTGGTTGACATGTTGGATCGTAAAGATGGTGGTGACTTCCGGATATTCGGCTCGTCGTACCTCGGAAGATGGAATCATCTATGTTGGCGTCATACCGTTTTTGCTTGATGCTACGATTTTGGACAATGCTCTGAGGGACTAGTGGCGTCCTAACTGCGTGAATGTTCACAAACTGACCACCTGCAAATAATTTGAGCAGAGAGAGGCCGGGAACGATGTGTTTCCGGCCTCGTTTCGCCTTGGCACGGGAAATGCTAGTGTCACTGCATGGAAAATTTCACGAAAGGAGATGTGATGTTGTTGGAGAGGATGGCGGATGGGAAAGAACCAGTTACGCCAGTAAATGGTTCGCGCGAACGGCTTGCACACGCAAGGCCGTTTTGCTATACTGCCCGCCAGACAATTCAGCAACATTGCGTTCGTCGCATGGTGGCCAGAGTGAAACCGCAAAATTCATCTGCAAGGGCTACGATACGGTGGATGCGTCCGATGGGCGCATCTCCTTTCGTGGTTTCTTGCAAGGCTTTTGCGGGCCTCACTCTGAAACCGGGGGAGATTGCGCTCTTTCCTTCTCCACCGGAAACGAAGCAAAAGAGGCATGGAGGATAAACAAATGACATCGAATGTGATTGACCAACCAGCGAAGGCGGATGAAGACCGCCTCAACATGAAGGCATACGCCGGTGCATTGACAGAATTCATCGCGAATGCGCAATCCCCGCTTACGATTGCCTTGCAAGGCGAATGGGGCAGTGGCAAGACCTCACTCATGAATGCGTTGGAAGCCAGCCTTGTCGATAAGGAGGGCGCGCCGTACCTTGGAGTTTGGATCAATACTTGGCAGTATGCGCTGATGTCCGATGCGGAGGAGGCCATCAGAAACATTCTTCATGGGATAATCGGGCAGGTCGCCGAAGATGCTAAGACGACCGAAGAAGAGAGGAAGTCGCTCTTCCGCAAGATTGCTCGCATTGGCGGCGGCGTGTTCTCGGATATATTCAAGAAGTACAGTGGCGTCGACGCCGAGCGAATTGTAAAGGAATTGAGTGCCGGGGAAAAGGCGCCAGACAAATCAAGCGTGGAAGACCTCAAGGATGAACTTGCGCGACTGGTCAAGAATGCGATTGATAACAACAAAGGGAAGCATGGTTTCCTTTTCTTCATCGATGACCTCGACCGCATCGATCCGCCTGTCGCGGTTCAGATTCTGGAACTTCTCAAGAACATCTTTGATCTTGAGAACTGCATCTTCGTTCTTGCCATCGACTATGGTGTGGTGGTGAAGGGGCTGAAACCGAAGTTCGGTGCGATGACGCCCGAGAACGAGCGCGAGTTTCGTTCGTTCTTCGACAAAATCATCCAGCTGCCATTCTCAATGCCAGTGGGTCGCTACAAGATAGATGATTTCCTGACCGAGTCGCTCGTTTCGATCGGTTTCTTGAATGATGCCGAGAGCAAGAATGAAGACATGAAACGGGTCTTGACTTCCTACGCCCTTGAATCAGTCGGCACGAATCCCCGCTCCTTGAAACGTCTCATCAACTATCTTTCGCTTATACGGCTGCTCATCGAGCAGACGGAGACGAAGGAGGACGATGCGGATTTCAAAGATTGGAAGGATGTCCTTTTTGCTTTGGTCTGTCTGCAGATTCAATATCCCAAGATCTATGATGCACTAGTTGACGAGCCTGATTTCCCCGTTTGGGGCGAGGCTTTCGAGCAGAAAATGCGACTGCCGAAACTTGAAGCGGAAGAAGTGGCGAAGTTGGACGAAATGGAGGAATTTGACGAGCCTTGGGAGAAAATGCTATTTCGTTTTTGTCGGCGAGACACCTTCCTCGAGGCTCGTGCCATCAATATTTCGCGTACTCTGAACCGCGTGAAAAGCCGTATTGCGGATACTAATCAGCCCGTGGGCGAGATGGTACAGTGGTTGATGCGCCTCTCGGCAGTGACAAGTGTGAAGAACGAACCGGAAAAGGCACAAGAGGCAGTGAACTTCAACAAGTCCGAATTTTTAAAGGCCTTGCGTTGGCATGCCCTCAAGATGCGAGAGGTTACTTTCAAAAAGGATCGTTTGTGGGACGCCGCGTTGTCTGATGTCGGTTGCATCTACTCATGGCAGAAAAGGGTCCAAACTAACTTGGAATGTTCCATGTGGCTCAGCAGAAAGTCTGTCAGAGAAGAATGCGGTGATTACATCACTTCGCCACGATTCCATATCTTCCATGATGGAAAGTCATTCCAGCTGAAAATGTGGGGAGAATTCTGGGGAGCATGGCCCAAGGAGAAATACAAGGGGATCGATTTTACGGCTGATACCATTCAGGCCGATCTCGCTAAGGCTGAGGCGGCCATAGGCAAGGCGTTCAATGTTTTCGGTAAGACCGTAAACTGCGGACACAATCCACAGGACATCTGGTGGAATGTCACAATCCCAATTGCTTCGCATGATGAACTTGTCAGCGAGGCGTTTTCTCAGAATCTTTGCGGTAGTCTGGCAAGGTTGGCTGGGGCATTCACCGGTCTGCTGGGTTACCGTATTCAAACCAACAACACTGAAAAGTAAAGGCGAAACAACCATGAGCGAATACTGCAAGTACTGTGGAACGTCGGCGCGTGATGCGCGGTCGTTGCTCTCAAACAATTGCCCGAAACATCCGAATGGATTCTGCAAGGGTAAACACGCTCTGTACGAGGGTGGAGAGCGTAGCGAGTACGTGTGCGTCTATTGCGGCGCGAAAAACAGATCGCTGAGTTCGCTGCTCAGCAATTCATGTCCAAAGCATCCCGACGGCTTCGCCAAAGGCAAGCACGTCGCATACGATGGTCGTGAATCCGGACCATACGAATGCAAATACTGCGGACGCGAATTCCGTGACATCGCTTCTATGGTCAGCAATACATGCGCTAAGCATCCAGATGGTTTTTGCAAGGGCAGGCACAGTCCGGCGAGGTAGGTCGCATGAAGGTAGGAAGGGCTGCTGGGGTTCATTTTGTCTTTGCCACGCAGAGGCCGGATGAAGTGGTCATGTCGCAGCCCCTGCGCTGCGGCTTCCCCCCGGACCCATCGCATTCAAGGTGGCTTTTGAAGAGGATTCGCGCATGATCATTGACGAGAACGGCGCCGACCGCCTGAACGGCAAAGGCGATTTCCTGTTCCGCGATCGAAAGCATGTGCGCGCGTTGACGCGGAAAACCCAATCTGCTAAACTACAGCCAAAGGAAGGAAAGGCACCATGATCGAAAACACCAAAAACCGCTGGCAGAATCACCGACGCCGCGAGGCATATGACGGCGATGGAAATCGTCTTCTGCGGCTTCTCGGAGCGGGACGATCAGATTTATGAACAAGTCTTGGAGAACTTGAAATGAATAAAGAACACGAACTTGCAGTCAATGACATTCCTCATACCCTTTTTTCTATTCCACACTACCAACGTGGATATCGGTGGACGGACAAGGAAGTCGAAGCGTTGTTAAATGACCTGCTTGCGTTCGCTAAAAGCGGTACACGAGAGGCATCATACTGTCTTCAACCATTAGTGTTGCAAGAGATAGCAGACGGACAACTACGTGTCGTGGACGGCCAACAGCGGCTAACTACGCTTGCCATCATTCTTCAGTCACTTGGTGTGGAGACGCACTGGGATATCAAGTACACGGCGGAGGGAGGCCGCCAACTAAAAGATCTTTTGAAGAATCCAGGAGAATCAATCAACGACCACTTCAGGAATAAGGCAGGGGAGAAGGTACGGGATTGGTTGATCAAGGATTCTTCGCGTGCCGACAACTTGCGTCGAGTGTTGCGGGGAAAAGATGGTAAGTGCGTCGTGTTTCTTCTGTACGATCTTTCCAAGATTGAAGACCCTGAGGCAGACAAAAGCGAAGGCCATGATGCCTTCCAACGTTTGAACGCAGGGAAAACGGCACTTACTTCTTCCGAATTGATCCGGGCGCTGTACATGGAATCCGGAAACGGGCTGGATGACGGCGAAAAAGCCGACATCGCAAAGGAGTGGGACTTGATCGAGTCGGCTATGACTGACGAGTCGTTCTGGTCGATTTGGAACAATAGCCGTTTCCGTGATGTTCCTACGCGAATGGACTTTTTGTTTTCGATCATTTTGGACGTAGATCCCGAAAAAGCGAGACAGGATACGCTGTTTGTTTACCGTACTCTTGAAGAGTCTGTATTGAAGCATTGCGCTGGCCTCGAAAACGCAGCTGAACTGCGTAAGATGTGGGAAGAAACGCTTAGATGCTGGTGGTGGATGCAGTCTTGCCACGCCGATATTGAGACTCGCCACCTGATAGGCTGGTTGTCGCTTTTCACGGATCGTGAAACGCGCGTGATGTACCATGAACAATGGAAAGTAGATGCAGGATGTAGGCTGAAGACCTTCAAGATCGGTCTTCGCCGACTTGTTGCTGGTAGCATTGGGGATGCTGACTTCGATTCGTTCCGGTACGACAGCTGTGATTCTGGGACTCTTCGCGAGATGTTTGTTCTCCTAAATATACTGGAGGCGGAGCGCCGCGGAACGAGCTTTAGTTTTGACGATTATAGAAAATGCGCGTGGGATGTCGAGCACATTGCCTCGCAAACGGACAACCCTCTCGAAAGGAAAGAGGAGCGCGAAGAGTGGTTGCGATTGGCCGAGGCTGAGATGTCCGAAAACGAGAAGGAGGCGTTGACACAATGTGCAACCTTCGCCGAGAAGTGGAAGACGGTCTGGGATAGATTTACGGGCCAGGGTGACACAGTTTCAGACAAGGACAGTATGGGGAACTTGGCCCTACTTGATTCCGGCACAAATCGGAGCTATAAGAATGCCATTTTCCCGGCTAAGCGCAGAATGCTTCTTCTTGAATGCCCCCCAAAGGTTTACGTCCCGCCGGCAACGGCGGCAGCTTTTGCCAAAACCTACTCGCCAGCTGCGGCACAGATGCGATATTGGAGTAATTCAGACTCTGTGAAGTATCATAAGGCGATGAAGGATTTGTTCGATGGTTTCATGCGCAAGGCGAGGAGCTGAAAATGAGCGAGACATTCACACTGGAAAGGTTGTTTGAGGCATTCCCTGGAGGAATCCGCGTCCCGCGTATCCAACGTGGATACGTGCAGGGCCGTGACGATGAGAAAGGCAAAGAAATCCGTGCGAATTTCGTGCCAACGCTCGTTGACGCGGTATTCGAAGGGAAGGACCTAACGCTGGATTTTATCTATGGGGTCGCGGGTAGCGATGGCGAGGGGAGGCGATGCTTGTTGCCGTTAGACGGGCAGCAACGCCTCACGACGTTGTTCCTACTAGCTTGGCTGTGCGGGAAATGGAATCGAGAGTGGCATTTCTCCTACGAATCAAGACGAATCCCGCAGTTGTTTGTCGCGGGTTTGATGGCACATTCCTACATGGGTACAGACAAGCCATCTGCAAAAATCGAAAATGAGAGCTGGTTTCTGCCTGTTTGGAAAGATGACCCGACAGTTGCGGGCATGTTGCTAATGTTGGATGCCTTGCATGATGCTATTGATGTCATCAAGGTTCGTGATTGTTCGCAGGCCGATCTTGGACGAATCACGTTTTTGTTGCACGGGATTGAAGGAAGAGACGAAACATTTGACCACATTTTTCGAAAGATGAATGCACGTGGGAAAGAACTCTCTCCATGGGAGAACTTGAAGGCTATGCTTGACAAGTATTTGCCAAATTCACTGGCAGATGTATGGAGAGTGAAAATTGATGGCGAATGGTCCGAGGCGATTTGGAAACATGCCGATGGTGTTATTGCCAAGTTGGACAATGCGATGGAAAAAATCGTCCGAATGGCGTATGCACGATGTGCAGGGGTTGAGGCTCAGAAAGATAGTCTCTGGGACATCGAGATGAGAATTTGTGGAAAATTGGATGAAAGAGAAAGAAGTTGTCTGGGATTTTCCTCTGAAATGGTTGAGAAGTTCTTTCAGATTGCGTCAAGATATTTTGAAGGACTAGAACAGACGGCCCCTCGGTGGACGGCAGGCAGGGCAGCAAATGCACTTTGGGGCGGTTCGTCCGATGGTGGCGAGTTCTGGAATTGGCTTTCCAATGGGAATATTGCCTCGATAAAGGACTTATTGAGAATGTCCTTTCTCACGGAACCGACGGAAGTTTCTGATGCTGAGCGTCGCCGCCGTGTATTGCTCAATCTGCTGGACGCAACAACAGGGATCAACGGCGAAAACTTTAGTCATGCGTTGTCAATTGCGTTGGATTATCTCGTTGGAGAACTAGATATTATTGGAATCGGTGAACGCAAGGCTGGTTTTTCCACAGAACAGTTAGAGGATGAGAAACGTAAGTGGAAGCTGGATGCGTCTCGTATCGTGGAAGTCGAGAAAGATGAACTGGTCTATCATGGGAGCCTAAGGTTCATCGGTTGGGCCGATTTTAAGAACGAGGATGATGTCTGCAGGCGATTGGAAAGTATCCGTTCTGGCATACGCAACGATTGGATTGGTTTCTACTGCAATCTCGCGGCGCGTATTTCAGAAGATGCCATCGGTGAAAGAGAGTATGTCCATACTCCTGTTCGCCAAGATGACATTGCCACATGGCGTGATAAAATACTGTCCAGCAGATATTTCATTAAGGCGCTTGTCTCTTGGCATGCATCATCTGCCGTTCCGGAGACAATACCATATTGGGTGATTCATCTTTGCGAACTGCTTTCCAAAGGGAAGGCCGAATACTCATCTCTGCGGAAATTCGACGGCTGGATGTTTCTGCTTCAGAACAAGGAGAGGCGGTCACCCTCTGGGAAAAGCATTCGCCTCGACTATAACGACAAAGAACGCTCCAACCGACAGCTGTTGAAGGACGGCGAGATATACTATGCTAACCCGTGGCCATGGGTGGAAGCGAAAGATGGCGGCGAATGGTTTAACGTTTGCCATGAAACTTGGTGGACGTGCGTTAATCCGCCGCATGTGCCGCGCAATGCTGACGGTACATTCCCTGAAACAACGAATAGTATGTAATGGCCATCTTACTCTCCAACCATGACATCCACACCTCCGTCATTACTGGAGTGTGCCGCAGACGATGGTTCCGATTGATCTGGAAGAGAATGCCGACTATGAGAGAGGTGGAGAAGTTGAAGTAACTTCGGAAGACCTGTTGTCGGAATCTTACGGTGACATCGGGTGGTGGTTGTTCGTACTGGAAAAGCATCCGTCGCGGGCGTTGAAATGCGGGCTTGCGGATTGGTATATGAAGCAGGGCGGCGAAGAGAATCGCAAGAGCGCGCTGAAGTTGCTGGAAGAGTCGGCCAAGGAAGGATTTGGTTTGGCACGGCAGAAGTTGGCAACGTTGTAGGTCGCTTGCGGCGCGCTCGGCGAGCGCGCCCTACCGGTTTGGGGCATTTGCCGATTTTGCTTGCGGCGCGCGCGGGGCGCTCGCCCTACCGGTTTGGGCAATAAGTGGTTGATCATAATCTGATCGGGTGGTGAAATATTGAGCGGCGGAAGGCGCGGGATGCGCCTTCCGCCGCTTGATTTCGTGTTGGCACGGATGTTGCTATGTGGAGGGCGTAAACACCACCAGAAAGGAAAACACAAATGGACGATCAAATTGTTGTAAACGAGTATGACATCGAAGAAGCCAATGGCGTTACCGGCATGCCGTGGATCTCTTATAAAAATGGAAATGAGAACTGTGAAGAGCCGATCATAATCTCGTTCAAGGACATCGTGACGTTGTTCAAGAATGAAGGCAATGAGCCTGACGGAGGAGAAGATGGACGTTACCATTTCACTAAAACCAGACTGGTTCTCGGTTCCTACTATTGCGTAGAGACGAGTGAGGAATGTACTATCACGCTTCGCCACGCCTACATCGGAGCATGAGGGTTGAATGTTGAAGCGGTCGTTGAATCTCGATCTGCTGGAGTTTCATGTGCGCGAGGCGGCTCAGGAACTTGACTTGCTGCTGGATTCGATCCAGTATGCCAGGGACGGAACGCGGCGGGAGGGTGCTGCCGGCGACGAGCCATTGCGTTGGCCGTTGTGGGAAGGTGCCCTTGCCGCTTCGCTTGAACACGCCTACCACCATCTCAACTTCGCGTGGAACGGGCGGTTCAAGACGATGCGGGAAGCGGATGCGCAGTTCGACCGGAACGAGAAGTTCCCGCGTCCGCGTGATAAGTGTGGTTGGTTCGCGAAGTTCTGGCCGAAGGCAATGTCGAAACGATTTGGACGTAAATGACAGAATGAATATCGCGTGGTACACGCCTCGGTAACTGACCTGGTAGCGGGATTCAGCTATTACGCAAGGCATTCGGTCGTCTCATAATGCTCGATGATGCGCATCAGACGTTCCATGGCTTGCCATGAGAAATGGTCGTTTGAAATCTTGAACGGATCGCAACCTTCCCACAAGAGGTATTGCTCAACGTCTTCCGTGTCTAGTGCGCAATGGGTGCTGTTCCAGAGTCTGTGATGCGGGAGTGTGTACCAGAGCGCATTGCGATGTGATGCGTCCTCTGCTGACTTGATCGTGCCGGGGAACGTTTCCTCAATGGCCTTTATAACCGGCAAGAGCCGGCACCCGCCCATCGTCGCATGCAACACACTTAGAAGAAGGTTCTCTGGAGGATAGACATCGGGGAGCTTTTTGTTGACCTTGATAAGATGCTCCAAGATGTTCACACAGCCTTTCTTCATTAGATAACGAAGCACGGTCTGAGAAAGTTGTTTGCCGCTTATGTCCATGCCGAGACAGAATCCGGCGACATCGTCTGCGGATATAGCTTCTTCGGGGAGGTTCTTGGGTACAATCAATTGACGATTGAGGAATTTTGTCCCGTCCTTGAATTCGATTGTTTTACACGATTGCCATGATTGGCAAAGTGCTTGCGCCGCATAAGTGATTTCTGAGAAAGGTTCGAGATTCAGGGTAACACCTTCGCTCTTTATGTAAAGATACAGCGAGTAGACGGTCTTGTCGTCGAGTTCGGTAGGAAGAATGATCGTCTGACGCCTGCTGAGCCATCGGCAGTATCCGTCTATGCCGTTATTTATGTTTCTACTCGAATGCGAGAGGCGATTTAGCGAAGATTTGAGGGCGATAAATTCATTCAGCACGTGTAAGTCACCAATAGTGGCGGTAACATTGTCCGTGCATTGATCTTTGACGGAATCGCATACAAGATCCAACTCATGTGAAAGATTATTCAACGCGGCGATCAAGTCTTTTGTGTGCATGGTCATCCTTTGCTTTATTGGCTCAAGGTTTTAGGTAGCAAGAAACGTGCCAATATGGACTTTCAACATGGAGGTTGTAGGACTGCGAGAAATTTGAACAGTTGGTTAAAATCTGAACAGTTGAGGTTAATGGATCGTTGGTTGTCGGCCTCTTTGTGCATTGGCACGGATGTTGCTGTTGTACCCGCTGGACAAACAACAGGAGAAACAATGATGCAACGATTCAAGAACAACGTGAGCGACGGATGGCTTTTCAAGCAGGAGCTGCGGCTCTTCAGGAACTTCATGCGAAACTGGAAGCGGGATGTCGACGACTGCGACTTCTTCGACATCTTCGCCAACAGAAACAATACAAGCGAAAACGAGGCGAAAAGCTTTTTCAAGAAATTCTTCGCGCTTGAGGTGCTTGTAAAATGCGATGGCGTTATCGTGCCAGAAAGGATGCGTGACAAGACGACCGGGGAGGAACGGATAATCGACTTCTCGTTGGCTCGTTGCTCTGCTGACGGTCTCATCCGCGAACTCTGGAACATGGACAAGGCAACCCAGGCTCGTTGCCGGGAAATGCTTGAGGAGTGGTGCGATGTCCTGGAAAAGCGCAAATCGCGCACGTGCCGACGGAAAGACCCCATCGAGACGCGTATGGATGAAATCTGTCGCGTGCTGAAGCTCAATGACGTGGAGCGGGAAATCCTCATCTATGCCGTGGTTCGCGCCATGACGTGCTTTGACGACTTCCCCGTTGGAAACACGAACGGCCGAAACGACCGTGCCATGTTCATTGCCATGGCCGTTGACCGTCCCTGCAGCACGGTGACGAACGCATTGGCGGCAAAAGGGAAATTGAGGCGTTATGAAGTGCTCGACTCCGACGGCGACTTCGCGCGCGGGAGTACGTTCAGGGACTACCTCGAAAACGGGGACGGCGAGATGCTGGAGGGGCAGTTCTACAAGAAGACGCCGACTGACGACGTGTTGCCGTGGGACTACTACGGGAAACTTGCCGAGGAGCACGGGGGAATCCTGCGCCAGATGATTTCGTCCGCGAAGAGCGGCACGCGCGGCGTGAACATCCTCTTCTACGGCGAGCCGGGGACGGGCAAGACGAGTTTCGCGAAGACGCTCGCGAAGGAACTGGGTCTCGATCTCTTCGAGATAAGGCAGGGCGACCGGGACGGCGAGCGAAACTCTCCGCAGAGCCGCATGGCCGGGATCCGCATCTGCAACGAGCAGGTGCCGCGTGAGCGGAGCATGGTGGTTGTGGACGAGGCCGACCAGCTTCTCCGTACGAGCATGGATTTCTTCGCCGCGTTTCTCGGCGGCATGGGGAATTCCGGTTCCGAGAAGGGCGTGATCAACTCGATTCTCGACGAGACGAAGCTCCCCACGATCTGGATCTCCAATGCGCCGGCGCGCGCGTTGGATGATTCCGTTCGGCGTCGCTTCGACTATTCGATCCGTTTCGACAAACTCGGGACGCGCCAGCGCGTGGCGATTTGGCGTAACAGCGTGAAGAAGTTCAGGCTTGAACGACTTGTCCCCGTGGAACTCGCCGAGCAGTTCGCGCAGAAGTACCAGACGAGCGCGGGCGGCATCGCGATGGTGCTGGAGAACGTGAAGCGGATGCGTCCGCGCAGGGACAAGGTGGCGGGGCTCGTCGATTCGCTCATGGCACCGCATTGCGAGCTGATGGAGGCGAAGACAAAAGACGACGCGCTCCAGCCCGCGAAGGACTACTCCCTGGACGGACTGAACATCAAGGGGGACATCGCGCTCGACAGGATCGTGGAGGCTGTACGCAACTTCAGGAACGGCAAAGAGGACGGCAATGACCCAGACCGCCCGCGCATGAACATTCTCCTGTGGGGTCCACCCGGAACCGGTAAGACCGAGTTCGTGAAGCACCTTGGCAAGACGTTGAACAGCCGGGTCGTCGTGAAGATGGGGAGCGATCTCCTCTCGATGTGGGTGGGCGGCACGGAGAAGAACATCAAGCAGGTGTTCGAGGAGGCGGAGGCCGACAACGCGATCCTCTTCCTTGACGAGATCGACGGCATCGTGCAGGACCGTTCCGGCGCGCAGCGGAGCTGGGAGGTCACGCAGGTGAATGAGCTGCTGCACCGCATGGAGAACTTCAAGGGCGTGATGGTGGGGGCGACCAACTTCATGGACAACCTCGACGCCGCGATCATGCGCCGGTTCACGTTCAAGCTGCAGTTCGACTATCTTGAGGCGGAAGGCAAGCGGGCGTTTTTCGAACGCATGTTCCATGCGCGCCTCACGGAGGCGGAGTCGCTGCGCCTCGCCGCGATTCCCAGTCTCGCGCCGGGCGATTTCCGCACGGTGAGGCAGTCGCTCTACTACCTTGGTGGCACCGTGACGAACGAGACCCGCTTGAACGAACTCGAAAAGGAAAGCTCGCTCAAGAAGGGCAACAGTTGCCGCGTCGGCTTTTAATTGAATACGTCTATCACCATCTCAATTCTGCGAGGAACCAACAAGGCAAACATGACTGTAGTTGAACATATAAGAGCCCGGTTGGGGATGTATTGGCTGACGCGCGACGGCATCCCCGACAAGAGCGTGTGGGTGTTCCTTCTTGACCAACTGGCCAATGAAATGGCTGAGGCG
>ONRL01000017.1 GCA_900320225.1 uncultured Lentisphaerota bacterium
CTTCCAGTCGTCGGGGATGCCGCGCGGCGTGCGCTTGAGGTTGTTGTCGTGGAACATGATGCCCACGCCGTCCGCCGTCACGCGGCAGTCGCACTCGAGCGCGGAGCCGTTGCCCCAGCACCAGAGGAACGTCTCGAGCGTGTTGTCGGGGCGCTCCAGCTTGCCGCCGCCGCGGTGCACGTGCGAGATGTAGAGGCCGTCCTCGCGTTCGCCCGCCTGGACGACTGCGACGGCCGCGCAGATCGCCAGCATGATTTTCATCTTCATTTTCGTTCCTCGTGGTTTGTTCATGTGCGGCATAGTATACCATCCTCACGGCAGACGTGTCTAGCGGGCAATCTCGTAGAGCATCTGCGCGCCGGCGGAGCCTTTGACATCTGCGGTGAAGACGAGACGCCCGTCCGTAACGGCGGCGGGAACCTTCGCCAGGCGGCGACCCGTCGTGTCGAGAGCCCACACCGCGTAGGACGCGGGAGCGTTGAGCGCCAGCGACACCTTCGCCTGGCCCGCGCGCACGACGGGCGGGTAGGTGCCCCACTTCAGGAGGATCCGCTTGTCGCGGTCGGCGTAGACGTTGCCGTCCGCCTGTACGTCCGTGAGGTGCGTCACGAGGATGCGCGACGACTGCGCGATCGGCTTGCCGTCGAGCGAGCTCGCCCACACCGTGGCCGCCACGTCGCCCACGTCGAACGCGACGGAGCCTGCGCGGAGCGACCCCTTGGGCGTGAAGCCGCCGGCCGTGCGCGGCGTGATGATGCCGAAGCTGCCGACCGTGCGGTCGAAGGCGATGGCGGGATTCGCCGCGAGCGAAACGGGGGCCGCCTCCTTCGCAAGCTCCTTGCCGAGGTTGAACGTCTTCACGCCGGCGGGCGCGGGCGCGACGGCGGTCGCCACCTGCGTCTGCCAGGCGGCGTCGCGCCACTTCGGCACCACGCCCGTCGGACGTCCGTCTGCGGGCATGAACGTGTCGGGCGTCACGGCGAGGGCCAGCTTGTCCGCGAGCGGCGCCATGTCGCCGCGCAGGAAGAGGCACACGCTCGCGCGGTCGGAGGCCTGTCCGAGCGGGTCGCCCGCCACGTCAAAGTAACCCGGGAAGCCCTTCCGGTCGCGGAGGCCGTCCTCGTTGTGCGAGTAGGCGAAGCGCCAGAGTCCGTCCCAGTCCTGGAGCGCGCCCATCGCGCCGGTCATGATGCCGCCCACGCCGCGGAACATCCCGGGGCCTGAGAAGTTCCACTCCGTGATGCAGAACGGCTTGGAGGGCATGCGCGTGTAGGCGCACGCGACGGGCGGCAGGCTCGTGGAGAACACGGGGTTCGCGTTCGGGCACTTGGACGGCAGGCTCCACGGACGCATGAGGAACTGCGGATGGTCCACGTAGAAGTGGTCGTCCACGTAGTCGTAGCGCTCCTCGCGCATCGCCATGAGCGGCGTGTAGTGTCCGCCGCAGTTCTGGCTCGTGAGCAGCGCCTTCACGCCGAGCGAACGCAGGAACGCGCGCTGGCGCCGCGAGAGATCGCCCTCCACGTCCGCCATGAAGGCGATGAGCGCGGCGCTGTTCCAGGCGGGGACCTTCTCGGCGTCGTCGGAAACACCTTTCGCGAACGCGGGGTCAGCGGCGCGCTTCGCGTCGAGCCACTTCTTCCACGCGGCCTTCATCGGCGCCTCGCTCTTGATCGCGTCCCAGCACCACGTGAGGTGGCCTTCGTTGATAAGGGAGATGAGCGGCAGCCCCGGCTCGTCCTTGTACGCGCGGCCCGTGTACGGGTTCACGTGCGTGAGCAGGTTACGGGAGAACGTCTTCCAGTTCTCGAACGCGGGCGCGTGGACGCCGATGAGGTTCTTGTACACCTGCTGCGGGACCTGCCCGTCGCGGTCGATGCCGACGTCGCGCCACATCACGGGACGCGACGTGAAGAGGTCGGTCGTCACGTAGATGCCCTTCTCCATCGCGCGGTAGAGCAGGTAGTCGAGGCGCTTCGTCCATTCCTCGTTGAACGTGAGGCGGTCCTTCGACCCCTTGATCACGCCGTCCCAGTTCTCGTAGTGGTGGATGCGCACGGTGTTGTAGCCGAGGCGCACGAGACGCGTCACGAGTTCGTCGGCGAGCGCCTGATCAGGGAAACTCGCAGAAAAACAAAGGTTCACGCCGTAGAACCGCTGATGGACGCCGGGGCGTTTCTCGAACTCGAAGTGGCCGTCGGCGTTGCGCAGCCAGCCGTACTTGCCGGCGGGGGCGTCCTGAAGGCCCATGCCGGAGAAGTCGAGGGCGCTGCCCGCCTCGATGTTCTTGCGGTAGTCGAGAGGGATCCATTCCGGCCCGCGCGCGACGACGACGGGCTGGTCAATGGAGACGTCCACGCCATCGGGCGAGGAGATGAAGCAGAGAAACGTGCGCACGTCGCCCTTCGGGAACGCGCGCCGCCCGCGCGGGGAGATGCGTAGGGTGAACGTCGGCACCCACTTCCGGTCATCCTGCAGCATCAGGTTCGCCTTTTCGGGGAAGGTGAGCGTGACGGGGCGTCCGGTGGCGGGGTTCTCGAACGTGAAGGACGTGGTAGTGCCGGAGTAGACGCACATCCTCTTGTCGCTGAACTCCTTCGGGAACGTGCCGGACTTGCCGGAGCCGTCGGACCAGGCGCGTCCGGCGGCAACATCGGACTTCAGCGAGAGCGAGAGGACGAGCGACTCGGGGGTCTGGTCAAGCAGCGACTCGACGGTGGCGGAGAGCACGGCGCGGCGGTCGGCGGTGGCGACGAGCGTCGCGCGCGCCGACGCGCAGACAGTCTTGCCGTCCGCGAGGTCGAACGTCGCGGTGCCGGTCTTCGGATCGGGAAAGGTCCAGTCCCCCTTCACGCCGGAAGCCGTGCCGTTCCAACCCTCGCGGTGGAGGGTCATGGAGAGTTTCGGTCCGTCGGGCCCCAGCCGCACGTCGCCGTTCAGGGCGAGCGAGACATCCAGCGGCGCGGCCGCTCGCCCCTCGGCTGGCGGCAGTTCGTGGTTCACGAGGCGCGCGACGGCCTTCTCGCCGAACGCGGTGTCGGCGGGCAGAACGCCGCCGAACGGACGATAGACGCCGTATTTCACCTCGCAGGGACGGCCGACGGTCAGGTGCATCGTCGTTTCCTTCGGATTCGGGCTCATCTCGCACACCAGCGACTGGACGGTCGTGTTGCGGCAGATCGGCTCAATGATCTTGGGATTCTTCGAGGGATGCCGCGCCTTGACCTCGTAGGGACGCCCCTCGTAGTGCGTGCGCAGGCCCCGCTTGATGTCGTCGGCGGAAATTGGATGCGCCGGCCGGACCGAGAACGGATACTCCGCACCGGGTTCCAGTTCGACACCGGCGGCGATCCTGTACATTTCCTTCCACCGGTAGAGGTTGTACGGCGATTTCCACGTCCGCGGCCCCTGGTAGAAGCCGATGATGTCGAAGTCCGGTCCTTTTGCCTTGATGTTCTCCGATGCGAGGTCGTCCGGGTGAAGCTTGTTGAAGACGAGGCAGTTGGGGTACACGACGACCTCATCGTCAGGTACGCGCCGCGCCACGTAGCGGCGTCCTTTCAGGACTTCGAGGATCCAGGACTCCTCCGCGTCCGCCACGAGAAAATTCCGCGAATACTGGTTGTAGCCGTGCTCCTTGACGAGGGCGATCATGATCTCGATGCACTCCCGCGCCGTATGCGCGCGCTCAACCGCCCGGAAACGCAGGTCGTAGCCGATCCCCTTCCCGGAGAGCGCCGAATACGACCCTTCGTCCGGCAGCGAAAAGGTCTCCCCGTCCCACTCCTGCATGACGCCGCCGTTGTTCGAGACCACGAACACGCCGCGCTCGCTGTAGACGCACGCCCCCACCTGATCGCCGCCCTCATACTTCTTGGCCTCCGACCAGAACACGGCCGCCTTACCGTCACCCGGCGGCAGCATCGCGTGGCGCATGAACATGCCGGTGCCGTCCTCGTTGTGCCCGATGAGCACATGCCCCGTCGCGCTCGCCTTCTTCCCGACGACGATGGCCGTGCAGGCGTCGGCGGTCAACGCCGCCATGGAGAGTAGTAGTGCCGCGGCACCGATGAATTTATTTATTTTCAATTGCATGGAACGGTCTCCTCGGCGATAAGTATACCAAAGGATGCGCCCGTCGGTCAATTCGCGCGGGACCTCGACCATCTCAGGATGAGGGATTGAATCCCCCGTCTTGGCGCTTCACGGATTGGCACCGTAGAGGTACATCGCGCCGTACGTCCAATTCGGCTTCGGCATGCCCGGGAAGTTCTGTCGGTCCATCGTGAGCAGGATGTACCTGTACGGATATCCCTCCGGCATCTCCGCAAAGGCCGTGAAGATGCGGCCGTTGGAGCACTCTTCGTTGTAAGGCTCGAAGTCGAGGCGCAGCTCGCCCACGTACTGCAGCGACGGATACTCGTAGACGGGTCTCTTGCGCTTCGCGTTCGCCGTCATCACGTACGTGCGCCCGCCGAAATCCATGATCTCGCAGCCGGTGGAGTCGAATGGGACGGGACCCGCAATCTGCGCGTAGGGTCCGTCCCAGCGGTCGGACTCCCACAGGCACGCGCGCAGCCCCTTGCCGGTGAAGGAGGACGTCGCGAGACGCCATTTGTTCGTGGTCGGATCGAAGGTGGTGTAGGGATCCTCGCTCTTGAGGCCGTCGCCGACCACGAGCGGCTTCGCCCGCAGCACGTGGATGCCGTGCAGCGGGTTCACGCGCGACTCGCAGGCGACGAGGCCACTCCCCTTCCGCGAACCAGGGCTGAGGTCGTGCTTCGTCGTGGACCAGCCGACGGCGATCGCCTTCCAGATGCCATCCGAGTCGCGGAACACGTGGCCGACGCCGTCGTTGCGCAGCAGCGGATCGTCGTCGCCGTAGCTCGTGAGGAGGATGCCCTCCATGCGGAAGTCGAAGACGGACGGATTGAAGCTCGCCACGGACTTCGTGTACTTCAGGCCGGCGCGCGCGGAAAAAGTGCAGAAGATGCGCCCGTTTTCCATGTACGGGCGGCAGCTGGGTCCGTCGGTGACGATGCGGAAGTCGGCCTGCCCCACGCCCGCCGTGAGCGTGACCGCCGCGCGCGTGAGCGACGCCGTACCGCCGGGCGGCAGGGACGCGCCCGCCGCGCACTTGAGCCAGCCCGCGAAATCGCGCCGCCGGATGTCGGGATCCTCCACGAGCGCGACGGATCCGAGGTAGCGCACGTCGCCGTCCTTGCGCACCGCGATGAGGATCGTCGGCCCCGCCACGACCGCCGAGAGACGGAACGGCGGCGCAGGTACGATTTGCGGATTGTCCAGCTTCGCATCCAGCTTCTTCCCCTCGAAGGACTGCTCGAACGCGACGGGTTTCCCCGGCTCGGCGCGCACGCACGCGCGGAACGAGCCGTCGTACGGCGCAATGCACAGCACGGCGGCGGAACCTTCGGAGAGCGATTGCACGTCCGCCGAGAAATGGACACCCGGATGGAACGCGCCCACGAAGAGCACGCCCTCCGCCGCCGCGCCGGCGGGCGCGGAGAGCGTCACCGCGCCCTTCCCGTAGGCGAGCTTCGGGAGCGGGGCCGCACAGTAGGGCATAAGCGGGTTCTGGAGGCTCGGGCGGGCCGATTCGCCCGGTACGAACTCGGAGAGCATCACCTCGTTGTCGAGCATGAACCGCCGCGTCGCGAGCAGCTTGAACTCGAGCTTCGTGGGATCGCACCCGGCATCGGCGGCGTATAACGCCCCGCCCGCCGCAACCATCGCGGACATCAGAATCAGTTTCGATTTTCTCATCATCATCATACCCTCAACGAACGGATGCATCCACAACGACCTCCCGCGCCAACACGACGCGTTCAAGCGGTGCCAGCGTGAAGGAAACGTTCCCTTCGGACAGCTTCAGTCCGTCCGGCGTGCCGTGCAGCACGCGCGTACCTGCGAACGGAAGCGAAACCGTCGCCGCCTTGTCACGCGCGTTGACCGCCACGAGACGACGTTCCGAGCCGAGCGTCCAGACCATCGCGTAGACACCGTCGGCGTCCTCCGCCAGCAACTCGCCCTTCCCGTCCAGCACGAACGGCACCATGTCGCGCATCTCGGCAGGAAACGCCTTCACCGCCTCCAGCAGGTCCGGCGCCTGGCGGATGTCGAAGGAGCCGTCATAGTAGGTGTAGTAGATGATTCCCTTCGCGCCGGCCATCAAGGCAAGGTAGCTCATTCCGCGGAACTCGCGCGCATCGGGCCACCGCGGCCACGAACCTTTTTTGTCGTACTTCTGTCCGCCAAACGCCTGCCCCACGGCCCACAACGCGGTATCCACCTTGTTGGCCGCCGCCTTCGCCTCCTTGAACCGACGGTACACGTCGTCAACCGGACGGCGTGGCACCGGGTACGGATCGGGCGCGAGTACGTCCGTGCCCGCCGCGTAGTTGGCGTACTGGCTCGGCACGCAGATCACCGTGTAGGCGATGTGGTCGGGGTCGATCTGCTTGAAGGTGTCGTAGCGGCGGAACATCTCCTGCGGCGTAATCCCCTTCGGCGCCGGCTCGTCGCCGGGATTCCACCCCATCACGGCGGCCTTCCCGCGATACTTGCGGACAACCGATTCGGCCCTGCCTATGTCAAACTCGGTGATCACGCGGATGCCGAGTTTCGCGCACTCGTCGAGGAACGCGCCGTACCCGTCGCCGTCGTACTCGTCGCCGCGCATGCCCACGTGGACGGCATTGTAGCCCCACTTCGCCACGTCCCGCGCCATCGCGAGACGCTCCTCGGCAGGGATCCTCCAAGAAACGTTGTAAAAGCCGAATGGGAAGAACGGCTTGCCGTTCTCCAGCAGCACGTGGTCGTCGCGCATCCGGTACTTCGGCTCGGGATGCATGAAAAAATGAACCTCCTCACCCTCGCCCCAGTCGAACAGGTTGCGCTCGGCCGCGATCAGCGACTCGAGGAACCCGGGCTTGTAGCAGAGCTTCACGCGGAACACGTGTTTGCCGGCAGCAAGTCCATCCACCGGAATCGTCCAGTCGCCATCCTTCACCGCGCGCATCTGCCAATCACCGCCGTCAATCTGCCACGCCGCCCCTTCCAGCGAGGGCCGCGCTCCTGCGCGGCCAGGTTCGGCAAACGCCATCTTCGCCACCAACGCATTCCCCGGATACAAATGCTTGCGCTTCAGCCTCAGCCCCACCGCGCGCGGCGTCGTCTCATCCCAATCGCAGGAAAGCAGCACCCCACCGTCCGCCCGCAGCTCCAGCTGCGACTCCACCTTGCCGCTCCGCACGACCGCACACGCAACCTCCAACGTCACCTCCCCGCTCGCGGGCACGGAAACGGACGTCGTCTCACGCGCCGTCGCCGAGGCCCCCTTCCAAGACGCATTGCGCGCGGACAGCGTCGCCGACAGTTCACGCACGCGCCCGGGTTCGACTTTCATTCGAACCCGCACCATGCGTCTGCCGGGACCTCCGCCGTCGAGGTTCGGTTCGAACGAGACGATCTCCACGCCCTTCTCGCGCAACTTGCGGTGTTCCGCCACGTTCTCCAAAAGTGCCCGTGCGATCGGACTGTTCTTCAGCGACGCCGCGCTCGTCAGCACCACCAAACCTTTTCCCCATCTGCGGTAAGCGAGAATCGGCGCGCCGTCCACGCAGGTGACCGGCTTGTGCCACGCCGCGTCGAGCTTCGTCAGATGCGTCCACTGGTGGTAGTTGTCGCGGACAAGGCTCCCGAGCGGCTTCGGACAGTCCGCAAGCGGGTCGGGATGGACGGTCAGCACGCGCGTCCCGTCCGAGGGCTTCGTATGCGCGGAACACGAGGCGCATCCGCACGCGAACTCGGGCCCGAACGCCCCCACCCAGGTTCCCAGCACGGAACCGTAGTTCGCGTCCGTGATGATCAGCGCGCCACCTTCGGCAAGCCACTTCCGCCATGCGGCCGCGTACGGTCCCATCTTCACCGTCTGCGTATAGTTGGCGACCGAGGCGGCGATGACGAACTGGTACGCGCCGAGCTTTTCGGTCAGTTCGGGGAGGCGCGTGTTCTGGTACTTGTCGAATGCCCATCCAAGTGCCTTCAGGTGCTTGTCGTACTCGGTGGCGAACGAATTCTTCGACCAGTCGCTGTACACGACGGCCGCGCGTTCCGCGACCGCGCCCGATGTCAAGCCGGCGACCAGCGCCAAAAGGGCGATCTTGTTTCTCATGCGATTTCTCCGCTTCTTTCCCATGCCGAAGATTATACCAAATTTTCCCCCATTGGAAGCGGCGAAGAATTGTGATATACTTCCCCGGTCAACCACAAGGAAAGCAAAATGAAAAAACTCGTCCTGTCCGTCGCCCTCGCCGTCGCCCTTCTGCAGATCGGTTGCGCGACTTCTTCCCAGACCTCCGTGCCGTTGCGCGTGGGCTCCTACAACATCCGCCTCTCGACCGGCGACAAGGGCACGCCCAACGCCTGGGCGAACCGCAAGAACGACCTTGTCGCCCACCTCCGCAGCCTCGACCTCGACGCGTTCGGCCTGCAGGAGGTCAAGCCCGACCAGGCCGAGTTCCTCGACAGGAACTTCCCCGACTACGCGAAGTACGGCGAGCACCGCGGCGCGGACCGCAAGAGCGACGAGGCGTCGTCGATCTACTTCCGCACGAACCGCTTCGAGTGCGTCAAGGGCGGCACGTTCTGGCTTTCCGAAACGCCCGACGTGCCCGGGCTCAAGGGCTGGGGCGCGGCCTGCCCGCGCGTCTGCAGCTGGGCTCTCCTCAAGGACCGCCGCACCGGCAAGCAGTTCTGCTTCGCGAACACGCACACGGACCACGTGTCGGCCCTTGCGCGCAAGGAGGGCATGCTGCTCATCATCAAGCGCATGAAGGAATTCGCGCCGGCCGGCACGCCCATCGTTTTCACCGGCGACCACAACTGCCGCGAGACGGAGGAGCCGGCGCAGGCCGTCTCGAAGATCCTGAAGAACGCGCTGTACTGCGCGCCGAAGTCGAAGGTCACGGGTCCGTGGCGCACGTTCTCCGGCTGGAAGTGGCGCGACAGCGAGTACGCTGCCGTCGACGCGATGAAGCTGCCGCCGAACGTCCGCAACGCGCGCAAGGGTTCGCCCGATGCCGACAAGAAGACGAACGGCGGGTACGTGTGGGAGGACTGCGGCGCGCGCATCGACTACATCTACGTGTCCCCCGGCGTGAAGGTGAACAGCTACGCCACGCACGCGGATCCGCGTCCCGGCACGCAGCTCTACCACTCGGACCACTTCCCCATCACGGCCGAGATCGAGCTCTAGTTGCCGGTCCGGTCGAGCAGGTCCTCGTAGAACGCGGCGTTCGCCGTCGCAAAATAGGGCGTGACGAACAGGCCCGCAAAGCCGAACGTCACGACCACGAGCAGGAACCATCCGATGAAGGAGGCGTCGAGGCAGGCGAGCCGCCAGCGGTGGCCGCGCATCAGCCGCTTCGACTCCTGAATCGCCCGCCACGGCGACCAGTCGGGATGGTCCGCGAGCAGGAGAAAAGCCATTCGGTAGGAGTAGGACGCGCAGATTCCCGGAACGAGGAACAGGAGCGACCACAGGAAAACCAACAGCGCGCGCAGGAGTCCCAGCGCCGCCGTGCGGATCGGCCAACGGAATCCGGAAAACGCCTGGAAGGCCGTTGCGCCGCCGCGCATGACGGCAATGGCGAGGACGGCGCCGCCGAATGCGAGAACGCCTTCCCACATCGCGTGCGCGACGGCGGCGGCGAGCCGGTAGCCGGGTTCCACGTACGGAATGGTCGCCGTGGCCAGGAGCTGCTCCATTTCGGGTTCGTACGCGACGCCCATCTGGTCAAGGAAGTCGAGAAGCGGCATGTTCCAGATCCAGCCCTGCCATATGCCGAATCGGCGGATCGCCGTTTCGGCAAGCGCCCCCAGCAGGAAGACCAGCGCGAAGCCGGCCAGTACGGGCCAAAAGCCGCCTTCCTTCATCCGGCGCCACGCGACGGCGCGCATCTCGCATGCCTTCGGCATCTCACGCTCCAAAGCACATGATCTGCTTTTCGAACCCGAAGGTCATCGCGATCAGCGCGGACCGCACCCACATGCCGTTGCGCATCTGGCGCCAGTACATCGCGCGCGGATCGTGGTCGCAGCACGTGGCGATCTCGTCGCGGCGCGGCAGCGGATGCATGATCACGCCGTCCTTCGGCAGGAGCGCGAGCTCCTCCGCGCCGAACTTGAAGAGGTGCGTGTCGATCCGCGCGCTCTCGCCTTTCGACTCGTCCCACTCGTCCTGGATGCGCGTCATGTAGACGGCGTCGGAGACCTTCACGGCGGCGCGGAGGTCGTCCGACACCTCGTACTTGACGCCCTTCTCGTCGAGGATCGCGAGCACGTCCGCCGGCACCTGCAGCTGCGGCGGCGCCACGAACACCTGGCGGATGTCGTCGAAGTCCGTGAGGAGATAGCTGAGCGAGCGCACGGTGCGCCCGCGCAGGAGGTCGCCGCAGAACGTGACCGTGCGGCCGCACAGGCCGCCCTTCGTCTCGAAGGAACGGAGGAGCGTGTAGATGTCGAGCAGGGCCTGCGTGGGATGCTGGTCCTTGCCGGAGCCCGCGTTGATGATCGGGATCGGGCGCGAGGAGTTCGAGAGCTCCCACGCCATGTGCTCCGCGAGGCCCTTCTCCGGCGTGCGCATGATGATCATGTCGAAGTAGCTGGAGAAGGTGCGGATGGAGTCCTCGCGCGACTCGCCCTTGAACTCGCTTGACGTGGCCGCGTCGCGCACGCTGCCCGTCGTGAGGCCGAGGATCTGGCAGGCGGCGAGATGGCTCAGGAACGTGCGGGAGCTGGGCTGCGAGAAGTAGAGCATCGCGCGCTTGTGCGGCAGGAGCGACTTCAGGTAGAGAGCGCCCTCCTTGCTCTTCGCCATGAAGCGGATCCGGTTCGCGAGGGCCGCGAGCCGCACAAGCAGGTCGCGGTCGAACTGCTGGGCGAACAGCGTGTGGTACGGCGTATTCGGGAGGACGCCGTTCTCGAGGTACGGTCGCTTCGACTCGAGGGGCAGGTTCTTGAAATCCTCCCACGAGATGTCAGTCAGTTTTGCCATAATCGTTCCTCTTGGAGTGGTGGCTGTCAGCCGTTTGAGACGAATGCGCAAATGAGCGTGTAATTGTCGGGCGCGCCGCCCGCGATCACGTCGCGCGCGAACGCCTTCACCGCGTCGGCCGGCGTCTTCGCGCGGCCGAGGAGCTTGGAGACCTGCGCGGTGCTCAGCACGTCGTGCACGCCGTCCGTGCAGAGCAGGTAGCGGTCGCCGGCGCGGAAATCGACTTTCCGCCAGTCCGGACGCACCCTGAATCCCGTGCCGACGGCGCGCGTGAGGATGTGCGAGAGCGGGTTTTTCCGGCTCTTCAGGTCCTCCGCGCGGGCACCGTTCACAAGCGCGCGGCCGAGTTCGTCGCCCACGGTGTGGTCGCGCGTGAGCAACGTGCCGACCCCTTTCCGCCAACGGTAGATGCGGCTGTCGCCCACATGCGCGATCGCCCCCCGCGCCGTGCGCAACGGATCGGCCATCAGCAACGCCGCCGTGGACCCCATCATCTTGATGCCGCGCTCCTTCATGTACGCGCGGATGCGCGTGTTGGCGGCCGCAAGCGCCGCACCGGCCTTGGCCAGACGTTCGCGGAAGGACACGGGCGGCAACTCCAGCAGCTTCGTGAACTCCTCGCAGATCCACGCGCTCGCGAGCGCGCCGTCCGCGCCGCCGCCCATGCCGTCCGCGACGGCGAGGAAGAATTCTCCGGGACGCATCAAATAGGAGTCCTGGTTGTCCGCCCGCACGAGTCCGCGGTCGCTCGCCGCCGCCACGTCAAAGCGCAGCGGACCCTGCGGCGCGTCCGCGCCGCGCCTGAAAAGCGAAGCGAACCATGCGAACGGATTCATGCCGCCGTTCCCTCCTGGCTGACCGCCTCGACAACGGAATCCACCGATCCGCCCGCGAGGCGCGTGGTGAGCCGCGCGCCCGGCGCAAGGCCTTCCACGCCGCGCACGACGCGCCCCTCGGCGTTGAGCGTGATTGAATAGCCGCGCTCGAGCACGCCGTACGGGGAGAGGTGGCGCAGGCCGGTCGCGGCCGTCTTCAGACGGCTTTCCGCGCGTTGGTAAACGGCAGAAATCACGGGCTCAAGCCGGAGGGCCATGCGCTGCAACCGGTTCTCGAACGCGGTCGAAACCTCTTTCAAGTGCGCGCCGAGGCGGAAGGAAAGGTCGTCAATGCGCTGCACGAGCGCCTCGTACGCCTGCTGAGGGGCCTTCTCCAGCCGGGCCGCGAGATCGCACACGCGCGCCACAAGCTCCGCCTTCACGGGCACGGCGCGCTCGGCGGCGATGGACGGCGTGCCGGCGCGGAAGTCCGCCACGTAATCGCACAGCGTCGTGTCGGACTCGTGCCCGACGGCGCTGATGACGGGGATCCGCGACCTCGCAACGGCGTACACGACGGGTGCCTCGTTGAACGGCCAGAGGTCCTCCACAGACCCGCCGCCGCGCCCGACGATCAGCACGTCTGGCACCCACGCGCTCGTGTTGAAGAACTCGATTCCGCCCACGATCTCCGCCGCCGCGCCCTCGCCCTGCACCTTCACGGGGAAGAGGCGGATCTCGAGGTTGGGGAAACGGCGCGTGAGGACCGTGCACATGTCGTGGATCACGGCGCCGGAAAGCGACGTGACGATGGCGATCCGGTGCGGCAGGAACGGCAGGGGGCGCCGGAGGTTGGGGTGGTCGAGCTTGTTGAGCCCCTCCGCCTCCAACTTTGCCTTCAGCGCGTTGAACGCGGCCATCTTGTCGCCCTGTCCGGCAATGCGCAGACGCTTCACCTTGAAGGAGTACTGTCCGCGCCCCATATTGAGGTCGAGTTCGCCCTGCGCCTGCACCTTCAGGCCGTTGACGGCCGCCTCGCCCTGCTTGAGCGCGGCGAGGAACCCCTCGTCGCAGTTGCCGACGTTGAAGGCGAACAACACGCAGGAGATCGTGGCGTTTGCGTCCTTCAACGCGAAATAGCGGTGCCCGGAGCCGTAGATCTTGTTGCCCGACACCTCGCCCTCGATCCACACGCCGGCGAGTTTCTCGTTGTTTGACAACAAGTTCTTGCGAATGGACTGGGTCAGCGCCGTGACGGAAAAGACCCGTCCCGGTGGCGTTCCGCCCTCGGCGGGAGCACTCACCCGCGCGCCTCCAACGGTTCGTAGGGACGCGCCCGCTTGTAGACGGGCTTGTAGGCGGGACGGATGATGGGGCCGCCGTTCACGAGCTCCTCCATGCGGTGCGCGCACCAGCCGACGACGCGGCCCACCGCGAAGAGCGGCGTGTAGAGGTCTTGCGGGATGCCGAGCATGTCGTACACGAACCCGCTGTAGAGGTCCACGTTCGCGCAGACGTCGCGCGCGCCGGGGTGAACCTGCTGGATGATGCCGGGGCCGAGCGTCTCGATCGCGTCGTAAAGCGCGAACTCGTCCATGCGGTCGTTCGCCTCGGCGAGCATCTTCGCCTTCTCCTTGAGGAGCTGGGCGCGCGGGTCGGAGATCGTGTAGACGGCGTGGCCGAGGCCGTAGACGAGGCCCGTGCCGTCGCCCGCCTCGCGGCGCACGATCTTCGTGAGGTAGTCGGCAACCTCGCCGGAATCGGTCCACGAGCGGATGTTCCGCTTCATCTCGGCCATCTGGCGCATCGTGCGGAGGTTCGCGCCGCCGTGGCGGCTTCCCTTGAGGGAGAGCGTGGCGGCGGCGACGGTGGAGTACATGTCCGAAAACGAGGAGGTGATGACGTGCGTCACGAAGCTCGAGTTGTTGCCGCCGCCGTGCTCGGCGTGGAGGATCAGCGCGAGGTCGAGCGTCTCGGCCTCGAGCTGCGTGTAGCTGCCGCTCTCGCGGATGAGGGTGAGGATGTTCTCCGCCGTGCCGTGCGTGGGGTCGGGGTAGCGCATCATGAGCGCGCGCCCGAGGTGGTAGTGGGCCTTGGCCTGGTAGGCGTAGGCGGCGATCGTGGGGAAACCCGCGATCAGCTCCACGGCCTGGCGGAGGTTCGTCTCGATGTCGAGGAGGTCCGGCGTGGTGTCGTAGGTGTAGGCGGTCAGCACGGCGCGGGCGATGGAGTTCATGAGGTCCATGCCCGGCGCGTGCACGATCGCCTTCTCCTTGAAGCCGTCGGGAAGACGACGGTGCTCGGCCAGAAGCTCCTGCCACTCCGCAAGCTGCACCGCCGTGGGCAGCTCGCCGAAGAGCAGCAGGTAGGCGCATTCCTCGAACCCGAAGCGCTTCTCGCGTTCACAGGCGCGGACGAGGTCGACCACGTCGATGCCCCGGTAGAAGAGCTGGCCGGGGACGGCCTGCTTCTCCCCTTCCGAGACGACGTAGCCGTGGACGTTGCCGATGGTCGTCAAGCCCACCAGCACGCCCGTGCCGTCCGTGTTGCGAAGCCCGCGCTTCACGTTGTACTTCTGGTACAACGCGGGGTCGATCGCGTCCACGCGCCACACGTCTTCGGCGCGCGCCTTCAGCCAAACCGATTCAATCATCTTCCTTTCTCAACTCTCAACTATTTCATTCGTCATTCGTCATTTCACACGCGATACCCCAGCGGTGCGTCCTGCGTGGCCTTGTCGGACGTCGGCAGGTCCTTCGGCAGGTCGCGCCACGGCTTGCCGGGAAGCGCCCACTCGTTGTCGCCGCACGTCGGCATCGCCACGTCGCCGTCCTTCTCGAAGTCCTCGGGCGTGGGCGTGCAGGCGAAGTTGTACCAGGGGCTCTTCTCGTTCGAGAGGAGCTGGTTCAGCGCCACCATCTGGCCGGTGTAGGCGGAGATGCGGATCATCACGCCGCACGCGGTGGAGATTGCGCACGCCTCGCCCTCGTTGTAGTAGGGGCCGCAGCCGAGGATCGACTTCAGCATGTCAATGTGCTCCACCACGTAGGGGCTCTCGCCGCGGAAGTTGGCTTCGTCAAGCTCGATGCGCTTGCCGTCGGGCGTCTTCGCGGTGGTGCCGGTGAGGACAGCCTTCTCGGTGCGGAAGAGCTCGCTCACGTTGCTCGCGCAGGCCTCGACCTGGCGGCACATGGAGTGGATGTGCACGCCGTCGCCGTAGTCGAAGTCGCCGCTGAAGCAGTCGTACTGGTTGCCGCTCACGCGGCGGGCACGCGCGCCAAAGGCCACGACGGTCTTCGGATAGCGGCCGAGGAACCAGTTCGCCACGTCAATGTTGTGGACGTGCTGCTCGCAGATGTGGTCGCCGGAGAGCTCGGCGAAGTTGAGCCAGTTGTTGCAGAGGTAGTCCTTGTTCGTCTGGCCCGGCTGGCGCGCGCGCACCCACGGCACGCGGCCGTTCCAGTACACCTCGCCGCCGAGGATCGTGCCGAGCTTGCCCTCGTCGAGGGCCTTCTTCACCATCAGGTAGCCCTTCTGGTGGCGGCGCTGCGTGCCGCACACGATTGTGAGCTTCTTCTGCTCGGCGAGCTTCGACGCTGCGATCATGAGGCGCACGCCCGGACCGTCCACGGCCACGCCCTTCTCGGCGAACACGTGCTTGCCGGCCTGGATGGCCGCCATCGTGTGAATCGGACGGAAGTTGAGGGGCGTCGTGAGGATCACCACGTCCACCTCGGGCATCGCCATGATCTGCTTGTAGCCGTTGGCGCCGCCGAACGCGAACTTCTCGTCCACGCCGAACTTCTTCGCGGCGCCCTTCGCCTTCTCGAGGAAGTAGTCCGCGAAGGCGACCGGCTTCACGGTCACGTTCACGCCCTCTTCGCGGAGGATCTTCGCCGCCTGCAGCAGATTGCCGAGCGCGCCCTGGCGGTAGGTGTCCTGCTCGTTGAGGGCCTTGTAGCCGCCGCCCGTGCCGCGTCCGCCGCAGCCGACCACCGCGACCTTGATCTCGCGCCCCGCGCCCTGCGCGTGCACGCCCTGCGCCGCAGCTGCAACCGCCGCCACCGCGCCCGTCTTGATGAAGTCTCTTCTGTTCATTGTTTTTCCTTGTTGGTTTTCAAATTTTTTAGGACACAAGACAAAGGACGTCAGACAAAGGCTGGAACAGCAAACCTTTGTCCTTTGTCTTACGTCCTCCGTCCTTCCTCATCGGTCTTTCCTCACGCCTCCGCCCACTGCTGGCGCAGGAGCTTGACCATGTTCTGGATGAGCGCGTGGCGCTCGGCCTCGTTGGGCATGATCGGCTTCCCCTTGACGTCCTTGCCCTTGGCCGGGAATCCGCACTCCATCGACACCGCGCCGCGGTAGCCGATGAACTTGAGCCCCTTGAAGCCGTCCACGTAGTTGTCGAGCGCGCCGTCCGTGCCGGGCACCTTGCGGTTGCCGAGCGAGGCGATGTGCACGTGCGTGAGCAGCTTTCCGGCCGCGACGAACGCGGCGAAGTAGCTCGGCTCCTCCCACATCATGTGCCAGAAGTCGCCCATCACCGTGCAGCCCTTGCCGATCTCCTGCGCCATCTTGGCGGCGTCGGCCACCTGGCGCATGAACGGCGTCTCGCCACGGCGTAGGGGCTCCAGCACGATGGACGTGCCGCACGCGGCCGCCTTCTCGGCAAGGCGCTTGCCGGTGTTCGTCACGAAGTCCTCGCGCAGCTCCTTGAGGCCCACCTCGGGCTTGCCGCGCGCGGGGCAGATGATGAGGCCCACGCTCTTCATCTGGCCGAGGATCTCGAGGACCGGCATGAACTTCTCGACCTCGGCGTCGTTCTTCGCCTTGTCGGCGTAGTCGAACCGGGACGGTCCGCAGGCCGTCGTAAGGAAGAGCTTGCGCCCCTTGAGCGCATCGACGAGTTTCGGGCCCTGCTCCTGCAGCCACTCGAGCTTGGAGGTGATCTCCACCGCCTGGAAATCGTTCGACTCAAGGTAGTCGAGCTTCGCGTTGATGTCGTCCTTCGTGGGAATGAGCCACCACTGGAGGCAGAGGTTCAGCTGGGCCGGCTGGGCGGGCGGCGTCAGCTTCGGCATGCCGTTCCCGCAGCAGCCCTCGCCGCGCGCGGACAAGCAGGCGGCGGCCATTCCGGCCACGGCTCCGCCCTTCAGAAAATCTCGTCTGTTCATTCAGTCTCCTATTAAGGTGTTTGCAAGCGTGTATTATACACGAAATGACGGAAAAAATCTAGCCCCCCGCGCATTTTTGTGGGAGGGCCAGGTTTGGGCTTTTAGCTTTGGGCTTTGAGCTTTTAGGCCAGTACGAGCTGGCCCTTGGACGCCGTCACCTTCACCGTGGACTGCGGCGGGTACTTGCCGGCGATGATCGCACGCGCGACGGGCGTCTCGATGCCGCGCTGGATGGCGCGCTTCACCGGACGCGCCCCGTAGGCCGGGTCGTAGCCGTCCTTCGCAAGCTGGTCGAGGGCCTTCTCGTCGATCTCGAAGCCGATCTCCTGCTCCGCCAGGCGCCGCTCGAAGTCCTTCAGCTGGAGCTTCACCACGGACTTGATCTGCTCCTGCGTCAGGGACTTGAACTCGAGGATCTCGTCGAGGCGGTTGAGGAACTCGGGACGGAAGATCGTCTTGAGCGCCTCACGCGGGGCGTTCGAGGTCATGATGATGACGGCGTTCTTGAAGCTCACCGTGCGGCCGTGCGAGTCCGTGAGGCGCCCGTCGTCCAACACTTGCAGGAGGATGTTGAACACGTCGGGGTGCGCCTTCTCGATCTCGTCGAGCAGCACCACGGAGTAGGGTTTCCGCCGCACGGCCTCGGTAAGCTGGCCGCCCTCGTCATAGCCGATGTAGCCGGGAGGCGCGCCCACGAGGCGCGAGACGGTGTGCTTCTCCATGTATTCGCTCATGTCGATGCGCACCATGTTCGCCTCGTCGTCGAACAGCTCCGCCGCGAGCGCCTTCGCGAGCTCCGTCTTGCCCACGCCCGTCGGTCCGAGGAAGAGGAACGCGCCCACGGGACGCTGGCGGTTCTTGATCCCGGCGCGCGAGCGCAGCACGGCGTCCGCCACGGCCTCCACCGCCTCGTCCTGGCCGACCACGCGCCCGTGCAGCACCTCGCCGAGCTTGAGCAGCTTCTCGCGCTCGCCCTCCAGGAGCTTCGTCACGGGCACGCCGCTCCAGCGGCTCACGACCTCGGCGATCTCGTCCGCCGTCACCTCCTCGCGGAGGAGCGTGTCGCCGCCCTTCGCGTGGATCGTGGCTTCGTGCTCATGCAGGCGCTTCTCGAGCGCGGGGATGTCGCCGTATTTGAGACGCGCGGCCTTCTCGTTGTCGCCGGCGGCAAGCGCCTTCTCGTACGTGAGGCGCGCCGCGTCGAGGTCGGCGCGCACGCGCTTCACCTCCTCGAGCGCGGCCTTCTCGTTCTTCCAGCGCGCCGTCATGGCGTCGGCCTTCGCCTTCAGCTCGGCCAGCTCCTTGCGCAGCTCCTCGAGACGCTTCTTCGAGGCGTCGTCCTTTTCCTTTGCAAGGGCGATCTCCTCGATCTCCAGACGGCGCACATGGCGCGTGGCCTCGTCGAGTTCGGCGGGCAGGGAGTCCATCTCCGTGCGGATCGACGCGCACGCCTCGTCGAGGAGGTCGATCGCCTTGTCCGGCAGAAAGCGGTCTTGGATGTAACGGCTTGAGAGCACCACGCTCGAGACGAGCGCCGCGTCCTGGATGTGGACGTTGTGGTACTTCTCGAAGCGCTCCTTCAGTCCGCGCAGGATCGAGATGGAGTCCTCCTCGCTCGGCGGGTCCACCTGCACCGGCTGGAACCGGCGCTCGAGCGCGGCGTCCTTCTCCATGTACTTGCGGTACTCCTCGAGCGTCGTGGCACCCACGCAGTGCAGCTCGCCGCGCGCGAGCATCGGCTTGAGCATGTTGCCCGCGTCGGTGGAGCCCTCCGTCTTGCCGGCCCCCACGATCGTGTGGATCTCGTCGATGAAGAGGATGATGCGCCCGTTCGCCGAGCGGATCTCGTTCAGCACGGCCTTCAGGCGCTCCTCGAACTGGCCGCGGTACTGCGCGCCGGCCATGAGGGCGGTCATGTCGAGCGAGAACACGGTGCGGTCCTTCAGGCCCTCCGGCACGTCGCCGCGCACGATGCGCTGCGCGAGGCCCTCCACGATGGCCGTCTTGCCCACGCCGGGCTCGCCGATGAGGACGGGGTTGTTCTTCGTCTTGCGCGAGAGGATGCGGATCACGTCGCGGATCTCCGTGTCGCGCCCGATCACGGGGTCGAGCTTGCCCTGGCGGGCGATCTCCACGAGGTCCGTGCCGTACTTCTTCAGCGCCTCGTACTGGCTCTCCGGGTTGTCGGAGGTCACGCGCTGGTTGCCACGCACGGCGTGGAGCGCGGCAAGGAAGTTCTTCTCCGTCACGCCCGCGCGCTTGAGGAGCTCGGCCGCGTCGCTCTTGCCGCCGCGCAGGATGCCGAGGACGAGGTGCTCCACGCTCACGTACTCGTCCTTCATCTCCTTGGCCGCGTCCTCCGCCTTCATGAGGGCGTTGGACAGCTCCTGCGAAATGTAGTACTTGTCGGGTTCAATCGAACCTGTGATCCTCGGCTTGCGGTTGATCGCCTCCTCCAGTTGCGCCTCAAGGGTGGGCAGCTGCACGCCGATTTTGGAGAACAGATTCGGCACCAACCCCTGGGAGTCCTTCACAAGGGCAAAGAGGACATGCTCGGTGTCGCTCTGCTGCTGGCCGTGGTGTTGCGCCACGTTCCGAGCGCACTCCATCGCCTCGCGTACTTTCGTTGTGTATTTGTCGGGGTTCATTGTTATGTCTCCTTTTTCCGGCATCAAATCCAGCAGAATCCATGCCAAGGCGCAGTTGCCGGCCGCGACGAAGCGCGTACCTCGTAATCTTGCCGAAACAAAAGCAACGAACGTGTGTCAATTGTGTCGTTTGTCCGTTGCGATGTGCCATTCTGTCACCTCTGTCGCATTCGCTCACTTCAAGTCCGACCAGTCAAGGGACCAGTAGCGGCGGTCGGTGGCGTAGGGATCGACAGGGCACTTCCGCGGATCGGCGTCCATCGGCAGAATGCCGTAGCGCTTCATCTCACGGAGATATTCGGGGTTGGGACAGAACTGCGGCATGTCGAAGCGCGGGTCGGCGTCGAGGACGGACTTCGCGTCGGCGACGAGCGCGAGCAGGGTCTTGTAGTCGGGATCGTCTGTGCTCGCGAACACGGCCTTCCCGAGCGCGTTCGTGCAGAGGCCGAGTCCACCCGCCTCCTTCGCAAGCGGCGCCTTCAGGTAGAGCGACTTCTCCGGACGCGTGAGGTTGAAGATGTAGTGCCGCCCGAACTTCCACATGCGGCGGTTTCGCGGATCGGCCTTGTTGTGGAAGTGGATGGGGGCGCTGTTGCCGAGGTTCCCCGGCGTTGCGTGACACGCCGCGCAGCGCTTCTTCGCGGCTTTCTGCGCAGGACCGTTGACCGCGCGGCCCGCCATGGGGTTGTAGGGTTCGCGCGACTTGGTGCCGCCCACGAACCCGCAGCCGAGCGCCGCATAGGTACCCGCGTACGGCGCCGAGGCGTCGAGCCATTGCATGATCATCCGGCGGTCACGCTCGCTCACCTTCACGCCGTGGTGCGAGCCGTCGATTTTCTTCATGAGCGGACTCCCCCCGCTCCCGCGCGCGTACGGCGGCCAGTCGCTGTCGGCGAGGTTCCGCCCGTCCAGGACCTGGCCCCACAGGAGCAGTCCGAGGTAGCCCATCGAGTACATCGGCCCATGGTCGCCGCAGAGGTCAAGTCCGCCCTTCCGCACGTCCGGGTTGTGGCACTTCACGCACGCGCGGTCGAGGACCGGCTGGACGTCGCGCGGGAAGTCCGCCACGTCGAAGAGCCGTCCCGCGGGGTCGATCTCGCTCGGCTTGCGCGACAGCGCCTGCGAGACGGACTTCGTCCGCCGCACCGTGTTCGCCGTCTTGCGCTCGTGGCAGCCCACGCACCCCTGGCGCTCGCCCGGCATCACCTGCGTGAAGCTCTGCATGCGTTTCACGGCGCGCCCCTCGGCGTCCACGGCCACGAAAAAGAGCGCCCGCAGCGCGGGAGCCGTGAAGTAGGCGCTGCCGTCCGGCTCCACGGGCACCCAGCCGAGCAGGCGCGGCAGGGCGAACGACCCGCCGTACGTGAGCGGCTCCATGCCGCCGGAGAAGTTGACGGGCTTGGGCAGCACCTCGAACACCATCAGCCGCTTCACCGTGCCGGGCTTCACGCCCTGCATGCTGCGGCTCTCGAGCACGTTCTCCAGGTAGAATTCGCCCGTCTTCTGCGAGAGGTCCGTGCGGTCGGCGAGGACGCGCTCGCGCGCATGCGGCTGGAGCGGACGCGGCTCGTAGAGCATCACGCCCGGCGTGGCGCCGCCGAACTCGGGCGGCAGCTTGAACAGCGTCTCCCTCTTCCCCGCGCGGTCGCAGAGCAGGACGCCCTTCCCGTCCGAGAACATGAAGAGGTCGCGCCCGAACGCCCACGGGTCGTAGAAGTTCCCCTTCGCGACGGCCTTGACGTTCGCCCGGTCGTCGGGGCCGCCCTTCACGGAGAGGACGCTCACGATGCCGCCGTGATCGCGGCGGCCGTGTCCCGGCGAGTCGATGAGCACCACGTCCTCCGTGCCGGGGATGGGCTTCGCGTCGATGTACACGCTGCCGGGATAGGTGTTCCCCTGGTAGACCTGGTGCTGCGTGCCGTCGGGGTTCATCGTCCAGAGGTGGTGGAACGTCACCTGACGGCGATCCACGTACTCCCAGCGCATGTAGAGGATGCGCCCGTCGGGCAGCACCCAGGGCGTGTTGTCGTGCTCGGTGTTCGCGGAGATCATGCGGATCCCGGAGCCGTCGGGCTTCATACGGTAGAGCGTGGCCACCTGCGTCATCCAGCAGTTCACCCAGCGCCGGCAGCGCGTCGAGACGAAGGCGATGTCGCCGTCGGGGAGCCACGTGGGCTCGAAGTCGTCGTATTCGCCGAACGTGAGCTGGCGGAGGTTCGTGCCGTCGGCGTTGATCGTGTAGAGGTGGTAGGAGCCGGTGCCGCCCGGACGGTACGAGAAGAGGATCGTCTTGCCGTCGTAGTGCACGGCCGGGTCGCGCACGCTGCCGGACGGGTTGACGAGCAGCGCGCGGAACTTGCCGGTCTTGAGGTTGTAGGCGAGGAGCCGCCCTTCCGTGCTGTAGGCGGGCGCGTTCGTAGACTTGCAGAAGTAGGAGATGTTCGCGTACCAGTGCGGATCCTGGCTGACCGTGCGCGTGGCGAAAATGATCTCGTCGAAGGCGCCGTATGCGCCCGACGCGAGCCGCTCCCGCAGCTGCGGCGCGGGTGCCGCGACCACCGACGCGACGACCGTGAAAAATGCAATGCGGAACAGCGGCACACGGGCCATGGCTACACCTCGGGTTTTATGGTGGCGTACAACGCATCGACCCCACGCTCTCGTTCAATGTCAAGACACATGCAAAGATATTCGTTTGGTTCTAGAAAAAGCCTTGTATCTGGATTTGAAAGCAACTTGAAGGTCTCTGTTGAACAGAGTTTTCGATAGGCGTCATCCTGGGCGAGCCCCTCAACTGCCATGATATGACGCGTGAGACCTACAGCACAAGCCGCAATCGCAGTCTGAATTTTCTGATCTGTCACGGCATCGTCCTCCAGTCGACCTCCTCCATGCTCGCCACGACGCGATCCGCCACCGACTGCTTCCCGACATGACACTGGACTCCAAGATTTTCCGTTTCCAACACCTGAAGCAATAGGCTTTTTGCCGTGGCGGAACCGGGCATGCCGTACGCCCCGTCACGGTAGAACTTCAAAGCCATCATTGTATCGTCATCGGCCGTCGGTCCGACAACGAGATCGTAGTCATGCGGAACGCCCTCCGATGCACGGCACATGAGAATGAAGTCAAGCCATTCCATGTCGGCAGCGGCAAAGGTCTTGACTTTGAGCGTGTCGACGACTTCCGGCTTGAGCCGAATGCGATAAAGCGTCTTTTGAAAATCGGAAGCCCGAGCATCCCGCCGCCGGCTCAAAGCCTCTCGGAACTTCTTGTGCATCATGCCTATGGCTTGGCCTGCGGACACGGCCATGTAGAAGCCGCGGCCAAAGTCCCGGCGTCCCTTTCCCCGGGAGACGTCAATCCGCTTGAAGGGAATAATTGTTCCGTGATACAATGGCTCAAACAGAATGTGCAACATATTGGTCTACCTCGTCGGCCATTTCAGGCTCAGTCATCGAGTCAAACACGTCAGGGCATTCCGAAATGAAATGAAGAATGTGAAAATGGCTGTCACGGTCCAAGAACTCGTCGTTCGTGAGACCGTGCCGCCGCTTGTATGCATTCGCCGCCAAATGCATCAGGAAAATCGAATTGTTCAAACGTCTCTCAGTCATGTCTTTGACACACTTTCGTCACACGAGTATTATACCACATTTCGCCCTTATGCGCCCAAGCGCAACACTTCTCATCCCACCACTCTCACCGCAAGAAGATCGTCGTGCCGATGCTGGCGAAGAAGCCGGAGAGCACCGCCCCGCCTTCGTCGTTCGCGCCCGGCTCGTACGCGAACGTGAACGCCATCGCGCCCGAACCGGAGAAATGAACGTCATGGACGCCCTGCGCGTACGTGCCGAACGCCTCGCCGTCCTTCATGACGGTGAGCGTGCCCGTGCCGGTCACGTTCACCTGGAAGGAACACGGGCAGTTCATGTTCTGCCGCGGCGCAGGCGTCCAGGTGAGTGCCAAACTGCCGGACGGAATCTCGACCAGCCCGTCGTGATTCTCGAAGACGGCGTTGTCCGCCTCCGTCACGACGAGGTTCTTCGGTCCGAGATCCTGCGCGAATTGCGGCAGCCAGTCGAACTCGAACGCGCCTGCGTCCACGCCGCCGCCCAGGCCGCGCCGCACGCCGTTCAGGCCCGTCTCGCCCGTCAGGTTCGTGACCGCGTACTCGAAACGGCTCGCGTCGATCGCCACCGACCCGTGACGCGGCATGCCATCGGGACCGAGGGCGATCTCCTCCTGGCTGGCGATGACGTTGTCCGCGCCCTCCAGGACGTCGAAGCGCATCGCGTCCAAGAACACGTTGTGGTAGGCGTTGGACAGGACCTGCGCCTCGCTGCGGTTATATGGCATGGCCACCACGTTGTTCCAGAACTTGTAACCCTTGACCTGCCCCACCGTGAGGCGGCAATCCTCCGTCCGTCCTGCCATCGTGCCAAGTCCGTTGTCCGCTGCAAAGGTACAACCGACAACATCGTAGTGATACTGCACGAGACCGCTGTAGAAACCGCCGTCCCGCGCAAGGTTGCCGGCCACGTAGCATCCGTAGAGCGCCACTTGGCGTCCTGCGGGGGAGTTGCCGGTCACGTGGTTGCCAACAATGCGGCAGCGCCTGAACGTGACGCAGGCTCCCGCCGCGCCGCGATGGGAGGCGCAGTTGGTGATGACGCAATCCGCCACCTCCGTCTCGGTAGCGGAACGCCCCAACACGCCACCGCCCCAGTTGATATCGTCCATTGAGTTCTGCATGTCCGTATGGCCGCCTCGAATCGTGAATCCCCTCACCTTTGACCCGTTGTTCAGGTACACGCACCGTTTGGCGCCGAGTCCAAGGCCGTACTCATTTGCCGCCTCCGGATCCGGCTCGCCCTGGATCACCGTCTCGTCCGCCGCCCCTTCCGCGACAAGCGTCACGTTCGTCTGGACCACGACGCGCGACGGAATCACCACGTCCGTATAGGCGATCGTCTCGGCCGTGCGGTAGGGATTGTCCTGCACCATAGTGCCCGTGTCGTACACGCCGGGCAGCGCGTGAACCGTGTCGCCCGCCCAGGCGTGCGACATCGCGCCGGCGAGCGTCTTCTTCGCGGACGCCGCGTCCCAGCCCGTATTGGCGTCATTGCCGTTAACCGCGTCCGCCCACCAGTCGGTGTTGTAGATGGGCTTCACGGTGAACGACGTGAAGTCCGCCACCTGGTCCGCCGTGAGCGTCACGGACGTACCCGCCACCGTCTGCGTCGCGCCGTTCACCTCATAGCCCAGCAGCTGGCGGTCGGCACGCGTGGCCGTGACCGTGACGGGAAACTCCGCCACGACCCCCTCGACGTCGGTTCCGCCGGGAACGGGCGACACGACCTTCACGGAGGGGACGAGGTCGCTCACAGCACCCGCCGTGATCCGCCCGTTCGGTCCGATCGGAAAAGGTTTCCCGTTGAAATCGGCAAAGCATCCGCCGTCCGCGAAGACGTCGGCATTGCCGAAGTACGTCCCGGCGGATGCCGCGTAGGGACGGAAGTCGCCGTTGAGGTAGTCCGCGAACAGCGTCGTCTCCTTCACGCAGTTCGGCGGGTTGGAAGACGCCTTTGCGAAGACGCAGAAACCAATGCCCGCGGAGTGTTCGGCGTCGTTGCCCTTCGCGTTCGCGGCGAACACCGTGTTGGACGCGCAATCGGCGACCGAGACAAGCTGCGCGGTCGGGCAGTAGTTGCTCACCACCGTGCAGTTGCGCGCCTTCGTGTTCTGTCCGACAATCCCGTTGCCCGAATAGTTGCGCGTGAGGACGCAGCTCCGCGCGGTGCCCGTGCGCGTGATGGCGTTTCCGCCCGACGCGACCCGGTTCTCCACGAGCAGGCAGCGCTCGACGTAACCGCCGAAGAACACGGCGCCGCGACTCGCGGCGCAGTTCGACACCACGCAGTCCAGCAGCGCGGAGCTGAAGGTGCTGTTGTCGGACGTCGACTGCGCCATCATCGCGCCGCCGCGCACGGCCTTGCTGTCCGAACCGTTCGCGTTGACCGAGGAACGTCCGCCCGTGAGCGTGAACCCTTGGACAGAGTGGCTGGAGGAGAGGAAGGCCACGCACCGTACCGCGTTCGGCCCGAGGCCGCAGTCGTTCGCCACGGCCGGCGCGGGATCCTCCGCGCCGACGATAAAGGTATTCGACGGGCCTTCGAGCGCCTTCAGGCGCACGTTCTTCGACGCGGCGAACACCACGCGGTTGGACGTTCCGTGCGCGACGGCGCCGCCCTCGTCGTAGCGGCCGGGGTGGGCATACACGACCGCGTTGGCGACAGAGTCTCGCACGAGGCCGTCCATCGCGCCCTGGAGCGTCCGCCAAGGCGCCTCCGCCGTACCGGCGGCCGTGTCGTCGCCGCTTGGCGAGACGTACCGCGCATCGCCGACAACAGGTACGACCGTTGCGCTTCCCGAGGCGGGCGGCAGCACGTAATAGACCTCGTCCGCCGTGGGCCAGCGGGAATACCCCGCATACTGGTAGCAGACGAGTCCCTTGCCGGCGTTCGGCGCGAACGTGACGGCATAGGCGCGTGGCCAAGGTGCGGCGTAGGCGTAGGTGCTCGATCGCATCGGCACGCCGTCCACATACATTGTACCGCCGGAGGCCGCGCTGAACGAGAGATAGCCGCTCCCTTCGCACGAGACGGTCTCCTGCACGGCGCCGCAGTAGCCGTCGGCAAGTGGATTCTGGGTCACCGCCGCACCCTCGGCGCGAAGACGGAAGTCGCCCGCCGCCGGCGCCACGAACAAGCGGGAAGTGCTCTCGTTCACGTAGAGGCAGCCGTTGGGTTTTCCGGTAACGTCTGTGATGCAGGTGTAGATGTTCTGTTCAATGCCGCATCCGCCGTTGGCCACGGCGACGCAGTTGCTCGCGAATCTGGCCGACGAACCATCGATGTTGGAAAATGCGTTCACCGTGTCGTTGTATGCAAACGTGCAGTTCACGGCGGAGTAACCGTATGCCATCACGCCGACGCCGGCGCTCCCCAACGTGCTGTTGCGGTAGATGACACATCCTTCCAGACAGCACTCGCGCGCCGCCGCGCCGAAGTTAGAAGCCCTGTTTCCCGTAAACGTGCAATTCACCGCCGTGACGCCGTAAATGCCGCCGCCGCGCGTGCCCGTGTTGTCGCGAATCACGCAATCGCGCACGACGATGTAGCCCGCGGCCGTCACGCCCGGCTGGGCCTGGACGTTGAGGACGCCTGCACCGCGCACGGGGGCGGAGTCGCTGCCGAACGCCGTCGCACCGTCGCGGATGGTGAAGCCCTCGATCTTCACGTTTGTGACACCAGTCGCCACCGCAATGCAGCGGATGGCGCCGGGCCCCATGCCCCACGGAGAGGCGTTCGTCGCCACGTTGGTATCCTTTGCGCCGACGATGTGCGTGACGGCCGCGCCGTCGCGCGAGCGGAGCGTAAGGTTCTTCAGGATGTACACGCGGTTCGACGACACCACCGAGCTGGCGGTGAACGTATTGCCGCCCTCGTCGTAGACGCCCGGCAGGACGGTCACCACGTCCCCGGCCGACGCCGCGCTCACCGCCGCCTGGATGGTCCGCTTCGCGGTGGCGACGGACGTGCCGTTGCCGCTGTCGTCGGAGCGCGTGCGATCCACGAACCATTCGGTGGCGGGCAGGCTGAAGGCCACGGTCGCTGCGGCCGCGAGAATCCAGTTGCGCGTTTGTTTCATGTGATGCTCCTGACTTGTGTCGTGACGATGCGTTCCCGCGCGATGCGGTTACCGGACGAAGAGGAAGGTGGCGTCAGTGGGGCGGATCGGTTCGAGGACGATCGCGTCGAAGCCGAAGTAGTACGCCTTGTTGTCGCCGAGGTTCGGCGAGGCGTTCATGAAGACGATGTGGTTGAGGCCCGCCGGCATGTCCTCGGGCTCCACCTCGAACGCGAACTTGTCGCCCCGCGTCACGCTCTGCACGATCACGTTGCGGCCGTTGAAGTCCACGCGCATCGGCAGCTTGCCGCCAGGCACTAGGCTAGTCGGCGGATACACGCCGCCCGTGATCGCCCCGTGGATGCGCCAGCGGCAGGCCGACGCCAGTTCGGCAGGCATGTGGAAATGCACGTTCAGGTTCGTCACGGAGGGGGACCGCCCCGTCTGCAACACGCGGCTCAGGTCGCGCAGGTTGCCGCTCGCCGCGTAGTAGTCGCGCCCCGTCGACCACTCCTGCCCGTACTCGGAATAGCCGCCGTCGAGCTTGCCGAGCTGCCAGCCGCCGCCGAACGCGACCGTGTCCGGCACGATCGCCCCCGCGCCCGCGTCGGTGCGCGTGACGGTGAGCGTGTTCGTCGCGGCCCGGAGCGCGTTCGTGGGCACATAGAAGTAGCTCCATTTCCCCGGCAAGGCGTTCCGGGTTTCCAGCGTGCGGCCGTTCACGACGAGCTGGAGGCGTCCTTGCGCCGACCCCTCGACCGACTTCCAGCGGAGGAACTGCGGCAGGGCCGTCTCGTAGAGGTTCTCCAGCGGGAACTTGAACGTGACGGACTGCCGGGCGGCGAGGCCGTCCTTGAGCGGCCATGCGGTGCCGTCCACGTCGAAGCCGTCCGCCGGGCGCGTGCCTTCGAAGTCCGGACCCGCCTGGCCGTCCTGCACGCCCACGCGCCAGCGGTCCGTGTTCGGCCAGCCGAGCGCGCGGTACACCTCCTCGGTGGAGAGCGAGCGCCGCCACGCGGCGACTTGCGCGATGCTCCCGCGGAAGCACTTGAGGGAGTTGTCGTTCGCGCCCATCGGATAGGGACGTGCGCCCGTCGCCGTCGCCTCCGCGCCGAGAAGAATATTCGCGCCGTTGGGCGTGAGCTCCCGCTGGACCGGAATCGTGATGGTCTTGACCTGCGTCGCGCCCGTCGTCTCGCCCGTCTGCCTCCAGTCGCGCATGAGCATGCACGTGAGCTTGCGCCCGTTGGCGATCATCGCGATGTCGCACCAGCCGTTCGTGCAGAGGATGTTGCCGAAATCGACGCCCGTTCCGCCGACGTAGCCGGTAAGCTTGCGCGAATGGGCGGTGCCGGTGCCGTTGAAGCCGAACATCAGGCCCTTACCGGCTCCGTGCGCGAACTGGACGAGCCACTGCGAGCCGTAACAGGGCGTCGTCCAGTCGGGACGCACGCGCAGGATCAGCGTGTAGTGGTCGTCGAAGCCCGTCAGCGCATTCTGTATCTGATAGGTGGATGGATAGGCGCGCCCGGCCGTCTGCGCCTCGTTCGTGTACTCGATCGGCTGGGGGAAGTAGAGCGTGTTCATCTGGCGCGCGGCGTTGCGTCCGGGCATGCGCACGAGCTCGTTCGTGAACACCGGCTTGTGGTCGGCGTGGCTGTAGGCCTTGACCTTGATATCCGTCCGTCCGAGGAAGTCGCGTCCCTCGCTCAGGGCGTCGTCCACGAGGCCGTTCCCGTTGAGGTCGCCGCTGAAGTCGTGGATCCAGAACGCCGCGTCCGCCATCACGGACGGCAAGCGCCGTCGGCGCGTCGAGGCGTCCGCCGGGGATGAACTGCGAGACGTAGTTCGTGACGCCGTTACCGAACGTCGCGCCGGTCACGGCGTCGCGCATCCGCGCCTCGCCGTTCACGACGCAGGGCGAGTACGTGCGCGCCGCGATGCCGTTCGTCTGGACGGACGCGCCGTACAGCTCGGCGTAGGCGAAGTTGTAAAAAAGCCCGTTCTTCGCCTTGGAGGCCAGGATTCCGAGCGTCACGTTGCCGATCTTCGTGCAGTTCGTCGCGACTCGGGTATCCGACGAAAGCGCCACCGAAAGGACCTGCTGTCCGTCGTGGCTGACGGTGTAGCGGTCGTTCGGACAGTCGAGCGTGACCTGCGTGCGGTGGTCCAACGACGGCTTGAGCGTCGTGCCCGTCCAGTTGCCCGTGTCGTCCATCGCGGACCAGGCCCAGAGGCCGCTGCCGTTGATGTAGGCGGCCAGCGTGAAGAGGCTGTTGTCCACGCCGAACGCGCGCTGCTGCACGTCCAGCGCGAGCAGGCGGAAGTCCGCCGAGATGCACACGTTCGTGCCGGCGAGGATGCCCGTGTCGATGCAGTGGCGTCCGTCGCCCCGGATGTAGGCGCAGTCGTAGGAGCCGCCGGACGGCAGCACGAAGATCCGGCCTTTCGAGAATCCCTTCGCGCTGGGCGGCAGATGGTAGCGCCCGTACGTCGCGTTGGCGGCGAGCGTGCCGATGCGCTCGTTGCGCGCCCACGCGGCGAACGTCGTGCCCTTGTCCGTCTCGTCCCAGACGTACCACACCTCGCGCGCGGAGGACGACGGGGCGAAGGAGACGTCGATCGTGCCGACGTCCACGTCCGAACGGTAGCAGGACGTCACCGCGACGGGGGCGGCCGCGACGGCGGCGGACGTCTCGCTCGCCACGGTTCCCGAAGGCGGCGCGCCGAGGAGCATGTTTCCGGCGGTGCGCGGGAAGAACTTGCCCGTCACCGCGTCGCGCATGCCCACGACGCCGTGATTCACGTACGGCCTGAAGTCGTGCGCCAGCGTGCCGTTGTGCGAGATGGTGAACGAATAGTACTTCGCGTTGAGGCGCTGGTCGACGTTCGGAGCCGATGCGGCGATGTTGAGCGGCGTGGTGGCCGTGCCCGTGCGATTGGCGGCCGTGACGGAGCCGGAGATGGTCATCGTCTTCTTCTGCACGCCGTCGATCGTAAGCGTGTACTTGTCGGTGTAGCCATCCAGCAGAATCTGCGTGCGTTTCAACTCGACGTTGATGCCGCTCGTCGTCCAGTTGCCGGCGTTGCTGTAGCTCCACGACCAGAGACCGCTGCCGTTGATGTAGGCGTGGACGGTGAGACCAAATCCGGTCGCCGTGCCGAACACGCGCTGCTGGTAGGGCGAGACGCTTTTCGGCTGGAAGTCGACGGTGATCGCCGTGTCGGCCGGACCGGGATAGTAGTCGGTCTGGATGTACTGCGTACCGTCCGTCTCGATGTAGTCGAGCTGCTGGTTGTCCGGCACGAGGAAGAAGCGCATGTACGCCGCCGAGAGCGCGGCGGGCGGAGCACGGCGCGGTCGGCGTTCGCCGCCGAGTAGGAGAGCGTCACGTCGCATGCCGTGGCGCTGGTACGGTGGAACTTCTCCACCGTCAGCGCACCCGATGTGAGCGCCGCCAATGTCACCAAAATGCAACACAGACTGTTCTTTTTCATATGATCCACCTGTCCTACCTCTCGCCCATGTCGTCCTCGGGAAAGGCCACACGGCCCCTTGAAGCCCGCCGAACGTCCACATATTGAGAGATTCGCACGAAATCATCATACCAAATTTTCCCGCACACGCGCAAGGGCTTTCTTAAAACACGCAAATCGCCGAGAGCAAGAAACTTTGATCACCCCCTTGCAATGTGACCATAAAAGGTCTATAATATGGACATGATTGAACAGGTAAATACGGCCACTTTGAAGCAGCAGCTCTGCCACTACCTTGGTTTGGCCCGCCAGGGGAAAGAGGTGCTGATTACGAGCCACAAGCGGATTATCGCCCGCCTGTTGGGTCGAGACGAGAGCGGGAACCGTCTTCCGCTGCGTGAACCCACGGCATCGCCGGCGACCCTGCTGGAAATCGGCGGCTTTGGTTTCGCGAACGATCCGCTGACAGACCTCCTCAAGGAAAGGAAAGCGCGATGAACGTCTACCTTGATTCGTCCTTCGTGATTCGTCAGCTGCTCGGCGTGCGCCCAGAATGTCCGTTCTGGGGCAAATGGGAGAAGGCTTACGCCAGCACGCTGATGCGCGCCGAATGTTTCCGCGCGGCGAACCTCCTGCGCCTGAGCGGAAAAATCGACGACGCGCAGCGCGCGCGTCTCGGCGCGTGGATCGAGAAAGTGGTCTCGACGGTCACGCAGGTGCCAGTGACGGACGCCATCCTCCGCCGCGCGGCCGAGACGTTCCCCGTCGCGGTCGGCACGCTGCAGGGCATCCACCTGGCCTCCCTCCTCGAGCTCCAGTCGGCCCACGGCATCACCTGCTCGATCGCAACGGACGACCCGCAGCTTCTCCAGGCCGCCACGGCCCTGGGCTTCGCCGAAGCCACGGCCGAACAGGCCGCCCCCGCCGCCGAACCGGAAAAATGACGTTCCTCGCCCAGGCACTGATTCAGGGCGCCGTCGGCTTCGCGGTCGGCGCAGGTACGAACGACTTGGCGATTCGCTGGATATTCCGGACGATCTACCGGAAGAAGCTCGTACTCGGCAAGGCGATTCAAGACGTCATCAGCACCGAACTGATGTCGCCTGAGCGAATCATCGCCCGGCTCTCGGCTCCGGACGTCCGCGAAATGATCGAGCGGAACATCCGCGAGGCGATCGACCGGCACTGTCTCGTCGACTACCCCTCGCCCAATGACCTGGTCAATGGCAATCCGGTGGCCGAGAATGCGCTCGCCGACGGCGTGGAACGGCTGTCCACGCGCCTCGCGGACGATTTCGTGCGCTACTACACCCAACAGGACGCCCGCGTCCTGTTCGTGCGGAACGTGTTCGGAAAGATCCGCGGGGTGCTCGGCCCCCTTATGCCGGACCTTCTCGGCCTGGTCGTGCGCATGCCCGAGCTGCACGCGCGCGTCCAAGCCGAAATCGCCCGCGTGCTGCGGGGGTTCACGGCGCATCCGATCGGACGCGTCAACCGCATCGTCGACCCCAGCGTGCGAGTCTACCTTGCCTCGATCTGCGCGGACGCGTTTGCTGGCTACTTGGCAAAGAACCTTCCGGTGCTTCTGCGGCAGCTGAAGATCTGGGACGTCATCCAAGACACCATCGCCGGCTTTGACATGCAGCGAATCGAATGCGTCACGCGCCGGGTCATCAACGCGGAACTGCGCGGCGTCACGCTTTGGGGCGGCGTGATCGGGTTGATCGTGGGAATCAGCCAGAGCATCGTTCTCTGGCTGTTGAAGTAACGGACGTCACGGGCGCACGGTCGCCACGTACACCGTCGTGTCGGCATGCGTGCCGCTGTAGTAGGCGAGGCAGTGCCGCCCGCCGAAGGCGACGGCGTTCACGTTCCCGGCGTCATGCGGACGCTCCTCGTCGCCGACGGCCACGGCTTCGCCGTCCGGCCATGCGAGCGGATCGCTCCATACGTCATCCACGCGCGCCACGCGCCGCTTGATCACCTTGCGTCCGCGTTCGTAGTAGTAGTTGTAGACGATCCCTTTCTCCGCGTCGTAGATGAGGCTCGGCGTGGAGGCCTGCACGTCGCGGATGTTCGTGCGCACGCGCGTCCAGGTGGCGCCGTCGTCCGTGGACGCCAGCTGGAACTGCGACGCCGTCGACGCGCCGCCGTCTTCCGTACGCGCGAGCGCGAGGATGCGTCCATTGCCGAGATAGACCGCCGACTGCTCGGTGGGCAGCTCGCCCTTCTCAAGCCCTTCCTCCACGGTCTTCTGTTCCCAGGTACGGCCGTTGTCCACGCTCGTGAGCGTGCCCCACGAGCTCGACTTCTCGCCTTGCTTGTAGTTGGTGGCAAACCAGAGCGACATCAGCTTTCCGCCCGGCAGCTTGAACACGTCGGTGATCTGCATCGGGAACGGGTCGAGCACGGGCTCGGCGATCTTCTCGAACGCCACGCCGTCGGTCGTCCGGTAGAGGTCGTGGTGCGCGCGCGGACGTCCCATGCACCGCACCCAGAACAGCGCCGCGCCGTCATTGTCCACGCCCTTCCCGATCATCACCTCACCCACCTGCGGGTCGGCCGCGAATTTCACCTCGGGCGACCATGTGCGCCCGCCGTCCGTCGAGACGCGCGCGTAGGCGTCGCGCGCGCCCTCGTTGATCGTGTGCGCGCTTCCGCGGCTGTACGTGCAGATGAGACGGTCGCCGACGGACTGGATCATCGGCCAGGAGTTGTAGCCCTTCACGTCCTGCACCACAAACGCCGGCGCAGGCGGATCGAGCGGCGTGACCGTGGCCGAAAGGAGCCCGGCGGGCTTCACGAACGTGTCGCCGGAGTCGTCCGGCTCGCGCTGGATGCGGATGGAAAGCGGCAGTCCCGGCTTCACCTTGCGGTACGATTCCAGCACGACCGTGCGCACCTTTCCCGGCGCGGACAGGCGCGTGCGCACGGGCTTGCCGCCCACCGCGCCAAAGTTGAGGGGTTGACCGTCGGCCACCTGCGCAATGTGCGCGCAGTAGACATCGGTAAAAGAGTTCGTCGCAGAGGCATCTTCGTTCACCACCTGGATCGCCACGCGCACCGCCGTGCAGTCCGCGGGAAGCGGCGGCGTGAGCGCCGCGATGGACTGCCCCTCCGTCCGGCCCGAGAGAGACCACACCGGCACGTACACGGATCCCTTCGCCCACGTCACGAGCGAGGGGTTCCCCGTCGCCCGCACGAAATCCGTCGCCGAAAGACGGATCGGCGCCCCGCCATACGCCACCGCGCATGCGGCGACCGCACAATAAACAATCATCTTCATTTTCATAAGCCCTGGATGGCGAGCGCGTGCGCGGGACAGACGTGCGCGCAGGCACCGCAGCCAACGCATTTGTCCGGATCCACCTTCGGCAAGCGAACTTTCTTCTTGCGTGCCTTCCCTTCGCCCGACTTCTCCTCGACTTCCTCCTCGACGACCTTCACGGCCGCATACGGACAATGTTTCTCGCACAGCGCACAGGGGTGTCCGTCCTTGAATGCCAGGCACAGCCCCTTCCAGCCTTCAACCAGCTCGGCGTGCCCGATCTTCGTCTTCGACTTCTCCTCCTTCGTCAAACGGCGAATCGCGCCCGTCGGGCACACCTCGCCGCAGAGCATGCAGTCCTTTTCACAGTACCCGCGTGAAAAATCCATCACCGGCATCATCGTGCCCGCTAGACCGTATTCGAGAGTCGCCGCCTTCAGTACCTTTGTCGGGCATTTCGCCACGCACAAATTGCACCCCGTGCAGCGCGTGCGCAGACGCTTTCCGCCGTCCGATCCCGGCGGCGCAATCACCGCAGGAGGGACGCGCTCCCGCGCGTCCTCGGCCTCTCCGCCCACCGCCGCACACGCCCCAGCAACGGCCCCGATCAGGAATCCCCGCCGCCTCATTTCCATGACAGCGCCTCCTTCTTACAGGTCCCCAGACAGTTGAAACACCTCACGCACCGGCTCTGGTCGACCGTTCCGTTCGCCACGTCGATGCACTCCGCCTTGCACGCCTTCGCGCAGAGACCGCATTTCACGCACTTCGCCGCGTCGAGCCGTATCTTGAACGGCGCCTTCGCCGACAACAGGCCGAGCACCGCGCCCACGGGGCAGACCGTGTTGCAGAAGAGGCGTCCCCGCCACGCCGCCAAGACCGTCAGCGCCGCAAACGAGATGCCCGCCACGCCCAACGCGGACCATCCGCGCACGAAGATCTCGCTTTTCAGGATGCATGGATGCCCGCCGCGCGCGGCAAGATCCGCCGCCGCGTTGGCGCACATCGCGGCCAGCGGCTCGAAGAGATGCGTCGCGAACCGGCCGTAGGCGCCGTACGGTTCAATCAACCCGGCGAGCGCGGCGCAGCCGCACAACGCAAGCACAACAAACACAACCGCGAACACGGCGCGCATGACTGGATGTCCGCGATGGTAGCTGAAACTCTGCCGGGCAAACAGTTTCCGCAACCGCAGCACGATGTCCTGGAAGATGCCAAGCGGACACACCACCGAGCAGTAGATGCGCCCCATGAGCAACGTCACGCCCGCCACCACGCCGATCACGATGAAGTTGAATGCCAGGCACGCCGGCGCGAACTGGATCTGCGCGAGGCATCCCGACCCTTCCGCGAAGCCGAAGAAAAACAGATTGAGCCCAATGAATACGGCCAACGCCGCGACAATCCGCATCGCCCTCAGCATGGCAACACCCCCTTCCCGTGAAGTCGCCCGCCGCGCGAGAGGTAGACCTCCCGCACGTGCGCGACGGTCTCCGCGATCTTCTCCATCTCCGTGTAGATGCGGAACACCCACTGCGGGCACCCTTCCTTGCATTTCTTGCACCCCGTGCACCGGTCCGCCCGCGCATGCGCGGGGATCGCGTTGTAGTAGCTCACGAGGAATTCGCGGCGGAGTTCCTGCGAGTCGTTCGGTCCGCCGTCATCAGCGGGGAGCCGTCCCTCGCCCTGGAACGAATTCCACCAGGCGAACACCTCGGGGATCTGGATTCCGTACGGACACTCGCAGTAGCGGCAGTTCGTGCAGGCGACGGGCTTGTACTTGTTGTAGAGGTCGATCGCCTCGCGGTAGACGGCGATGTCGGGCTCGGCCAGCTTCTCGAACCGTTCGCGCGAGAACGTGCGCACGTTTTCGACGGCCTGTTCGACCTGCGACATGCCGCTCAGCACGGTCTGCATGCCCTCGAAAGACGCCGCGTAGCGCATGCCCCACTCGGCCGGCGTCACGCCCGGCTTCGCCGCCGCGAGATGCCGCCGCGCGGGCGTGTTGAGGTGCGCGAGGCGTCCGCCGCCGAGCGGGCTCATCACGAAAATCGGTATCTTCTTCGCGGCCAGTACCTGCCGGTTCGGCTCGCCCTTCGGCTCCGCCCCGTTGAACGGGATGAGCGTCAGCGCCCAAGGGTGCTCTTCCACCAGCTCCTCGAGGAACTTGTACGTGCCGTGGTAGGAGAAGCCGAGTCGCTTGATCTTACCCTCCGCAATCATGTCCTTGAGGTAGTTGAGCACGCCGAGCTTGCGGTACACGGCGTCGTACTGCCCTTTGTTCGAGATGGAGTGGAGCATGTACACGTCGAAGTAGCCAAGCGCCGCCGTGCGCTCGCACTGCTCCTTGAAGATGCGCTTCGCGTCGTCGAGCGTCTTCACGTGCCACGTCGGCATCTTGTCGGTGAAGAAGAAACTCTCGCGTGGGTACTTCGAGAGCGTCTCGTTGAGGAACACCTCGCTGTCGCCGCCGTGGTAGACGTAGCCCGTGTCGAAGAAATTGACGCCGTGCCGGTAGCAGTAGTCGAAGATCTTCGCGGCGAGCTCACGGTCGATCTTGTTCTGGTTGTTGCGCTCCACGCAGAGGCGCACGCCGCCGCATCCGAGCAGTGACACCTCCCGCGAGGGGTCCGAGCCGAACGGGCGTCGCAGAACGTGGAAGTTCTCGGGCTCCGCCTCGTCGCGTTTGAAGAAATCCAGCCAGTCCGCCCGCGTGCGCAGGCAACTGAGCGCCGCCACGCCCGCCACGAAACCTCGTCTATTCAATGCTCCGATTTGCATGGCAATAGTATACCACAATCCGCCCGCCCCGCACGGCCCTGCTGTTTCTTCCTCCTCTTTACCGGAAGAGAATGAACATGCCGGCCGGTGGCGCGAAGAGGAGATCCTCCGGCGCGAATGCGACCGTGCTCACGCGCCACATGTCCACGGCGGCGGAAAGCGGACTTCACCTTGCTGCCGACCTGCTTCCCTTCCACGTACAACGTCCACGAGCCCACGCCGTCGTTCGAGTCGTAGGCGATGGCCACGTGCGACCATGTGCCAATTAGGGACGTGAGGTCGGCGTCAAACGCGCCGTCCACGTACGGCGTGCAGGGCCACGCGCCGCGTGCGAACACGCGCAGCTTCGGCGTCTCGCCGGACTTGTCGAAGAAGATGCGCAGACCGCCGTTGGCGGAGAGCGCGTCGCCCACGGTGATGAGGTCTTCGTCCGCCGTTCCCTCGGCCGGCGTCCACTTGAGCCACCCTTCCACGGTGAACGGCTTCGGCCCCGCCATCTCGAACCCGATGCTCGCCGTGAGCGCGGTCTTGTTGGGAATCGAGAGACGCGCGGGCTCGGACTGCCCCGCCGCCGTGCCGTCTGCCTCCAGCGGATAGTCCGCGTCGGCAAGGTTCGCGAGACCCGGCTGCACCGAGTCGATCGGCCAGTAGCCGACGGTCGGTTCGGGCTTCGTTGACGGTGCGGGCGCGGCGCAAAGGAACTCTGACGGATCGAGCGCGCGGTTGCTCAGTCGCACCGACGAGAGGTTGCCGATGACGGAATTCTTGTCGGTCCAGTAGCGCCCGCCTACGTACAGCATGGTGCACCCGTAGGCATGGCCGTTGTATGCCTTGGACGCCGTCCCTTTCAAGCTGCCGTCCAGATAGATGCGCCACACCGAACTTGCTTCGTCGTTGATCGTCTCAATGGAGTGCACGAGCGCAACATGGTACCAGCGATCGTATTCAAGGTCGTTGTCACTCGTGCCGGTTATAAGCGTGTCGGCGAGAGCCGACGTCGTATTCAGGTTCTCCCAGATGTAGAATCCGTCCGTCTTGCGAAAGAACCTGATTCTCGCGGTCGTGCCGCTTGTTGACGGGCAGAAGAACACCTCCTGGTATCCACTGGCGCTCGCCGTCCGCCGCCGATGATACCAATAACATTCGAACGTGAAGTTCCTGCCTCCCGTCACGGCAGACAACGCTTCCGTACTGCCAGTCATGAACGTGGCGCGGTGGTTGTCGGTGGCGGCGTCTGGATTGCGGAAGCGGACGCTCCCGTTCACCTTGGACGGATCGCCACGGAAGGTCGGTGTTTTGGCGGGGTTGGTAATCGTCGGCGCATTGTCCGGATCGGCCGTCGCGAGCGTCTGGTCGTAGTAAGTCTCCCGCCCGGCGAAATGGTTGTTCTTGCCCGAGACGTCGCGCAGGTCGGGATAGGCGCCGTTCTCCACGTTCAGCGGCCAGAGGCCTACCACGTCCGTCGCGGCCTGAGGATTGCTGGTGGCGTTGAGGAACTGGTTGGGGGACAGTACAGTCGCGCAGACGCGCGCGCAGTCAATCTTTCCCTGGAAACTATGCTCGGCCTTTGACGTTCGCCCACCCAGGGTGAATGGGCGCGCATCCGCGATGGCGACGGGGGCGCGCGGATTTCCCATCTCCCCGCATTGCTCGCCGTCGATGTAAAGAGTCCACAACCCGTAGCCGTTCGTGCCGCCTGTCGCATTGTACGTAAGCGCCACATGCCGCCACTTGTCGTACCAAGAGTTCATGTCGAAATCACCGGCGAACACCACGTTGTTGCGAAGAACCCCCGAACCATCCACGCAGTATAGATCAAATTGGAATTTGTCTATTCCAGTCGCACGGTACTGGAGAACCCAACCCTTGTTGGCATCAGGGCGCGTGCCCAGGAGATAGCAGCACGCCTCCTGCGACGGATTCTTTGACGCGCGCTCGCAGATGCGGGGGCAAAACCACCCTTCCACCGTGAAGTTGCTCGTCACGTTGAGGACGGCGCCAACGGCGCTCTGCTCCAGGCAGGCATACGAGTCACTGCCCTGAAGACATCCGACATTCCCTCCTGGAAGCGTCACGGTGGAATTGGGCGGATTGCCCGCGAATGCGCAATCCTCGTCTGGCGCCATGCGGGTCGCCGCGTACACCGTCTTGTAAAACCCTCCCGAGAGCGGCGAATTGCCGACCGCGTCGCGGCAGTCGATGCCGCCCGTCTCCGTCACGCCGAGCGGCCAGTACGACACCGTGGAACTCGCCGCCGGCGCGGACGTGCCGGAACTGTCGCCGGCGCAGAGGAATTCCGATGGTTCGAGGACCTTGTCCGAAATGCGCCAGTAGTCGAAAGCCGCCGCAATATGGTTGTCACTCTGCGACAGGCGTGCGCCGAGCTCGAACCGCGGCGTGCTGTCGGAGGCCGCCTGCTTGCCGTTCTGCGACTCGCCTGCAAGCGCGCCGTTCAGGTAGAGTTTCCACCGATCCGACCCTGCAGACACGGGTTCGTGGACGAGGGCGACGTGCATCCACGTGTTCGTGATGGCATAGGACGCCTCCTCGTCCGCATAGCGGTAGAGCACGGTGTCCGACGTGCCAACCCCCCACAGGATCCAACTGCAGGCGTAGTCCTCATCCGGCCGCCGCCGTAGCGAGAGCATCCAGCGATTGCGGTTGGTGTCCGTGTAATCCTTCCCGTATGCGCCGACGATGAAAGCCCACTTGTTGCTTTCCGGCAATTCATAGACCTTGATGTAGCCTTCGACCGTGAAGCTTTTGTCGCGCCTCATGTAGACGCCGCTGTAGTTGTTGTACAGGAAGCCGTTTTCCGTGCCGGAAAGCGACTCGCGCACGGCGGAGCGGTTGACCGGCTCGAAGGGATGGCGGCCGGCATCGGGATTGGGCGGAAGCTCCCACTGGGCCTCGGCCCCGCCATTCACGAAATGCGACGCGATTTTGCCGAGGTCGTTCTTGGGATTGACCACGCAGCGCAGATCGTCGGTCTCCAGCGGCCACAGCGCCACCGTCTTAGCCTGTGCGGACAGGGACAGCAGCGCCAGCGCGCCCACGAGCATTTTAAGCGGCTTCATCGTCTCTTTCCTCTCTTCCTCAAATCGTTCAAGCGAACTTGTAGACATTTTACCACAATCCGGCACACGCGGCCGAATGGTCTAGACCACTTTTTACCATGTAGCCCGCCGCCTGAGGTAATTTGGCGGTCATTTGCGGGACGACGTGGAGTCCCGCGCGACAAGCGGGGCGTTGAGGAGAATCGTGCGCGGCGTGCGGTCGGGCGAGGCCGTGCGCGCGAGCAGGGCCTCGAACGCGGCGCGCGCGATCTCCGCGCACGGCTGGCGGACGGTCGTGAGCGGCGGCGAGACGAGCGTCGCGTACCTCACGTCGTCGAAGCCCGTCAGCAGGATGTCGTTCGGCACGGAGACGCCCAGCCCGCCGAGCGTCTTCAGCACCTGCGCGGCGTAGGCGTCGTACCCGCACGCGAGCGCGTCGGGACGATGACGCTTCAGCGCCTTGCGAAGCGCCGCCGCATTGTCGGGTTCCATCTGCAAGATGTTGCAGTCCATGCGGCTGCGCACGCCCTCGTAGCGAAACTGGTTGCTGGGCGGCGCGTAGGAGCGCGTGAGGAAAAGGCAACGGCGCGCGCCCCGCGCGAGCAGGTGTTCGGCGAGCGCCTGCCCGCAGCGGAAGTTGTCCACGCCGACCACGTCCGCCGCGCCCAGACCGTCCGGCCAGCCGCTGTCCAGCAGCACCACGGGGACGTTGGCCGCCGCGAAGAGGTCGCGCATCTCGGCGTTGAGCGCCGTCGCGTTCTCCATAAAGCCGATCGGCTGGAGGATCACGCCGCTCACGCGCTGCGCCACGAAGTCGCGCGCGAAGCGGCGCGCCTGCTCCGCGCGGGCCGTGTAGTCGAGGGCGGACACGTCGCCGAACAGCAGCTCCAGACCGCGCGCGCGGCACAGACGGCCGATCTCGGCGCAGATGGGCGCGAAGATTTCCGCGTAGGAGAGCACGATGAGGCCGATGCGGCCCGGCACCTGGCGCGCCCGCTTGGAGGGGAACGTCCCCTTCCCGACCTGACGCACCACCAGTCCCTCCGCCTGCAGCTCGGCAAGCGCGCGGCGCACGGTTTCCCGCGCCGCGTCGAAACGGCGCATCAGCGCGCGTTCGCTGGGAAGCGCGCGCATACCCTGTAGCTCGCGCCGCAGGGCCTCGCAGATCGTCTTTGCCTTGGTGGTTTCGTTGGACACGTCCAGCACCTCATCAAAAATGTTTTGGCTACCTTTGCAATCTTTGCGTTCTTTGCGTTCTTTGCGGCAAGATTCTTACTGTCCGCGACGCAAGTGGCCGTGCTCTGAAATCCACTTCCGCGCGGCGAGGACCGCAGGATACTGCCTGTTGCAGATCGACGAGCAGAGGAACACGAAGCCTTCCAGCGTGCCGTCCTTCCAGCCGTCCAAGGCAAACTTCAGCTGCATCTCCATCATCTCCAGCGGCATCTCCTTGTGACTCCCGAAATCCCAGAGATAGATTCCAAGGTAGATCGGCTTGCCCGGCGCGAGCTTGCGCAGTTTCGCGAGATGCGTGGGGATGCCGGGGATGTTCTTCGCCTTCCAAGTCCAATACGTGATGGCATCAACAAGGTCGAGCGACGGTTTCAGGTCGCCGGGATTCTCCCGGTTGTCGAGAAGTTCGTCGTATGTCACGACACGCAACTCCAGCGGACGCGGGTACATGGAAAGACGTTTGCGCAGTTCGACGAGCTGTTCGTACGGAAAACGCGTCGGACACGACGGCATGGGTCCTGTGGCCGTCTGCACGGTCACGGACTTTCCTCTCGCGATGAAGAAATCGTCGAGGTCGAAACCCGTCACGTTCGGCATCTCGTCCGCAGCCGCGAAGCACCAGTCCGCCAACGCGTCGTACGTGTAGTTCTTCTCCGTCTTGTTGCCGCTGATCGGCCACGTGACGCGCTTCAGCGGCTTCAGCGAATCGCGGAAGGACTTGTCCGGCTTGTCCCAGCGGATCGCGTTCAGGTTGTGGATGCCGGACGTCAAGCAACCAGCCGTTGTTCGCGCCGTCCACCTGCCCCGTCTCGTGTCCCCACAGCCAGCAATGGTCCCGCAGTTCGTCGGCATACTTCGGGACTCCGCCGTACGCGCAAGACGCGCGTGTGGAGCAGCAGACAACGAGCGCAAAGGACAACAGGAGTGACTTTGCCAATTTTTTGTCATTCATGGGTTTTCCTTGGTAAGACAGTGGAGCAAGTATTATAATCGAATTTCCCGTCTCTGCCAATGCCCTTCTCGCATCTCCCAAAGAACGAACGTCAACTACAGGGTGCACGTCCTATTTGACGAACCGGGAACAAACGTCAACTACAGGGTGCATGTCCTACTTGACGAACCGGGAACAAACGTCAACTATAGGGTGCACGTCCTACTTGCCGAACCGGGGAACAAACGTCAACTATAGGGTGCACGTCCTATTTGACGAACCGGGTATCCACATGAACATTCCCGTGCGAAGCGAGGGCGGCGCGCTGACCGATTTGCTTTTTAGCCATGTCAGCTCGTTCATATACTCCTTGTCCATATACTCCTTGTCCATGTACCCCTTGTCCATGTACCCCTTGTTCATGTGCCCCTTGTCATTGAGAAACGCAGTGACATGATTGCTCCCCAACCGCTGTCCTCGTCCGTTACGGCCAGGCCAACCAGGATTTCCTCCCCCGTTCCGCACCGTAATCGCGCAATTCCCGCCCCACCCTACCTCCCACCGTTCCGCACCGTAATCGCACGCGGGGCACCCCCGGCAAAGATCGGAGATGTCGCAATTCCAATACAATTCTTTTACATTTCCTATACAATTCTGTGAGTTTACCATCTAGTTTCCGAACGGCGGACATGGTAAGATTACGGCGTCGGACCAAACAAGGAGGAACACATGCGAAAAGCCGTCGAAGAGTATCTGGAAGGCCGGGGCTGCCGCGTCATGCGGCCGCCGGCGGAGCCCGCGCCGCCCACGCTCGAGAGCTTGGTCGACGGTTTCCTCGTCCACGTGCTGCGGCTCGACCCGGAGAGCTACCGGCGGGCGTTCTGGCACGAGGCGTACAGGAACGGCCACACCCTCGGACACGTCCCGCGCACGTTCGGGGCGTTCTTCAGGCGCAACGCGCGCACGTTCGAGCAGAAGGTGTCCCTGCTCCTGGCCCTGGCCGCGCTCTTCGGCGTCTACACGATGGCGACGCTCCTCTACAGGAGGCTCTCGCTCCTTGTCAAGAGGCTCCGGCGCCCGACGTACTACGAGCGGGAGCGCGAGCGGCGCCGGAAGCTCGCCGAGGCGCGGCGCGAGATCCGCAGGCACCATACGCTGAACCCGAAGCCGACCTTCGACGCGATCCGCGCGGCGCTCCGCGTCGCGCACGGCTCGCCCGAGGACGCGATCCGCCTCGGCTCGCTCCTGGAGGACCTCGAGTGCTTCGTGGACAACACCCTCATCCACGACGTGCAGGGGCAGATCGTGGGGCGCCGGGGCGGCATCAAGCGC
>ONRL01000276.1 GCA_900320225.1 uncultured Lentisphaerota bacterium
ATCTTCGGGATGTTGGGCCGCCAGAAGTCGAAGTCGAACTCCGTGACGGCGAGGATCACGCACGTCACCCCGTGCGCCTTCATCTCGGCGAAGTCCGCCTCCGCGTGCTCCACGTAGTTGAGGCCGTAGTAGCTGATGGATGTCTGCTCGATCATGGTTGTCCTTTCTTGGGTTTCTTAAATTCTTCGCCTGTCCGCCTCAGTTGCTCCACCACGCCGGCGGGATCTGGTTGTTGAGGTGGCCGGTGTCGAGGTAGTCCGTCACCTTCATGTCGTGCCCCACGAGGCGGAGCGAGCGCTGGAACGACACGCCGTGCGACACGGGCGAACCCCATGCGGCGTACCCGGCGCCCATGTACATCTTCTGCCAGTCCTTGCCGTACAGGTGGTGCCAGGTCGTCGCGATGAATCCGAACCCGCCGATCTTCACGATGTGGTCGGCCATCGGCTTCATCGACGTGTCGTTCATCCACGGACAGCCGGCCACGGCGAATCCCTGTTCCTTGAAATACGTCATCGTGGGCCAGGTGCAGCGGACGCCGCCCTTCGCCGTGTGGTCGCCGTACTGCCAGTCGCAAATCACGATGTCCTTCGGCAGGCGGTCGAGGATGGACGCCGCCTCGGCGTCGCCGCACACGGTAAAGCCCTTCCAGCGGGGATCCTTCTTGTCGAGCAACATGTCATGCCACATCATCGCGCGCGCGCCGCGCGACCTCACGAACTCCGCAAGACCCGTGATGTGCCGCAGCACCAGCTCGCTGTTCGGCGTCTTGACGCAGTCGGGACAGGTCTGCCGGTCGGCCTCGTCGCAGCCGATGTGGAAGTAGGGCGGATTGCCGAAGTTCTCGTGCATCTCCGCGATCAGCTCGCGCAGGACGCGCTGCGTCTCGGGATTGGAGAGGCACCAGTTCCACCCGCTGCTCCATCCGTCCGGCTCGAAGAGCGGCTCGTACTCGGGGTGGAGGTCGAGCGCGCTGTGCTTGAGCGAACGCCCGCGCGCGGACGTGGCGTGCCCGTAGCAGTTTATCTGCGGGATGAGCGTGATGCCGAGATCGCGTCCGACCGCCACGAGACGGCTCATCTCCGCCTTCGTCATGTTCGCCTGCGGCCAGCTCCACCACGGGTGCTTTTCGCTCTTGTACATGCCCCACGGCTCGATGATCGCGTAGTTGAACTTCAGGAGCGCCGCGAGGCGGATCGCGCGCTCGATCTGCTGCGGGCGCACCTCCGGAAACCAGCAGAGGTGCACGGCGCGGAACGCGAGATGCGGACGGTCCGAAATGGTGAGCGCGGGAATGATCCATCCCTCGGTCTTGAACGTGCCGCGCTTCGCGATCGCAAGCTGCCGCAGCGTGTACGCCGCCCACCGCACGCCCGCGAGCGTGCGCGCCGCGATCTTCGCACCGTCCGCCCTCGTTTCCGCCGCGTACGCCTCGTCCCCGGGAGGGACGCGCTCCTGCGCGCCCGCGGTCGCGCGGGAGCGCGACCCTCCCGCCGCCACCTTTGGCGCGTACGCGCCGTACCACTCCGCGAAATGCGACTCGAGCCATTTGACGGCGGCAGGGTCCGGACACTCCACCGTGACCGTCGTCGTATTGTCGAACGGCACGTAGTTCTTCTGGTCCATCTTGAACGTCTGGTAGGGCGCGGCCGTAACCGCAAGACACGCCGCCAGAACGGCGCAGCAGATGATTTTGACCTTCAGCATATTCGTCCCTCCTTAGCGCAGCGAAACGATCTTTTCCGCACAGCGGGCAAGTTCGCCCATCACGCGGCGCCAGTTCTCCGGCGTACGCGGAAGCATGGGCCGCATCTCGGCGAGCGGGCGGTGGAGGCTGCGCTCGCGATAGCGGTCCTGGTTGAGCGGGGGAATGGGCGACTTGTCACCCGCCGCCGCGCGTTCCGCCAGCATGTTCGCGAGATCCGTCATCGCCGGCACGGCCCACCACCGCGCGACCTCGTACTGGTGCGAACGGCAATAGCCGCAGGACGCGTTGTCGTAGAGCACGTGCTCGAAATCGGGATTGCGGATCTTCTCCACGGCGTCGAGCCGCTGGCAGGATTCGTAGAGCGAGTAGTCCGTGTGGAGCGCGAGGAGATCGGCGAAGGCGCGCCCGAGGGCGACGTAGGCGTCGGCGGCGTTTTTGACGTCGGTGGCGGTCGCGCAGGAGCGCGCCCCTCCCGTTTCGGTCGCGCAGGAGCGCGACCCTCCCGTTTCGGTCGCGCAGGAGCGCGTCCCTCCCTTCCAGCTGTGATAGGTGGCGAGAAGTTTCACGCGGGCGGCGGAGATGAGGCGGTCGGCGGCGGTGCGCGCGAGGTCCACGGCGTCGCGGCGGACGAAGTCCCCTTCCCAGTCGATCTCTGCAAGCGCCTTGAAGAGACGCGGCGTGCAGGCGAGCTCGGCGGGGAACGGCTTCTTCCAGGCGGTGGGGTCGTTGCGCTTCGGGCAGCCGTCCACGGCGTCCGTGATGCCGCCGCCGCCCCAGCCGAGCAGGCGCGAGAGCGGGATCACGTCCTTCCAGCAGGCCGCGAAGGCGTCCGCCTGCTGGCCGTAGCGGTCGCGGCAGAAATCCGCGAGGAGCGCGTCCACGTCCATCTTGTCCGCGCGCCAGGCGTTGGCGGTGAAGTAGCGGAGCAGGAGAATGTCGGTGTGCGAGGACTCCGGCCAGAAGATGTACCCCTTGCAGAACGGGTCGTTCTGGATCGCGCGCTGGCGCTCGAGGATGAGCGGGTAGTTCGCGCGGACGTCAAGCGCCTTCTCGTAGGCGATGAAGAGACCGAACGTGTAGGGGAACTTGCCGATCACGTCCCAGCGCGTGAAGTTGTTTGCGCCTTTGATCTTGTTGCCGAGCAGGTCGTTGCTCACGGCGTCCACCTCGTAGTCCCACACGATGGTGGACTTGGGGTCGAGCTCCTTGAGAAGCCCGGAGACCTCTTCCGGGTGCCAGGTGAGGTAGAAATCCCAGCCGGCGAGGAGGATGCGGCTGTCGGGGTAGTGGGATTTCGCCTTTGCGATCAGGCGCTTCAGGACGTCCACCTTCAGGCGCAGGTTGGCCGCGCGGTCCCTGTAGCAGAGGCGCTCGCCGAGTCCGATCGTGTGGAGAAGGTCGGGCTTGCCGTAGGCGGCGATGGAGGCCTCGGTGAGCTTCCAGTAGGCGTCGAGCCACTTGTCCTTGCGCACGTCCCACACGCGGTCGGTGGGATGTCCGTAGCATCCGCCCTCCTGCGGGAGGAAGTCAGGCTTCACCGTGTCGAGGAACTGGTACGGCGTGCGGGAGTACCAGTGGCTCATCGTGCCGAAGTCCTCCGGCACCATCAGTCCGCGGTCGAAGGCGTAGTCGAGCACCGACTTGCGCAGGAGGCCGCGGAACTGGAGCGACCAGAAGAGCGAGCGGTTGTTGTAGCCGGGCATCGCCTCGGGGAGCGGCTTCGCGGGGTCGGGGTAGTCCACCACGTCGGGATACGCCTTCTGGAACGCGTCGTCCATGCCGATGCGCGGCATGATGAGGTTGAGGCGGCGCTTGACGCACCAGTCGATCTCCTTCTTCCAGTCCTC
>ONRL01000026.1 GCA_900320225.1 uncultured Lentisphaerota bacterium
CGAGATGGGCGAGAACAGCTGGGGCGAGTCGCTGGCCTACAAGTGGACGACCTCGAAGCAGAACGAACGGGGATGGTCCCTCGTCCTCGCCGAGAAGTACCGCTACACCGACCAGGCCGATGCGCTTGGATCGGGCGACGGTCGTGGCATCTGGCGCGACCGCGAGGCGCTTGACATTTCGGGCGCGATTCAGCGTCGCTTCACCGAGCGCCTGCACGCCGAGGTGATGGCGCAGTACAACTGGCTCGACTACAAGAACGACACGGGCAAGTACGCGCCGCTCTATGGATGGTCTGAGTGGGCGGTCGGCGCACAGGCCGGCTATGCCGTGTCAAAATGGACGGACATCCTCGTGGCGGGCGGCTACTCCCATTACCTCCAGAAGGGTGGGCATGGCTACCACAACTACGACAATGAGAGCGAGGTGTGGACGATTCAGGCTGGTCTTGGCACGCACGCGACCGAAAAGATCACCTATCGCTTGCTCATGGGCATGTCCTGGCTAGAATACGGCGGTCGCTCGAATGCGGACGCCGGCTGGACCTATTCGCTTGACGCCAATTGGCGCATCACGCGGCAGTTGCAGCTCTCCGCTCTCGGCAAGAGCTACTATCAGCCGTCGGAACGTACGCGTGGCCAGGCCATCAAGGTCTATTCGCTGTCGGGCGGCCTTTCCTACCTCACGCTGGGTGATAAGATGACGCTGTCGGCGAATGTGGCGTGGCGTTACGAAGATACCTGCTACAATGACCGTTACCTCGCCAACGGCAATGACTTCGATGAGACCATCCTCTCTTTCCGTCTTGGTGCAGACTATATCATCAACCGCTGGATGTCTGTTTTCGCCGCCTTCACTTGGGAAGAGGAATGGTGCCAAAAGGGCGCATATGACTACGATCGCTTCCGTGGCACGATCGGCATGCGCTTCCATTACTGATTGATTCGGGCTGATGTTTCCACGGCTCATCACCAGATACGGGCTGGCGACGCACCTTGCGTTGCTGGCCTCTTTGCCATTTGTCCTGTTTCCCTTTTTGTCCGCGGCACGTCTGGCCGAGGTCATATTCTGGCTTTCGGGACTTGCTTTCCTCTGGCTGCTGACCGAGCCTTCAATGCGTGCGGGTGAGCATCTGTCCATTGCCAGACGCCGTGTGCTTGCTTCCTTGGTGCGGGACGTCGCTTTCTGGTTCTTCCTTCTTTCGTTGGTTGTCGTGTTCATCCGTTATCTGAACGCGGATGTCGCCCTGACCTACGAGGATGGCGAGTGGGCCGTACGTGCGCCGTCGTATCCCGCGCTTCCCGCGTCGGCGGGCTCCGCTGGATTGTTGCCCTTTGCCGTGCTGACGGGCGTGAGCATGGTCGTGCTGGGCATCCGCCACGGCATCGGGTTGACGGGACGCATTTCGTTCGGGTTGACAGCGTCGTTCATCATGGGACTCGGAGGCCTGGCAATGGCAATCTGCGCCTGCGCGAAGGTGCCTGCGTTCATGGCCGCCGCGAAAGCGGACTTTCTGGAGGGGCCGTTTGGGGCGCCGTTCTTTGGCCCTGGGTTCGGCGCGTGGTTGATTTGCACGCTCGCGTTCGGGGCTCATGCCGAGGCGCGCAAGTGGGGCGCTGCGCGCGTGCCCTTCTGCCTGGCCGTGGCGGGGAACGCCAGCGGATTGCTTTTCTTCTCGCCGCCGGCCGTTTCAACCGCGTTCCTCATCGCAGCGGCCTTGACGGCGGTCTTCTGCCTGGCTTACCTCGGCCGCGCGGGATCCATGGGGGCCAGCGCGCGGAATTTCGTTCTCATGTTGCTCGGTTTTGCCACGCCGTTTTTTTTCATTTCCGCGCTTCTGCCGCCTGTGATTGAATTCGATGGTTGCGTGCGGACGGTCGGCTCCACGACGGAGACGGTGAAGGAACCCGTTGAGAACATCTATGCCGTCAAGGCCGGCGGCTTCCTGTCCATCGACAAAGACCTGTCGGAGACCTATCGTAGACTTTCGCCCGTGCTGTCCGGCATCGCGAAATCCATTTGGAAGAAGCATCCGTGGTATGGGGCCGGTATCGGCGCTTTTCGGCTGCATGTCCCGTTTGTCGCGACGAAGGACGAGCTTAAGTCGTTTCAGCGGCGGAGGTCCGACTGGCGCACGTTCCTGATCTCCCAGCAGATGAAAAACGCCGCGAAACGCCGCGGCAGGGACAAGGAGGTTGTCGGCGAGTTTGACTGGAAAGACTTGCGCCCGTACAACCGCAACCCCGTCTGCGCCTTCAACAGTTTCTGGACGTTCCTCGCCGAACGTGGCGTTCTGGGGGCTTTTCTGGCCGTACTGGGACTGGGCGTTCTGGTTTTCTCGTATGTTCTGCGCCTCGTCCAGGCGGTTTTGTTCCTCCGAACGCACGACGATGCTGACGTGGTCGCGTTTGCCTGCCCGCCCATTGTCTGGACAGTTCCTGTCGCCCTCGTGCTCCTGTGCGTGTTGGCCGTGTACCAGCCCATACTTGACGTTGCGCCGATGTTGTTCGTGTTTGCCGTTCCGCTCGCCGTCGCGGCGGCATCCTTCCCGAAGAAGCCCGCTCCTCTGCCGCGTGCCGTGCAGACGCTTGAAAAGGAAAGCCCCTAAATCATGCCATCCCCCTCGTCCTCGTCTTCTACATACGGACAGAAGCCTCTCTACTATGGCACGTCCAAGAAATCGCCCATCTACTACGGGTCGGCGCAGACGCCGATGTACTACGGCGGATCCGGCCATGCGCCGTACTACTACGGCGGCGCCTACGGCGGGCAGGCGGCGGGGCAGGACGCCGACTCGATCGTGGGAACGATTACCTTGGGACGCGTGCTGCGCGTGATCGCCCAGCGCTGGATTTCCGTGCTCGTCTTCCTTCTGATTGGCCTGGTCGCGGCGTTTGCCGTCTACCGTATCTCGCCGACCATTTACGAGGCGAAGAGCGAGTTCACGATGGACACACGCCGGCCCCAGGGCGGGAACAGCATCGGCGTGGCAGGCAACGACATGGACTACTATGGCGCGGACTACGCGGAAATCTTCAACACGCGGCAGTCCGACTGGCGTTCCGAGGGCATCATCAAGAAGATCATCGACCAATACCGCGCCAATTTCCCCAATTCAACCGTGACGGACAAGGATCTCATCGAGATGCTGGGAAGCTCCGAACTGGAGCTCGTGCGCCATTCGCGCCTGATCACGATCGCCGTCCGGTCCCGGTCCCCCGAACTTGCGGCGGCCCTCGCCAACGCCTACGCGGAGGCGATCGAGTCTTTTACCGACGAAGAGAACAAGAAAAGGTGCGACAAGGCCGTTGCGCAGATTCACCAGCAGGTGGAGAAGCAGAAGCGCGAGGATGACAAACTGGCTGCGGGTTTGCTCAAGTTCCGCACGGAAAACAAGATCGACAACCTGGAGGCACAGCGTGCAATCCTCAACCAAAGCCTCCAGACGACGACCGCGGACGTGTTGGAATACGAGAAGCGCGTAACGGCGGCAAGCGAGTGGGTGAAGGTCCTGCATGCCGCGCAGAAGAACCCCGAGAACTTCGGCGAGCTGCCGACCGAGGTTCCGCGTTCGGCGGATATCGCCTCGGCCTACACGAAACTCCAGTCCGTGAAGATGGAACTCGCCACGCTCAAGACGTTGTATACGGCGGAATATCCGGCCGTTGTGGCGAAGGAAGGCGAGCTCAACGCGATTTCAAAGGAATTCGGCGAAACCGTCAAGCGCGCGCTGGCAACGGCCCAGGGCGATTTGACGGCCAACCAGAACCAGCTGAAGGCGTTCAAGAGCAAGAGCGACGACCTGAACAAGAACATCGCGGTCATCGGGCAGAAGATCGTCCAGGCCGACGCCGGCCTGAAGCAGCTGGAGCAGGAGAAGAAGGTTTCCAGCGAAATCTACCAGGACCTTCTCCAGAAGGAGAACGAGCACCGCATCGCCGCCGAGCAGAACAACGAGATCGTCCGTGTGGGACGGCCCGCGCAGATCCCGACGAAACCCGTTCTCCCGAACCCGTTGATCATCTTCTCGGCCGGGGCCGTTCTGGCCCTCGGCCTCGGGCTGCTGTTCGTGCTCGTGCTCGACCACCTCGAGGACACGATCGTTTCTCTGTCGGACATCGAGGGCCGCCTCGCCCTCAAGGTGCTGGCCGTGTTGCCGCATGTCCGCCGCAAGAAGCGCGAGCAGGTGGCGAAGTTCATCTCTGAGAACAAGTACTCGCAGTTTGCTGAGGCCATGGCCGGCCTGCGCAACCTGCTCGACTCGCCACGTTACCAGCCGATATCCCAGGCCGTGCTGATCATGTCCACGCAGCCGGGCGAGGGCAAGACGATCACTTCGTGCTCTCTCGCGATCTCCAGCGCGCAGGCCGGCAAGAAGACGCTGCTCGTCGATTTTGACCTCCGCCGTCCGCGCCTCGCCCGCGTGTGGGGGCTCCAGATCGACAACAACCACTCCTTCTCGCATTACCTCTCGAAGAAGGAATTGCACGATTTCGGTTCGCTCGTGATGCCCAGCGGGGTCGAGCATCTCGACGTGATCGGGTCGTTGCCGCCGGACAACGTCAACCCCGCGTCCATCATGGGTTCGCAGATCGTGCCGGACTTCTTCAAGTGGGCGCGCGAGAACTACGACCGCATCGTGATCGACTCGCCGCCGTTCGGCATCGTGGGCGACGTGGTGACGCTCGCCGCGATGGTCGACTCAGTGATGATCATGTGCTGCCCCGACCGCACGCACTTCAAGCCCATCCAGCACGCCTCCCGCTCACTCGGCGAATCGGGTGCGACGGTAATCGGCATCATCGTGAACGACGTCGAGATGGGCGGCGCCGGCAGCGCGTTCACGCCCTCCGGGCACGCCTACGGCTACGGCTATGGCGGCTATGGCGGCTACAGGTCATACGGAAAGGGCTACCGCCCGTATGCGCCGTACGGTCCGTTGGAGACCGCCAAAAAGGCCGAAGGCGGGCCGGATGCGGCGGGCAAGTCCCCGGAGTCTGCGGCTTCCGACGACGAGGGCCCGCGTCCGAGCCGTTCCGCCGTCAGCCCCGACTTGACGGACGAGGAATAGCGGAAGGACTTTCCGATGACGCTTACCCTTGCTTCGGCCAATCGCCCCCTGCAGGGGCGCGTCTCGCTCCCCGGCGACAAGTCCCTTGCGCATCGCGCCGCGCTGTTCGCCGCGCTGGCCGAGGGCGTCTCCACGGTCCGGAACTATCCCGACAGCGGCGTGACGCGCGCGATGCGCGGCGCGTTGGAGGCGCTCGGCGTGCCGAGCCGTCTGGAAGGCGGCGTGTTGACGCTCGCGGGAAACGGCCTCCGTCCGTTCCCCCGCTCCGGTGCAGTGGCGCCGTGCGGAAATTCCGCCACTACGATCCGCCTTCTCGCGGGAGCGGTGGCGGGCACGCGCTCGTCGGCCGTCCTGGACGGCAGCGAAGGACTGCGCAAGCGGCCGATGGACCGCATTGCCGAGCCGCTGCGCCTCATGGGCGCAGACGTGGCGACCACGGACGGCCGCGCGCCGATCACCATCTCCCCTGCGCCCCTGCATGGCATGGACTACACGCTGCCAGTCGCCTCAGCGCAGGTGAAGAGCTGCCTTGAGCTCGCCGCGCTCGGCGCGGACGCGCCCGTGACCCTGCACGAACCCGGCCCCTCGCGCGACCACACCGCCCGCATGTTCCGTGCCATGGGCGCGACGGTCGTCTCCGCCGGCTTGACCGAGACCGTCCATCCCGCCACTTCGCTCAAACCCCTCGACGGCACGCTCCCCGGCGACATCTCGTCCGCCGCGTTCCTCCTGGCGGCCGCCGCGATCGTGCCCGGCTCGCGCGTGACCGTGTCCGGCGTGGGGTTGAATCCCACCCGTACGGGCGTGCTGGACGTTCTCTCCGCCATGGGCGCGCACATCTCCGTCGCCAGCCTGCGCGAGGAATTCGGCGAGCCCGTGGGCGACGTGACGCTGGAGGCCGCCCCCCTGCACGGCGTGGAGATCGCCGGCGACCTCGTGGTGCGCTCCATTGACGAATTCCCGGCGCTTGCGGCGGTTGCCGCATTCGCAGAGGGCGAGACCGTCGTGCGCGAGGCGGAGGAGCTGCGTTACAAGGAGACCGACCGCATTGCGGCGATCGTCGCGCAGCTCGGCGCGCTCGGCGTGGAGGCGGAGGAACGACCTGACGGCTTTACGGTGCGCGGCGGTACGCTGAAGGGCGGCACGGCGCGCGCGAACGGCGACCACCGTCTCGCCATGTCCATGGCCGTCTGCGGTCTCCGCGCGCCCGTGTCCGTGGAGGGCGCGGAGATACTCAACGAGTCATTTCCCGAATTTGAGCCCCTGCTTTCGTCGCTGATGTGATATACTCTTCAGCATGAAGAAACTGTTCATCATCGACTTGATGCCGTTCCTCTACCGCGGCCACTTCGTGTTCCTCAAGAGCCCGCGCATGACCTCCACGGGCATCAACACGTCTGCGCTGCTCGGCTTCGCGAACGGCGTGACGTCCATCCTCAAGGACTTCTCCCCCACGCACGCCGTGCTGGCGATGGATCCCGGCGGCCCCACGTTCCGCCACGAGGCCTACCCGCCCTACAAGGCGCAGCGCGAGAAGATGCCCGAGGACCTCGCCGCCTCCATTCCGTATGCGTTCGAGCTCGCCGAGGCGCTCCGCATCCCCGTGCTGCGCAAGGAGGGCTTCGAGGCGGACGACGTGATGGGCACGCTCGCCGTGCGCGCGGCGAGCGAGGGGTTTGACGTGTACCTCGCGACGCCGGACAAGGACGCCGCGCAGCTCGTGGCGCCGCATATCCGTCTGTTCCGTCCCGGCCGCAGCGGCGGCGACCCGGAAATCTACGATGAGGCGAAGGTGTGCGAACATTGGCAGCTCACCTCTCCACGCCAGATGATCGATTGGCTCGCGCTCGCGGGCGACGCGTCGGACAACATCCCCGGCGTGCGCGGCGTGGGCGAGAAGACGGCCACCACGCTGCTCGCCCAGTACGGCAGCGTTGAGAACCTCATTGAGCACGCCGCGGAGCTGAAGGGCAAGCTCGCTGAGAAAATCGCGTCCGGCGCCGCCGACGCCCGTACCTCCAAGTTCCTCACGACCATCCGCACCGACGTGCCTCTGGACGTCTCGTTCGACGATTTCCTCCGCAAGGAGCCGGACGCCGAGAAACTCCGCGCCGTCTGCACGAAGTTCGAGCTCAACGCCCTTGCGCGGCGATTCCTCGGCGAGGACGCGCTCCCGTCGGAAAAGCCCGCCTTCAAGACGCTCGCGGACGTGCCGCACGACTACCGTCTCGTGCAGACGCTCGACGAGGCGGCCGCGCTCGCGCGCGAACTCGAGGCTGCGCCGAAGTTCGCCTTCGACACCGAGACGACGTCCACGGACGCGCGCACCGCGCGCCTCGTGGGGATGTCGTTCGCGACGGAGAAGGGGAAGGCGTGGTACGTGGCCGTGCCGCACCATCTCCTGCCCACCGAGGCGCCGCCGCCTGCGCAGGACCTCTTCGAAGCCGCGCGCCCCGCCGGCGAGGGACACGGCGAGGCCCTCACGTTCGTCGCCACGTTCGCCGCCGCGTTCGCCGACCCCGGCAAGACGCTCGTCGCGCAGAACGCGAAGTTCGACATGACCGTGCTTTCGCGCTACGGCATCCGCTTTGGCTCGACCGTGCGCGACACGATGCTGGAGCACTACGTGCTCGACGCCGCCGCGTTCCACAACATGGATTTCCTCGCCCGCGAGTACCTCGGCTACGACCCGATCCCGATCACGCGCCTGATCGGCGAGCGCAAGCGCGGCGAACAGCAGAAGAACATGGCGGACATCCCGCCGTCCGAGGTGTGCGACTACGCGGCGGAGGACGCGGACGTGACGCTCCAGCTCGATGAGGTGCTGCGTCCGAAGGTCGCGGAGGCCGGTGCGCTCCAGGCGCTCGCCGAGAGCGAGGAGCCCCTTGTGCCGATCCTTTCGGCGATGGAGCGCGTGGGTGTGCGGATCGACACTTCCGCGCTCCGCGCCTACGGTTTCGAGCTGGACAAGGAGATCGTGGCATTGACGGAGTCCATCCGCGCCGCCGCCAACGATCCCGAATTGAACGTCGACTCCCCGAAACAGGTTGGTGAGCTCCTGTTCGACAAGCTGAAGCTTGACGCGTCCGGCGCCAAGACGACGGCCACCGGGCAGTATGCGACGGACGAGAAGACGCTTCTCAAAATCGTCGGCGCGCACCCGGTGGTGCGGCAGATACTCGAGTACCGCGCCTGCTCAAAGCTGAAGGGCACCTACGTGGACAAGCTGCCGCAATGCATCGACCCGCTCGACGGACGCGTCCACACGACGTTCGCGCAGGCCCTTACCGAGACGGGGCGGCTCTCCTCCTCGGACCCGAACCTGCAGAACATCCCCATCCGCACGGAACGCGGCAAACTCATCCGCGCCGCCATCGTGCCGCGCGACGCGGACCACGTGCTCGTCTCGGCCGACTACTCGCAGATCGAGCTTCGGATCATGGCCGCGATGAGCGGCGACGAGACGATGCTCGACGCCTTCGCGCACGGAGCGGACATCCACCGCGAGACGGCCGCGCGCGTCTACGACGTGATGCCCGCGCTCGTGACGGACGACATGCGGCGGAAATGCAAGATGGTGAACTTCGGCATCATCTACGGCATCTCCGCGTTCGGGCTCGCGCAGCGCCTGCAGGTGCCGCGGCGCGAGGCGGCCGACCTGATCGAGACCTACTTCCGGCTCTACCCGAAGATCCGCGCGTTCATGGACACTGCGGTGGCGCGGGCGCGCGAGACGGGTTACGCCGTGACGGCGCTCGGCCGCCGCCGGACGTTGCGCGACATCTCGTCGCGCAACGCGACCGCGCGCCAGGCCGCCGAGCGCGACGCGATCAACACGCCCGTGCAGGGCACGGCTGCGGATCTCATCAAGCTCGCGATGGTGAAGGTCGACCGCGCGTTCAAGGCCGAGGGACTGAAGGCGGAGATGATCCTCCAGATCCACGACGAACTGCTCTTCGACACGCCCCGCGGCGAAGTCGAGCGGGTGAGGGAAATCGTGAAGCGCGAGATGGAAGGGGCCATGAACCTCGGCGTGCCGCTTGAGGTGTCAGTGGGCGTCGGCGGCAATTGGCTCGAGGCTCACTGACGGCGTCGCCGGCTCCGGCGACGCGTGCAGCTTGAGCTTCGTCTTCACGTGGGCTGCCTGCGAAGCCGACTCGCCCGCGTCCTGCGGGGCGGCCGCCGGCCTGCTTTCCATGCCGGGTATCTGGAAGCGGGCGGCGATCGCGCCGTCCATCAGCTGGCTCTTGAACGCGGGGGCGTCTGACGCCGTTCCCTTCGACTCCTCCTGCTCCTGTTCGTTCGGCTCCGCCGGACGGACGCCGCGTAGCCGGCGGCGGATGACGAGGACGATCGTGAGGAGGACGGCCGTGACGAGCGCGTTCGCGAGGGGCATGTACGTCTTGTCGAGGAAACGGGGGAGTCCTTGCGTGATGGTCTTCGCGCACGCGTCAAGCGCGGGGCGGAAGAAGTGCGTGGCCATGTACGCCGTGAGGGCGCATTGTCCGTAGAGCGTGACCAGCCACCAGCCGCGGCGGCACGGGAGAACGTCCGTCAGCACGAAGAGAAGGGCGAGCGCGAGCACGCACCATCCCATGGCCTGGAAAGTGAAACTCACGGTGAAGATGTGCTTGATGCACGGCACGACGAGCGTGAGCGCCCATCCCGCGCCGAGGAGAAGGGCGCCGAGGACGAAGAGCGTCGTGGCCTTCCGTCCGTTCGATCCCTTTCCGCGAAGGATTTCGGCGCACTGCGCGCCGCAGAGCGTCATCGCGCCGAACATGAGGGTGGTGAGGAACCAGGTGTAGCCGTGCGTCTTGAACGCCGAGCTGCCGGCCGGCAGGACGGCGGCGAGGACCTTTTGCTCCACGACCTGCGCGAGATTGCCCTCCTGGGTGTAATCGCCGTGCAAATGCAGGAGCGCGCCGTAGGCGCCCACGAGGATGAAGGGCACGAGGGCGCGGAGCGCGCGCACCGGCACCAGCATCACGAGCGCGGCGATCAGGTAGCCGGCGGCGATGGTCTGGAGCGTGTTGTTGTAGGGACTGATCTGGAGCGGGTCGAGCGTGGCGAGGTGGCCCTGCACGAGCATGCCGCAGAACCACAGGAGCGCGAAACGCCCGAGGACGTGTTTCCAGAACGCGGCCGTTGCCCAGCCGTCTTCATCCAGGCGCTTCGACAGCGCGTAGGGAACGGCTGCGCCGCACGCGAAGATGAAGAGCGGCATGATGATGTCCCAGAGCGTGAAGCCACCCCAGGCGTGCTTGAACTGCAGCTGGACGGCCTCGGGCATCGCCCAGGCCTTGTTCACGGCCCAGAAGAGCGGGCCGACGACCGTGAGCAGGAGCATGTCGAGCCCGCGCAGGAGGTCCAGCGAGAGCAGACGCTTGTTGTGTTCCATGGTGCGGCCTCCCTACGCCTGCGGATAGTGCTTGTCCATCGCCGCCGCGAAGAGGTCGATGCCTTCCAGCGTCTTGGTAATGCGCTTCTTCTTCGGCTCGTCGGGAATCGTGCGGTTCCACGGGGCCGTGTAGATGCCCTTGAGGCGCTTTGGGTCGAGGCGCGTTTTGCAGAACGAGACGAGCGCCTCGGCCGCCTCGTCGCGCGACCAGTTGGAGGTGCAGGGCAGGAGGTCGTAGCCGGCGTCGTTGAGCGCGACGAACGACGCGGCGAGGTTGCGCTGGACCTCCCAGGTGCCGGTCTTCTTCTCGTAGGAAGCGTCCCAGGTGAGGTTTTTCTCGCTGAAGTTCGTGCCGTAGTACCACGGCGAGAGAAGGACGTCCTTCGGCATGCGGGCGAGGAACGCGTCGCGGCCGTCGCAGATCTTGTCCGACCACATCACGGCGCGCGACCCGTTGCGCTCCACCTGCTTGACGGTGTAGAGGAGGTCGTGCCACCAGAGGTCTCCCTGGCGGTAGACGGCGTAGAAGAGGTTCTTGCCCGCCACGGGCACCTCCTCGTCGAAGCCGAGGTGGAAGAGGGCCGGCTTGTCGAAGATCGCGCAGACGTCCGCGATGATGTCCGCGATCACCTTGTAGTACGTCTGCGAGGAGACCATGCGGTGGTAGTCCTTGAGCCAGGAGTCGTGGCAGGTGGAGAAATTGAGCTTGGGCATCGGTTCGATGCCGAGGGAACGGATGCGCGCGAGCTCGGCGCGTGTCTTCTCCACGCTCCACGTGCCCGCCACCGCGAGCTCCGGGTGGCTGGGATAGGCGATGCCCTCGCCGAGGTCGATGAACACGAGGTTCATCTTCTTTTCGGCGAGACGGTCCACGGACTTCCTCCAGAGGTCGTCGCGGCACTGGAGGTAGCTGTGGTAGGGCGTGGGCGAACCGGCGGGACCGAGTGGATTGGGCCGCGTTTTCTCCTCCTCGGGGCTTTTCGCAAGGTCGTCCGGACCCGCAGGGTAGTCGCCCCACATGTTCGAGCCGAGGTGGAGGAGCGCGCCGCGGTAGAACGGCGCATCCTGCGTCGCCGTCGCGCGCCCCGCGACCAGTCCGCCTGCGGCAAGGGCGGCGGCGCCGATGAAATCTCTGCGTGTTGTCTGCATGGATGGCTTCCTTCGCTTTCGCTTTACGTGAATCGTCCCGGAGGACATGTACAGTTTAGCATAATCACGTGCCCGCACGCAAGGGGCAGGATTTGTGGTATAATGTACGGGCTTACGCGAGGTAGTATGGCAGAAGAAGTGAAAGAGAAACTGCTGGAGGCCGAGGAAGTCCGCCAGCGCATCGGAAAGCTGAGGGTGTCCGTCGACGAGATGGCCGCCTACATCGGCATTGACGAACGGCGCCGCCGTCTGGCCGAGCTGGAGAGCCTGCAGGCCGGCGCGGATTTCTGGAACGACCAGGCGAAGGCGAAGGACGTGATCGCGAAGACGAACGCCGAACGCGCCTACGTGGTGCCGTTCGACGCGCTCTTGAAGTGCGTGGAGGACGCGGGCGTGATGCTCGAGCTCGCCGAGATGGAGGAAGGCCCCGCGCAGCAGACCGCGCTCAAGGACACGCTCGCGGAATGCGCGAAGGCGGACGAGTTCTTCTCGAAGCTCCGCCTGCAGTCGCTCCTCGGCGGCAAGTTCGACGCCTGCAACGTGTTCGTGAAGCTCCACGCCGGCCAAGGCGGCACGGAGGCGTGCGACTGGGTGACGATGCTCTACCGCATGTACCAGCGCTACGCCGAGGACCAGGGCTGGAAGATCGAGGAGTACGACAACCAGCCGGGCGAAGAGGCGGGCCTCAAGGACGTCTACTTCCGCATCGAGGGCCCCTACGCCTACGGCCTCATGAAGGCCGAGCGCGGCATCCACCGCCTCGTGCGGATTTCGCCGTTCGACGCGAACAAGCGCCGCCAGACCTCTTTCGCCTCCGTCGAGACGGTCGCCGAGATCAACGACGACATCGACGTGGAGATCAAGGACGAGGACCTGCGCATCGACACCTACCGCTCCGGCGGCGCCGGCGGGCAGCACGTCAACAAGACGGATTCCGCGGTGCGCCTCACCCACCTTCCCACCGGCATCGTCGTGGCCTGCCAGAAGGAGCGCTCGCAGCACATGAACAAGGAGAAGGCCATGAACATGCTCAAGGCCCAGCTCTACGAGTACTACGAGGATCAGAAGAAGGCGGAGATGGACCGTTTCTACGGCGCGAAGTCCGCCAACGGCTGGGGCAGCCAGATCCGATCCTACGTGTTCTGCCCCTACACACAGGTGAAGGATCTTCGCACCGAATACGAGACAAGCGACGTGGACGGCGTGATGGACGGCCATCTCCAGCCGTTCATCGAGGCGTGGCTCCAGCAGCAGGCGACGAAGAAGACGGCATGACCATCCTCGCGATAGACAGGTCCACGGACACGCAGTCGGTCGCCCTCGCCCTCGACGGCAAGGTGCACGCGAAGGTGTTCGCGGGACTCGACTCCCGCGCGAGCGACTGGCCCGTGAAGATCCGCGACTTCCTCGCCGCGCACGGCAAGACGGTGCACGACCTCGACCAGGTGCTCGTGGGACAGGGCCCCGGCAGCTTCGCCGGCATCCGCGCGGCGCTCGCGTTCGCGCAGGGCATTGCGCTCGGCAACCCGTCCTGTTCCGTCGTGGGCCTGCCCAGCACCTACGCGCTCACGCGCGACGGCGCGCACACGGCCGTGGTGGGTGACGCGCGGCGCGACCGCTACTGGGTGGCGGTCTACGACGGCGTGACGGCCGTGGGCGATTTCGCGCTCGTGGGCAAGGACGGCCTCGGTGCCGCCGTGCCCGAACACTACGCGGTGGTCACGCCGGACGGCGCGCGCATCGAGCCGCTCCTCTCCGCCGTGTTCGGCCACCACTACAAGGGTTCGCTCACGCCGCTCGCCGCCCGCCTCCTCGAGGTTGCGCTCGCGCATCCCGACCTGCCGCGTCCCGAGCCGTTGCCGCTTTATCTCCAACCACCTGTCCGCTGACGCCATTCATGGACATCCGCAATCCATACGAAATCGCCGCGGCCATCGCCGAACTGGACGTCTGGGACAAGGTCTCGGCCCACAACTGGGCGCTCGTGCCGCAAACGAGCGAAGAACCCTACATCGTGTCGGCCGGCCCGGAGAAGGACCGCGACAAGAGCCCCGTGGCGGGGCGGCTGTTGCTGTTCCCCGGTCTCGAGAATTTCCGCAACTTCGCGATCACGCGACAGGCCCCCGAGTTCGGCGTGTGGATGAGCCCGCTCGAGTTCCGCCATTGGGAGGTGATCGCGGTGAAGAAGGGACCGGCGGAGATTTTCGGCTACGTGCCGGGCTACGTGCCGCAGCCGCCGTCCGACGCCGACAGGGAGTTCCTCGCCCCGCTTCTCTACGAGTGTCTTGGCGTGCTGATGCGCATTGAGGAGGATCCGCAGCTGCCGCTCAGGTATTTTGAAAAGGAACACGCGCTTTTCGCCCGCAAGGAAGTTGTGGACGGCGTGTGGCAGGACGGTCCGCTGCACATGCCGCCGGACGGCCAGGTGAAGTTCGTCGAGCGCGTGTCGCTCGACACGGCGAAGTGCAGGCTCGCCGCGAAGCTGCCGGTCGTGGCGGACGAGAAGTGGGAGGTGGACTTCGTGATGGTGCCCGCCTACCACACGCGCGAGCCGAAACCGCGATTCCTCTACGTGCTGGCGGCCGTGGACGCGGCTACGGGCGTGCGCGTGGTATGGTTGAAGATGTCCGTGGGCGGCACCGACGAGGCGCTGAAGGCGCTTTGGGAAGGGCATGCGGCACGCCTGCTGGAGGCGATGCTGCGCCTCGGGCGCGCGCCTGGTGAGATACACGTGCGGTCGGGACGCGTGGCGCGCTTCCTGCGTCCGCTCGGCCTGCACGTCCCGTTCAAGCTCGTGCACCACGCGAAGCTCGGCGCGCTCGACGCCGCCCTGAACCACGCCGCAAAGACGAATTCCTTCTAACAGTCAATACGTACCTCCAAGATGTATCCCGATATTCCATTCTGGCTTTCAATTGTCTTCGTGTTGGGCGGCTTCGCCGTGCTGGCGTGGAGCGCAAACGCGTTCGTGGATGGCGCGAGCGTCGTCGCGAAGGCCTTCGGCGTGAGCCCGTTCATCATCGGCATGGTCATCATCGGATTCGGCACGTCCGCGCCGGAGCTGTGCGTGTCCGCCCTGTCGGGCGCTTACGGCCATTCCGACCTCTCGCTCGGCAACGCCTACGGTTCGTGCGTGTTCAACATCGCCGTGATCCTCGGCGTGGCCGCGCTCATCAAGCCGCTCGTCGTGAAACCGTCGGTTGTCTTCGTTTCCGTGCCGGCGCTCGTGGCGATCGCGCTTCTTTCGTGTTTCCTCGTGACGCAGGGTAACGGGTTCTCGCGCGGGGACGGCGTGATCCTGCTGGCCGTGTTCTTCGTCTTGCTGCCCCTCTACTGCTGGTTCGACCAGTCGCAGAAGAAGGATGAGTCCGTCGGCGCGCCCGTCGAGCGCGCCCGACCAACGGGGGAAGCGTCCGGCGAACGCGCCGTGTCCTTGTGGAAGGCGTGGCTGCTGTTGTTTTTGGGGCTTGTATTCCTCGTCGGATCGTCGCATGTGCTCGTGTGGGGCAGCGTGGATTTGGCTCGGAGGATGGGCGTGAGCGAGCTGTTGATCGGCCTGACCATCATCGCGGTGGGCACGTCGTTGCCGGAATTGGCGAGCGCGGTCGTCTCGGCGCGGAAGGGCGAGCACGAGTTCGTGCTGGGGAACATCGTGGGATCCAACTTCTTCAACACGCTCGCGGTCGTGGGACTCGCCGGGACGATTTCGCCGTTCAAAAACATCAGCCCGTACCTGTTTTCGCGTGACTTGCCGATGATGGTGTTCCTGTCCGCGCTGATCGCCGTGTTCGGGTTCAACTTCCGCAAGCCGCGCGAACCGAAGGCGATCGGACGCGTGGCGGGGGCGTTCTGGCTGCTGCTGTTCGCGGCGTACATGGGTTTGATGCTCTGGCAGGAAACGAAATGAGGCAATAAGAAGGAGAATCGGCGATGAGGAAGGGAATCATTCTGGCGGGCGGCGCGGGCACGCGCCTCCATCCGCTCACGCGCGTCGTGTCGAAGCAGCTGCTGCCCGTCTACGACAAGCCGATGGTCTTCTACCCGCTCTCCACGCTCATGCTCGCCGGCATCCGCGAGGTGCTCGTGATCTCCACGCCGCAGGACCTGCCGAACTTCGAGCGCCTGCTCGGCGACGGCTCGGACCTCGGCATGAAGTTCTCCTACAAGGTGCAGGAGGTCCCCAACGGTCTCGCGCAGGCGTTCGTGCTGGGACGCGAGTTCCTCGGGGACGACGACGCCTGCCTCGTGCTCGGCGACAACATCTTCTACGGCGCGGAGCTGCCGCACCTTCTCCGCGAGGCGAACGCCGCGCCCGAACCGACCGTGTTCGGCTACCGCGTGGCCGACCCCGAGCGCTACGGCGTGGTCTCGTTCGGTCCCGACGGCCGGGCCGAGACGATCGAGGAGAAGCCGCGCGAACCGAAATCCAACTACGCCGTCGTGGGGCTCTACTTCTACCCGAACGACGTCGTGGAGATCGCCGCCAACCTCAAGCCGAGCGCGCGCGGCGAGTACGAGATCACGGACGTCAACCGCGAATACCTCCGGCAGGGCCGCCTGCGCGTGAAGCAGATGAGCCGCGGCTTCGCCTGGCTCGACACGGGCACGCACCAGTCCCTCGCCGACGCCACGAACTTCGTGCGCGCGATCGTCGAGCGCCAGGGCCTCCAGCTCTCCTGCATCGAGGAGATTGCCTGGCACAAGGGCTGGATCGACGCCGCGCAGCTCAAGAAGCTCGCGGACGGCTACGGCAAGTCGTCCTACGGCACCTACCTGCGGGGACTTGTTCCGTGAAGATCCTCGTCACAGGCGGAAAGGGCATGCTCGGCCGCACGCTCCAGCGCCGCCTTGCGCCGCAACACGAGCTGTTCGTCGCGGATCTCCCAGAGACCGACATCCTCCGCCCCGATTCCCTCGGGCAGGCGTTTCGCGTCTGCCAGCCCGAGGCCGTCATCCACTGCGCGGCGATGACGAAGGTGGACGACTGCGAGTCGAACGAGGAGCTGGCCTTCCGCCTGAACGGCATGGGCACCGCGAACGTGGCACGTGCGTGCCGCGACCACGGCGCGCGTCTCATCGCGATCTCAACTGACTACGTGTTCGACGGCCATCGCGCGGAAGGGGACTATGCCGAGACCGACTTCCCGCGCCCCCAGACCGTCTACGGCAAGAGCAAGCTCGCGGGCGAACGCTCGGCGCTGGACATCCTCCCGGATGCGACCATCCTCCGCATCGCGTGGCTCTACGGCGCGGGCGGACCGAGCTTCGTCCACACGATGGCGAAACTCGGCGCGCAGGAGGGCGCGCCGCTCAAGGTCGTGGACGACCAGCGCGGCAATCCCACGTCCACGGACGCCGTGGCCGGCGCGCTCGCCTTCCTGCTCGACCATCCCGCGGTCACAGGCGTCGTGCACGGCACGTGCGAAGGCGTCTGCACGTGGTACGAACTTACGGTGGAGCTGTTCCGCCTGCTGGACCTGAAACGCCCCGTCACGCCCTGCACCACGGCGGAGTTCCCGCGCCCGGCGCCGCGTCCGGCGAACTCGGCGCTCGCGAAGACCGTCCTGACCGCGCACGGCTACGCGATGCCGCGTTGGCAGGACGCCCTCGCCGCGTTCGTTTCCGCGGAATTCGACGTTACAGACACAGGAAGGGATAAGGAATGAAGAAGATCGTCTGCTTGGGCGCGCTGGCTGTCGCTCTGGTGGCGGCGGGCGCGGCGGACTGCGCGCGCATTTTCGAGGCGGAGATCCGCGACGGCGTGATCCACGGCGCGGTTGTGGTCGCCGGCGGGCTCGAGGGGAAGGACGTGCTGGCGTCGTGGGGCTGGGCTGACGCCGCGCACACAGTGCCGATGACGTCGCGCACGGTGATTGACATGGCGAGCGTCACGAAGACGGCCGCCGGCGTGACGGCATACCTCGTTGCGCATGCGAGGGGCAAGATTCCGGACTTTGACGTGCCGTTCACCAATTGCCTGCCCGCCTACTCGGCGCCGCTCGCGCGGCGCGTGACGCTCCGGGATCTGGCGAACCACGTGTCCGGCTTCGGCGAGGCTGACGGCAGGGGACGGCGCGTCTACTTCAGCGAGGATCCCCGGACGATGCTGCAGAACATCCTCTCGATGCCGCCGAAGGCGCCCAGGCCGGGCCGCGTCTTCTACTCGTGCCGCAACTACGTCCTGCTCGGGCAGGCGTTCGAGTCGGCGACGGGATGCCGCGCCGCCGAATTCTGCCGCAAGGAGATTTTCCTGCCGGCAGGCATGAACGACACGTCGCTGGGCGCGCCGTTGCCGTCCATCGGACCCGACCGCCTCGCACAGACGTTCGGGACGCAGAAGGGCGGCGTGATCTCCGACTTTGTGGCGCGTCCGCTGTGGGCGGCGGACATCGGAACTTTCAATGCAGGTCTCTTCTCGACGGCGGAGGACATGGCGAAGCTCATGCGCGTGTACCTGCGCGGGGGCGTGTGCGACGACGGCACGCGGCTCTTCGGCGCGGACGAGATGACCCAGATCGCGCCGTCGCCGACGAACACGGTGGAGGGCGCGCGCACGTTCGGCTGGCAGTATGCTACCGAGAACCTGCCAGCCGCGCTGCGCGGCACCTCGCTCTTCCATTCGGGCTGGAGCGGGCAGACCGTGTTGTTTGACCTGAAGAGCCGCCGGTTCGCGGTGGTGATCACCGTGAGGAGCGGCGACTACAAGCGGGCGAAACGTGAGCGCTTTCTCGCCATCGGCGCACTCTTGCCAAAGGTTCAGGAGTGACGAACCGGGCGGATTTTGGTATACTGTGGGCATGAAAAACAATGCATTCCGTTCGTTTCGGGTCGTGGCCGCGATGGCCGCCGCCCTCGTGTGTGGTTCCGTGTGCGCCGCCAACGCGGAGGTGGAGGAGCCAGTCGACGATCCGGAGGAGTCGATCCTCGACAAGTACGTGGACCTCTCCACGGAACTTGCCTTCTACTCGGCCTACGTGTGGCGCGGCCAGATCCTCTTCGACCGGCCCGTGTGGCAGCCCGCGCAGAACGTGTTCCTCAAGTTCGGCGAGAACGCCGAGTACGGCGCGCTCAAGTTCCGCCTTTGGGCGAACTTCGCGATCGACGGCAACAAGCCCCCGCACCGCTTCGGCGGCATGAGCATCGTCGACGAGCGCGTGGGCTACGTGAAGACCTTCTTCGACTGCCTCGACTTCGACGTGGGCGCGATCATGTACCAGTTCCCCAACCGCCACGCGAGCGGCATGCGCGAGACGGACGAGCTCCTCGCCGGCGTCACCTGGCGCAACCCCTACGTCACGCCGAGCTTCTACGTGTGGTGGGACTTCGACACGAACGGCCACAACGACGACAACGCCCTCTTCTTCGACTTCGACTTCTCGCACGCGTTCAAGATCACCGACGAGCTGTCGCTCAACCTCGGATCCGGCTTCGGCGTGGCGAACGGGTCCTACATGGACCACTACACGCGCGGCGACGTGGACGGCGTGGCGTTCAACTACTTCCACAACGACCTCGGCCTCTGGTACAAGGTCTGCAAGAACTTTAAGGTCGGCGCGAGCCTCACCTACTTCTACAACTTGAGCCGCCAGGTGCGGCACAGCTCCTACGACATGCACGAGCACTACAACGCCGGTATCCTGCGCGGCGGCATCCACCTGGCCGTCACGTGGTGATGTCCCGTCCTCTGTCTTTTGTCCTTTGTCCTCAATCCTTTCTCCTTCGTCCTCTGTCCTAAAAAGGAAAATCAAATGAACCGCAGAGACTTCCTGAAACTGGCCGCCGCGGGCGTGCCGCTGTTCAACATCGGGTGCGTGGGCTTCGGCCAGGGGCGCGCGCGGCAGATCGCGAAGGGCGCGAAGATCCGCGTGGCGCTGATCGGCTGCGGCTTCCGCATGCGCGAGATGATCCTCGCCGACACCTCCGAGCAGGTCGTGGCCGTGGTGGAGCCGGACGCGCCGCGCCGGCGCGATTTCATCGCGCGCGTGAAGAAGACGCCGAACGCCGCCAACATCGAGGGCGTGCGCGAGTTCGACGACTATCACCCTCTTTTCGCCGAGATGGGCGACTCGATCGACGCCGTGGTGATCTGCACCTCCAACCGCCACCACGCGCCCGCCGCGATCATGGCCATGAACCGCGGCATCCACGTGTTCGTGGAGAAGCCGATGGCGTACACCGTGCGCGAGGCGCAGATCATGGGGCGGATCGCGAAGAAGATGGGCGTGGTGACGCAGGTGGGCAACTTCGGCCACTCCACGCGCGCGATGAAGGTGTGCGTGGAGGCGCTCCAGGCGGGTGTGCTGGGCGACATCACCGAGGTGTGGGCCTACACCGACCGCGTGAACGCGATGGGGCACCGTCCAAAGCCCGAGGACCCGCCGAAGGACATGGACTGGAATTCCTGGTGCGGCCCGGCCGAGCTGTGCGGCTACTACGGTCCGCAGAAGCCCCACCTCTTCGGCCTCCACCCGCACGACTGGCACAGCTGGCAGAAGCTCGGCAACGGCTCCATCGGCAACATGGGCACGCACGTGATGGACGCGCCGTTCTGGGCGCTCAACCTCGGCGCGGCGCATCCCACGTCGATCCACTGCACGCATGCGGACATCGTGGCCGAGGGCTCCTGGTCCATCCGCACCGAGATGGAGTACGAGTTCCCGGAGGTGGGCAACCGCGGCCCCGTGAAGATGCACTGGACGGACGGCCTCCGCTACGGCCTCGACTACGAGGCGGCGAACCTCTCCAACTACGGTTACGCCAAGGCCGGCCGCAAGGACCACAACATGCCCGAGATCATGCACAAGCTCGAGCGCGACTACCATCTGGAGAAGGCCCCGTTCCCGACGAATGGCGCGTTCTTCAAGGGCACGAAGGGCTACGCCTGGTACGGCCAGCACTCGATGGTGCGCTTCTTCCCGAAGAGCCTCGGTCAGGACATCCGCAAGTTCACGGGCGCGAACGCGATCGACCACATGGGCGAGTTCTTCAAGGCGATCCGCGAGAGCCGGCAGGCGAACACGGGATTTGAGTTCTCCGTGCCGCTCGGCGAGACCGTCCTCCTCGGCAACGTGGGTATCCTCGCGGCCGGCAAGAAGTTGCTGTGGGACGGCACGCACATCACGAACGACGCGGCCTCCGACGCCCGCCTTGAGACTACTTACCGCAAGGGCTGGGAGCTAGAGGCCTGACGACGATGGCGATGGGAGAGGCCGCGCAGCCGCCTTCGCAGGCGCCGCAGCCGCGGCACTTGTCAGCATCCACGATCGGGCAGTTCACGCCTTTCTGGTCCACAAGCTTGATGGCCTGGTAGGGGCAGTATTCGTCGCAGACGGCGCAATACTCGTGCTTCGCCCATGCGATGCACTTCTGGTGGTCGATCACGGCGAGGCCGATCGGCTGCGCGTGCTTCTCCTCCACCGTCAGCGGACGAAGCGCGCCGGTGGGGCATACCTGCGTGCAGGCGACGCAGTCCTGGAAACAGTACGAATCATCCTCGGGATCGGGGTTGCGGCTCCGCAGGTGGACGGTGGGGGTGAAAAGCCCGTCGAGTCCGCTCTCGCCGACGTCGGGGTGGATGAGCTTGTGGGGACAGGCCCTCATGCAGTTTCCGCACCGGGCGCAGAGCGCGTTGAAGTTGTCGGGGTCGGCGCCCGGCGGACGGATGACGTTCCGCGGGGCGGAACCGAACGCGCGCTTCAGGCCGAGTCGTGCGGCGGCGATCGGGATGATTGCCAGCATGGCGCGGCGCGTGGCGGCGGCGGCCGTGAGCGCGGAGGGCTCCGGCGCGGCGGTCGGCTTCTTCGGTTGGCGGATGCGGCGGCCGAGATCCGCTACGAACTCCTGCAACCCGCCGAGCGGACACAGGCGGTGGCACCAGGCATTCGGCGCGATGAGGCTGAGGGCGAGAACCGTTACGAAGCCGATGCCCGTGACGGCGGCGGTCCAGGTGAACGGTTCGCGCCAGACGGAGAAGAAGCCGTTGAAGATGCAGAGCGGGTCGAGCCAGATGAGGAGCGGGTAACCGCAGGCGGCCGTGGCGGCGACGACGAGCGCGAGGACCCTGTTGAGCTTCGGCACGTGGCGGACGAGTCCCTTGCCCCACGGGTTCAGTCGTCCAGCCGTCTCGGAGATGAACCCCATCGGGCAGAGATGCCAGCAGAAGAAACGGCCCTTGAACAAGGCGAGCACGAGAACGGGCACGCCCAGCAGCATCAGCCAGCCAAGCCATTTGCCGACGGCGAGGGCGCCGAACAGGCTCAGGATCGGACTGAAGCGCGGCACGATTGAACTGACCGCCGGAGAGATCTGTGGTGCGTGGCCGAGTGCGAGGAGCACGGCTACCGCCGCGATCATGATGCGCGCGATCTTGCGGCTCAGACAGAAGAAATAGGCGGGCGTGAGCGCGAGCGCGAGCGCGTGGAACGTCGCGGGCGCGAGCTTGCCGCAGGCCACGCAGACGGCGGCGAGCGCGAGGGCCGCCAGCACGAGCGCGGCCGCGATCCGGTTGCCGCGTGCGATGGGCGCCTGCCGTTCGCCCGCTGCGTCCGGCGGTTCGTCCTCGGCGAGCGCGGCGAGCCGGGCCTCGACGGCGTCGACGTCCGCGCGTCGCGCCTCCGGCACGGCGCGCCGCGCGCCGAGGAACCACGCGCAGGCGAGGTACGCGGCGCCGGCGAGGAGGAAGGCCGGCAGGAAGATGAAGAACTTGTGGAGCGTGCCCGTCGCCAGCATCGCGACGGTGAACGCGCCCGCGACGCCCCACGCCGCGAGGGCGGCCGGGTTGATCCGCAGGCCGCGGTAGAGGCACCAGAAGCGCTGGAGGCCGAGGCGCGGGAAGAGCCAGTGCTCCACGAGGCAGATCGCCCCCACGGGCGAGAGGAGGAACACGACGATCGTCACCAGGTTGTCCACGCGCTGCATGGCCGGGAAGCACGCCGCGGCGGCGATCACCGCGCCCACGCCGAAGGAGAGCCTGCGCAGCGACGCCTTCGGGAAGAAGGTGGCGAACGAGAGCGCGGCGCGGTAGATGTTGGGCGTGGCCGTAGTCCAGCCCGCCGCCACCACGGCGAGAAGGCCGATCCAGCCGAGGATCTGCCAGGTGACCGCGCCGGAGTCAAGCGCGCCGAGAGGCGTCTTCAGGAGAATCGCCGCCGTCGCGCCCATCACGCCCGCGCACGTCCAGGCGAAGAAATGCCCCACGTACATGCCGAAGAAGCCCACCCAGCCGTAGCTCGCCCTCTTCGCGTAGCGGAAGATCGCCATGTCGTTGAGTCCGCCGTGGTAGGCGAAGTTGCACATCCACGCGAACGCCGCCACGTGCCAGAAGGTGAGATGCTGTCCGCCATCTGGCGGCACGCCGGTGAAGATGTGCTCGTTGAAGAGGCGCAGGAGGCCGCCCGGGCCGCCCACGTCGCCGAAGCCGGTCGCCTCCGTGAGAAGCGGCAGCGCCACGCACGCGCCGCAGAGGAAGCAGACGATCATCCACGGCGCGCAGATCGCCGAGAAGCGCGCCACGCCCTTGAAGCCGTACGCCGCGACGAACGTGGTCACCGCCACGAACACGAGCGTGAGCGCCACGCATCCCGCGCTCGTGGGGTACCATGCCGACTGGATCGGGAACCCGAACGCCTGGCGCAGCGAGGTGGCGGCGATCGCCGTCATCGTGGCCGCGTAGCAGATCGAGGTGAGCCCCCACGCCGCGCTGTACGCCTTCTGGAACCAGGGCCCCGTCGCCTTGCGCAGGTAGGCGAAGAGCGAGAGGCGCGTGTCCACGGCGATCGGCGCGCACACGAGGGCGTACATCAGCGTGGCGAGGAAGTTGCCCACGAGGAGACCCAGCAGCAGCTCGGTCGCGCGCACGCCCCACGTCACGAGAAGGGCGCCGATCACGAATTCGGTGGCGGCGATGTGCTCGCCCCCGTAGATGCCGAGGAAGCTGCCGAGCCCGGCGAGGCGGCTCTTGGGAACGGGTCGCTCCTCGGACGGCACGGTGCGGGCGAGGGCGTCGATTTCGGCGGCGGTCATTTAGGATTTCCTGTCTTTACGGGCTTCTGTTTCGGTCTCGGTCCGGCCGGACGCGAGGAACCGCCGCAAGAATACCACAATAAGGCGCGTTCCGCAAGCGCACGTTGTGGTATAATGTACGCGTCAACCAACCGAAAGGGAGAACACCATGAAGCGAGAAGCAGCACGGGGCGGCATTCCCGCCCGTAACGGGAGGGACGCGCTCCCGCGCGTCCGCAACATGAAACGGCGCACGTTCATCAAGACCGGCGCGGCGGCGGTCGCCGGCGCGGCGGCCCTGCCCGGGGCTACCATGGCGGCCGAGCCGGCCGCGACCGTCGTCGTCGTCCACGGCACCGACATCGCGAAGATGGTCGAGGCCGGCATCGCGAAAATGGGCGGCTGGGACAAGTTCTTCAAGCCCGGCAAGAAGGTCGCGCTCAAGCCGAACCTCGCCTGGAACTCCACGCCCGAGCAGGGCGGCAACACCCACCCCGACATCCTCCGCGCCGTCGTGCTCGCCGCCGAGGCCCGCAAGGTGGGGAAGATCACGATTCCGGAGAACACCTGCCAGCCCGAGCAGAAGACCTTCGAGACAAGCGGCGCCAACGGCGCGCTCAAGGGCACGGGCGCGAAACTCTACCGTCCGAAGCGCGGGGACTTCACGTCCGTCTCCGTGCCCAAGGGCAAGGTCTGCCAGGAGGCGAAGGTGTCGCGCGACCTCGTGGAGGCGGACTGCCTCGTCAACATGCCCGTCGCGAAGCACCACGGCGGCGCCACGCTCTCCCTCTCGATGAAGAACTGGATGGGCGCCGTGGACAACTCCACGCGCCGCGCCTGGCACCGCAACGGCCTCCACCAGTGCATCGCGGACTTCAGCACCTACCTCAAGCCCACGCTCATCGTGATCGACGCGACGCGCATCATGCTCGACCACGGTCCGCAGGGTCCCGGCAAGCTCGCGCACCCGAACGAGATCATCTTCGCCACGGACCCCGTCGCCGCCGACACCTACGCGGCCTCGCTCTTCGGCAAGACGCCCGACGACGTCCCGCACATCAAGATCGCGGCGGAGCTCGGCGTGGGCTGCGCCGACCTCGCGAAGATCAAAGTCGAACGCGTCGAGGCGTAGTCGCAAGATGCGCAAGCTGACGACAGCCCTGTTCGTGCTGGCGGTCGCGGCAAGCGCGGCCTGCTCCGCCTTCGCCGCCGACGTGCCGCCGCCGTGCGCGCCCGTGCCCGTGCGGAAGGCCGTGAAGGTCGAGCGGCGGGAGATCGCCGTGTCGATCATCGGAAAGGGGCTGCTCTCGCGCGCGAAATGCAGCTCTGTGGAGGAGATGATCGCCTACTGGACCGCGGCCATGGACGAGGAGATCGGCAACAAGCCGGACCTCGTGGTGCTGCCCGAGATCTGCGACGTGCTCCAG
>ONRL01000173.1 GCA_900320225.1 uncultured Lentisphaerota bacterium
TTGATGATCCTCGCCGTTCGCACATTCTGGTTGGCGATCGCCTCGGGCGAAGGCTGCTCCTTCCCCGTGTCCGGCTCGTTCCACATGTGGAACTCGGTCACCCGCCCCTTGAAGTGCGTGGCGAGCGCGCGCACCCACGCTTCCCACGCGGCCCATTGGACGTCCGTCCACATGTGGAATCGCTTGCCGTTGCCGTAGAGCGGATTGCCGTAGTCCGTCTCCAGCACGCTGCGGATGCCGCGGGCGGCGGCGTAGTCCACGCACCTGTCGATCCACGAGAAGTCGTACTTCCCCTTCTCCTTCTCGCACTTGGCCCAGCCGCACTGGAGACGGATGCGCGTGATGCCGAGCGGCTCCAGGAACTCCTTGTACTGCTCGAAGTCCGTGAAGTCGCGGTCGAGCGTCTCGCATCCGAGCATCCACGGCTGCCCTTGCGCCTCGCGCGCGCCGCGCGGGGCGATGGTGCCGATCCGCTCCATCCCCACCTTGAGAGGAGTCGGCACGCGGTCCGGAGACGTGTCCAGCTTCACCTCGTGCGCACCGGCCGTCGCCGCGAAAAGCAGGACGACAGACCCGACTGTCTTTTTCATGTACATCTCAGTATCCTTTGGGTTGGTCGTTGGCAGATTGCGCCCCACTATCCTTTGGGTCCGCCGCCAGTTCCGCGAAAAGCGCCTCACGGTCGGCTTGTTCGCGGGCGGAGGTTCCGAGGAATCCGCCGGCCCAGTAGGCGACGAGGCAGGTGGCGACCTGGGCGATCGTGGCGAACTCCCACTTGAGGCCGAGCGCGTTCTTGAAGACGAGTCCTCCCGCCACTCCGGCGACGATGCATGCGTAGACGCCCTTCGCGTTCGGGCGCTTCCACAGGATGCCGAAGACCGTCGGAATCACGATCGGCACGCCCACGAGCGCCATCAGCGTCTTGTTCGCCTCGAACGCGCCGCCGAGCTTCGAGACGAAGAGCGCGCCGAACGCGATCAGCGCCGCGACGCCGAGCGTCGCGAGACGCGCCACGAGCAGCGTCTCGCGCTCGCCCGCGTTCTTGCGGAAGATACGGCGGTAGATGTCCGTCGTGAACACGCTGCTCGTCACGTTGAACTCCGCCGCGAGCGTGGAGAGCGACGCCGCGAGCATCGCCGAGACCATCAACCCCAGCATTCCGTTCGGCAGCAGGCGGATGCACATCTCGATGTAGCTGCGCTCGTGCAGCTCCGGCGGCAGGTCTGGCAGGTACACGCGCGCGGCCACGGCCGGCAGCACGGCGAGGATCGGGAAGACGAAGAAGATCGCGGACGAGAGCAGCCCCATCTTGATGGCATCGCGCTCATTGGGCACCGACGAGAGGCGCTGCACGAACGACCAGCTCCCGTTGTACTTGATGAACACGATCAGGTAGTACGCCGCGAGGAACCAGAACGTCCCGCGATGGCCGTTGAAGAGGGAGAAGTGGTCGGGCACGGCCCGGTAGAGTTCGCCGAGCCCGCCGACGGCGTTGAGCGAGAGCGGCAGGATCGTGAGCGTCACGGCCATCAGCGCCACGCACTGGATCACGTCCGTCACGAGCACGCTCCAGAGCCCGCCCGTGAGCGTGTAGACGAGCACGAGGCCCGCGCCGAGCATGATGCCCGTCGCGAGCGACACGTCGAGGAACTGGGAGGCGATCACGCCGAGCGTGTAGAGGCGCACGGTGTTGTCGAGAATGCGGAACGCGACGCCGCACCAGGAAAGCACCTGCCGCACGACCGGCCCGTAGCGCCGCTCGAGGTACTCCACGGGCGTCGCGAGGTTCGCCCGCTGCCAGAGGCGCGCGAAGACGAACGTCCCGAGCAGGATCGCGAACGCCGTGGACCAGAACACGGTCACGCCCACGAGGCCGTCCTCGTACCCGATCTGCGCATAGGCGATGAACACGAAGCAGCTGATCATCGCCATGTAGGAGCTCACGGCCCCCATCCACCACGGCACCTTCTTCCCGCCGGAGAAGAAGTCCTTCGTGTTCTTCACGAAGCGCCCCATGAAGAGGCCCGCCGCCAGCACGATGACCACATAGGCCACCACCACGGCCACGTCAAGTGTTGTCAGTTTTCCTGTCATGACCCAACCAGTATACCCGATTTGGCGCCGTTCGTCACGACCCTAATTTCCGCACGCCCCCTTTTCCCGCTTGCCAGTCCACGGCCGAAATGATATGCTAGTGGACGCTCCGTAAACGTGGCTCTGCCACTCACAACCAAAAGGAATGACAAAATGTCGATACAGACAAGCAGAAGAGGGTTTCTCAAAGGCGCCGCCGGACTGTCGGCGCTCGGCTTCGCGGGATGCAGCACGTTCGGCCGCCGCACCGCGCGCGTCCCGAACGGAAAAATCCGCCTCGCGGCCGTCGGCGTGATGGGCAAGGGCTACTCCGACTGGATGCCCATGGTCCAGAGCGGACTCGCCGAGCTCGTCGCGTGGTGCGACGCGGACGCGAACATGCGCAACAACGCGCTCGGCGCCAAGGACACGAAGAAGGTGCCCGGCCTCGTCGAGAAGCTCGCCAAGATCCCCTTCTACACCGACTACCGCAAGATGCTGGACGACCAGTCCAAGCTCCAGATCGACGCGATGACGATCTCCACGCCGGACCACATGCACGCCGCCGTGGCCGTCCGCGCGATGAAGATGGGCATCCACGTGTACGTGCAGAAGCCCCTCGTGCGCACGCTCTGGGAACTCGACCAGTTCAACAAGACCGCCAAGGAGAACGGCGTCGTCACCCAGATGGGCAACCAAGGCTCGTCGCTCGACTCCATGCGCCGCTGCACCGAGGTGCTCCAGAGCGGCATCCTCGGCGACGTCAAGGAGGTCCACGTCTGGACGAACCGCCCCGTGTGGCCGCAGGGCAAGAACGTGGAGAAGTGGGTCAAGGGCCATCCCAACGGCGACCCCATCCGCAAGGGCCTCGACTGGGACGCCTGGCTCGGCGTGGCCGCCAAGCGCCCGTTCCTGGACAAGTATCCCGACAACGCGGACGTGTACGACCCCTGGAAGCTCGGCAAGAACGTGTACCACACCTTCACGTGGCGCGGCTTCTTCGACTTCGGCTGCGGCGCGTTCGGCGACATGGCCTGCCACACGATGAACCTCGCCTTCCGCGGACTCGAGCTCGGCGGCGTATCCGACGCGGTCTGCACGAAGATCGAGTCGAAGAACGACGTCGCGTATCCGCTCAAGTCCGTCGTCAAGCTCACCTACAAGGCGCGCGACTCCAAGGCGCGGCCCGGCGTGAAGCTGCCGGCCGTGACGCTCTTCTGGTACGACGGCGACATCAAGCCCGACGCCGCGATCATGCCCAAGTGGGCTGCGGCCAACGAGGGCAAGGTGCCCAACACCGGCTGCTACATCATCGGCTCCAAGGGCGCCGTGCTGATGCAGGACGACTACGGCGGGAAGTGCGCGATCGCGCTGAACGACGACAAGGCGTTCGTGGACATCTTCGAGCACGAGGCCGCCAAGCAGGTCGCGCGCGTGATCCCGTTCCGCGCCGGCTCGTCCGCCGCCGCCGGCAAGTCCACCGTCGCGATGAAGGGCTTCGCCACTGGCCACTACATCGAGTTCCTCGACGCCATCCGCGGCGAAGGCCCCGTCTACAAGCAGACCAACTCGCGCTGCTTCTCCGACGTCGAGTATTCCATCCCGCAGATGGAGGGCATCCTCGTAGGCTGCATCGCCCAGCGCCTGCCCAACACGAAGCTGAACTGGTGCTCCTGCAAGCAGTCCTTCGACGTGGCGGAGGCCAACGCCCTGATCAAGCCCTACATCCGCTCGGGCTACGAGTTCTAAAACCGGGAGGGACGCGCTCCTGCGCGTCCGTCCAAACCACAAACGGGAGGGTCGCGCTCCGTCGCGACCTTTTCCAAACCACCAAAGGAAAAAACCAACATGTTCACAACTAGCAGAAGAGGCTTCCTCCAGGGTACCGGCGCCATCGCCGCCATGAGCATGGCGGGCGGCTGCGCCAGCCTGTGCTCGGGCGGCTGCGGCAAGATCCGCCTCGCCGCCGTCGGCGTGATGGGCAAGGGCTACTCCGACTGGATGCCCATGATCAAGAGCGGCCTCGCCGAACTCGTCGCCTGGTGCGACGCCGACGCGAACAAGCGCGTCGACGCCATCAACCACAAGAACACGAAGAAGATCCCCGGCCTCGCCGAGAAGCTCGCCAAGGTGCCGTTCTACACGGACTACCGCAAGATGCTGGACGACCAGTCCAAGCTCCAGATCCAGGCGATGACCGTCTCGACGCCCGACCACATGCACGCCGCCGTCGCCGTCCGCGCGATGAAGATGGGCATCCACGTGTACGTGCAGAAGCCGCTCGTGCGCACCATCTGGGAGGCGCACCAGTTCTTCGACGCCGCGAAGGCCAACAACGTGATCACGCAGATGGGCAACCAGGGCTCCGGCGGCGACGGTTTCCGCCGCAACGTCGAGATCGTCCAGAGCGGCATCCTCGGCGACGTCACGGAGGTCCACGTCTGGACGAACCGCCCGATCTGGCCGCAGGGCTTCACCGCCATGAAGGCCGCCACCACGCGCGAAGTCGTCGCGGTTCCCCCGGGGCTCGACTGGAACGCCTGGCTCGGCGTCGCCGCCGGCCGTCCGTACCGCAAGCCGTACGACAAGGGCACGCCCGAGGCGCGCTTCAACACGGGCATCTTCCACGCGTTCAACTGGCGCGGCTACTTCGACTTCGGCGCCGGCGCGTTCGGCGACATGGCCTGCCACACGATGAACCTGCCCTTCCGCGGCCTCGAGCTCGGCGTCGTCACCGACGCCGAATGCACGCAGATCGAGGAGGCGAACGACGTCGCGTACCCGACCAAGTCCACGGTCAAGCTCACCTACGCCGCGCGCGAGTCGCGCGTCCGTCCCGGCGTGAAGCTCCCCGAGGTCAAGCTGTACTGGTACGACGGCGACCAGCAGAAGGACGGCGACAAGAAGCTCGCCGACCTCATGCCCGCAGTGGTCGCCATGCCGCAGTACGCCGGCAAGGTGCCGCGCACCGGCTGCCTCATCGTGGGCTCCAAGGGCATCCTCTGCTCCTGCGCCGACTACGGCCAGCAGGCCTTCATCGCCCTCAAGGGCGAGAAGGTCGCCAAGGACGTCAAGGACCACGAGGCGTGCAAGGTGATCCCCGTGCGCATCCCGCGCCGCACCGACGCCGCCGCCGGCGGCATGGACAAGAGCTCGGGCGCCGCCTCGCTCGCGGCCGACGGACACTACATCGAGTTCCTCGACGCCATCAACGGCAAGGGCCCGGTGTTCGGCTGCACGCACTCGCGCGCCTACGCCGACGTGGAGTACTCCATCCCGATGATGGAGGCCATCCTCGTGGGCACCGTCGCCCAGCAGATCCCCGGCAAGCTCAAGTGGTGCACGAAGAAGCAGTGCTTCGACAACGCCGCGGCGAACACGCTCATCAAGCCCGTCATCCGCAAGGGCTTCGAGTTCTAAAACGCCTCCGCCATCCGGCGGATGCAACAGCGGCGCGCGGGTTCTCCCCGCGCGCCGTTCTTTTGTGTCAAAACAGGTCTGACCTGTTTTGACACTTTTTGGTATACTATCGGCATGAACGAAACAGGCAACATCTGCGCATTCTCGCCCGACCGCGTGTACCGCTACACGCTCCTCCACTCGTGGGCGGACATGTTTGCGCCCGCGCTCAAGACGATCGCGTGGATCGCGCTTAATCCCTCCACCGCGGACGAGAACCAGCTCGACCCCACCCTGCGCCGCATCCGCGGGTTCTCCGCCGCCTGGGGCTACAACTCCTTCATGATGCTCAACGCCTTCGCGTTCCGCGCCACCGACCCGAAGGAGATGGAACGCGCCGCCGACCCGAACGGCCCCGAGAACGACGCCTACCTCCTCGCCGAGACCGCCAAAGTGGACAAGGTGATCTGCGCCTGGGGCACCCACGCCGCGCTCAACGACCGACAGAACCAGATCCGCGCCCTTCTCAAGGACCGCCCGCTCTACTACCTCAAACTCACGAAGGACGGCTTCCCCTCCCACCCGCTCTACCTCAAGAGCGACCTCGTGCCCATCCGCTGGAACTAACCATGGCCCTCACGCACAAACCCGTTCCACTCGCGATCGTCGGTGGCGGCGCCGCCGGACTCTTCGCCGCCTCCGTGGCCGCCAACCGCGACCTCGGCTGCCTCGTCCTGGAACGCAAGGCCCGCCCTGGCGCGAAGATCCTCATGACGGCCAACGGACGCTGCAACTTCACGAAAGACGTCTCCGCCGAGCAGATGCTCGCGGACATCGGCGAGCCCGTCGCCTCGTTCGTCCGCCCCGCGCTCACCGCCTGCCCGCCCTCCCGCATCGCTGCCGGCTTCCGCGCGTGCGGCGTGAAGACGAAACGCATGCCCGACGGACGCCTTTTTCCCGCTTCGGGACAGGCCGCCACGATCGTCCACGCCTTCGGCGACCTCCTGCGCGACAAGGGCGTGCCTCTCGCCACGAACTGCCCCGTCACGGGCGTCCAGCCGATGAAGCGCGGCTTCATCGTCGCGACGCGCCATTTCACCCTCTGGGCCGAGAACGTCCTCCTTGCGACCGGCGGCATCTCCTTCCCCAAGACCGGCAGCGTGGGCGACGGCCAGCGCTTCGCCTGTGATCTCGGCCACCGAGTGACGCCCCTCCGCGCTGGCCTCACAGGCTTCGAAACGCGCGATCCGCGCGTCCGCACGCGCGCAGGCCTCCGTTTTGAAGATGGCTCCGCGCGCGTACAGGATCCCGCCGGACGTACCCTCTTCTCCTATCGCGGTGAAGTCGACTGCGAAACATGGGGCGTGAGCGGCGCTGCCGTGTACAACTGCCAGCGCTGGACCGTGCGCCATCCCGGCCCCTTCTCACTCGAAGTCACGTTTGACGGCGAACACCTCACGCTCGAGAATCCGCAGGCGCGCCCCGTTAAGGAGTCCATCGTCACGATTGGCGGTGTCGCCACGGACGACGTCGATCCCGCGACGATGGAATCGCGCAAGGTACCGGGGCTCTTCTTCGCCGGCGAAGTGCTTGACATCGACGGCCCCACGGGCGGCTACAACCTCTCCCTCGCCTTCGCCAC
>ONRL01000057.1 GCA_900320225.1 uncultured Lentisphaerota bacterium
GGCGCGCCACCATGCGTGCGAGACGAGCGCGAACGCGCCGATGGAGGGCGTGGTCGAGGCGATCCTCTCGGGAACGCCGGAGGGGGAATGGCTGCGCGATAACGCCGACTGCGTGTTCGTCCCGTTCATGGACAAGGACGGCGTGGAGAACGGCGACCAGGGGAAGAACCGCCGCCCCTACGACCACAACCGCGATTACCTGAAGGGACGCTACACGTCGGTTCGCGCGCTGAAGGAGCTGTTGGTCAAGGAGTCCGAGGGCAAGCAGATCGTGTTCGTCGACATGCATTCGCCGCATGTGCGCAGCCTGCCGAGTTGCCCGGAGCAGGACCAGGTGTTCACGTTCGGCTGCCGCGACGAACGACTGAACGCGCATTGGAATGAGTTCCGCAAGAATTGGAAAGAGACGCAAAAGGGCGGAACGCTCGTCTACGACGGGAAATACGACATCTTTGCGGGGAAGGGGTATGCGGTGACGATGGAGAAGCAATGGGCGGCGGGGTTCATGTCGTCCGATCCGTGGGTGCGGACGCTGCCCAACTGCTACCTCGCCACGTGCTGCGAATTCGGCTACTCGCTCTGCGGCGGCGTCTATTCGTTCCCTGCCGCGCGTGAACTCGGCCGCAACATGCTGAAAGCGCTCGTACGCACGGCCCAAGCCTCCGAAAAGCCATAAATTCGCGCAGAAGCGGCCACCTTCCCGAAACCGCCGAAATCTGTTATACTACGCGGCGTCCAAGCAAAGGAGTGGCAAGAGCATTTTAGCAATACTGCAAAACAGGTTCCGTAAGAAAATGGTATAATACCTACCTCAAGAGGAAAATCACATGCCGACAATATCAGAAAGCAAAAAAGGCAGGATAAAGATCGCCGTCAACTACAGCGATCACAATCCCCCTCATTTCCACGTGGTTAAGGGTAAGAAAACCATTGCGTTGGTTTCGATTCGGGATGCGGTGGTTATTGAAGGTGTCCTACCTCGCGTATTGTTGCACCGTGTCCTTGGTTGGTGCGTGTCACATACAAGAGAGTTGCTTGCCGATTGGAATCTTGCACGTCAGGGCAAGGAGCCAAAGTGGATTGACTGGACCATTGATTGAGAGGAACTGCCCATGATTCATGACATTTGCATGGTAAAGCCGGCGACAGGACGCAAGGTGGACTGTTATTTTACGACAGGCCACGTCAAACGTTTTGACATGGCATATCTTCTTAAGCCTGATTGCGGTCCGGTTTTTCGTCCGCTGCGTAATCGCAAGACATTCCTTTCGACTATGACGGTTATGAATGGAACGCTCGCTTTCGATGTCGCCGGAGGACGTAATGACCGCAAGTGTGTGGACATCGATCCAGAGACAATCTTTGAAGAGGGGGTTACGGTCACATCGCCGTACTGACATCAATTTCAAATCGTGAAACTGTAATGAAAGGAACGAAAACCATTAAACAGTGAAACGGTCATAGGCGGGGTAACGCCTCGCCACGGTCGCCGCAATGGTAGGGCGCGCTCGCCGAGCGCGCCGCAACCAAAGAGGAGTGACAAGATGATTTAAGCAACGCTGCAAAGCGGTCGCCAAGAGAAACGTAGGAACTTTCGACAGGACGACACTTGCAGAGGAAGCGCACATGCGCTTACCTCTCTTTGTGTTTCCTGTATGGCAATCCTACGGCCTCTCTTGGGACACGAAGAGAGGTTTTTTCATGCCCTCAAATCGTGTCAGACCGCCAAACAGTGGAGCTACACAAAACGAGGACAAGCCCGATCCTTGCGAAGTGAAACTCAACAAGGGCGCGAGGAAAAGAAAATGGAACATCAATATTGGGTAGTGGGTGCTACCTACGATGGTGAAGACCAATATGATCGCTTTGTTAGTGGTGGTTTTTGGATGCTTGGCTGGACAGAAAAAGCCCAACCATCTCAATATGCCGCTGCAAAAACGATGAGACAAGGCGACAGAATTGCGATCAAGAAAAAGAACGGCTACGCAGCACGTGACATGACAATTAGAAGCATAGGTGTTATTCGAGAAGTTGTCATTGATAATGCTCGTATCTTCTGTACAGTAGATTGGTGTGGAAAGGATTTGGATCGTCCTGTAGCATCACATGGATGTTTCAGTGCAATTCACGGCCCTTATTCGTTAAAGAAAGACACCGAATGGATACGCTCCATTTTCTTTCTATAGGTCTTGAGATCAATCGTACCAACTGATTGAGGAGGCGATGCAATGAAGAAATCAAGCGCAACAATGTTAGTTGTTTTGTCAACTACATTTATTGGGTTCAATGCACATGCTATTTACAGCGGCTATTATTTTGAAGAATTTAAAAATGGCTTTTATTGGCGGTTTTGCGAACCTAGTGAACCTCCATCATACAAACACACGTGGATAGGATGGCCGGATTATGTAGGATCTGCTGCTCGCGATGCGAACGGTTTCGCCGCATCAGGGAACATAACAATACCTTCTTCGTTTAAAAAAGGTTCTACTACAATTCCAGTAGATGGCATGTGGGGAAGTGCTTTCAATGGACATACTAGACTTGAAAGCATAAACATACCTGACAGTATAACTTTCATTAGCACTGCTGCTTTTGGGGGATGCACGAGCCTAACAAATGTTACAATTGGTAGTGGAGTGAAGCAGATTAATGTTAATGCTTTTACTAACTGTTCTAAACTTGCTCACATATCTATTCCTACGAATGTCTCTTATGTTTATACAGGAGCATTCCGCAATTGCAAGAAATTAGGAGCAGTGGATTTCATCGGAGAGGTTCCAAGTGGTATTACGGATTCTTGTATACTTGACTATGCTACGAATGTTCGTTATAGGCGAAGATATGCCGATATGTATGCCGATGTTGTTCCTGCCAATAAATTCGGAGGGTATCTTGTGTTTGATGATGACGAATTTCTTAACATCGTGGGACATCCTTTCGATAAGGGTGGTGTTGCAGCATGGATTGGCGACCGCAACGTTTCGCATGATGGCGAGGGGGCAATGCGTAGCGGGACAGTTGCGAACGAGCAATCGTCGTGGATCGAGACGAAAGTCAATGGACCGGTGCGCCTTTCGTTCTGGTGGAAGGCATCAAGTGAAGAGTATGACGGCGAAGTGTTTGACTACGCCTATCTGTCAGTTGACGGTGAACCGCAGGGGACGTTGAATGATTATCAACTGGAAGGTGTTGCCATCGGCGGCAAGACGGGATGGACGAATGTCGTCTATGACATCATGCAAGCGGGGGAACATACCGTCCGCTGGACGTACACCAAGGATGAGGTTGACGAGAGTGACGTGGGCGAGGATTGTGTGTGGCTGGACGAAGTATCACTTGATCCGCTAGTGTCTCTTTCGTTTGGCTTGAATGGCGGCGAGGGTACGGCGCCGACCCCAATAAATGCGTTTGCACGGTCTCGGGTTGTTCTGCCGACAACGGCGGGCTTTCACAAACCGAGATATACGTTTGTCGGGTGGAATGATGGCGTTGAAACATACGCGGGCGGCACTCGGTATGTCGTGGCAAGCTCTAATGTCACGTTCACGGCGGTATGGCGCGCGAATACGCTTTCAGCTCCTATCATTACCAGCGAGGATGTGTCCGACGGCGGTGTCTTGCAATCGGCATCCGCACGGATTTTGATCACAGCGGAGAACGGCTCTGCAATCCACTATACGCTTGACGGGAGCGATCCGACGGCGGCGAGCGCGTTGTACACGGAGCCTTTCTACGCTGACGGTCTTTCGGTGGCGGTACGGGCGATTGCCATAAGGAATGACTATTTCGACAGTGCGGTGACGGCGTTTTCGTTCAGGCGGCAGCCTGCAAGCATCGCGGACGGCATCAATGCGTCGGGGCGGACGGTTTCAACCAACGGCGTAGCCGGATGGTCATGCGTTTTCGGCAATGTGGCGCATGACGGCGTGGCGGCGTTGCGTAGCGGTGCGATTGGCGACAGCGAAACCTCGATCGTTGAGATGACTGTTGTGGGGTCTGGCGAGATCGGATTCTGGTGGAAGTCGTCGAGCGAAATCAGCCGTAACAGGAAATATGACTACGTTTCATTCCTCATAGACGGCGAAGAGGCAAGTTGGCTTGGCGGCGAGACGGATTGGACGAACGAGACTTTCTCTGTCACTGGCGAAGGACCCCACACGTTCAGTTGGGTCTATCAGAAGAATGACAATGGCAAGACGCAGGGCGAGGATTGTGCATGGCTAGATGAGGTGACATGGACATCCAGCGATCCACTTCCTGACGTAACAGGCGATGCAGAGGTTGGCGCGGTGTTGACAAGCGCAGGCGATGAAGTGCGACTGAAGGCGAAGCTTGCGACGGCTACAACATATCGTCAATTCCGTACTTGGGTTGATGGCAGGAATCTTGAACACGCGGCAGTCAAGGCTTCGCTGAACGCCTGGTTCTCGTATGCGCTGGATGCGCCGGGACTGATGGCAAAATCAACGCCACTAACGAGTGAAGATGTCGTAATCGATTCCTTCGTGCCGTCTGATGCTATTTCAAGGGCATTTGACATTGTCGTTGATATCGCTGGAGCGGAAATCGGTTCGGCTGCGCAACTTGCGGAAATGTTGGAGGTGGAGGGCGCGACGGAACTGAATGAATCCACATTCTCGTCCAACGGGCTAACATTCACTCTGCAACGCACCGCCGATGGAAAAGCCAAGGCAACGATTACCCCAGCTGGTTCACCATCGACGTTCTTCATGCGTGTGAAGGTGAAGTAGCACAAAAACAGGCGTTACCCGACCGATTTAGGGGGGCGGGAAGCGACGAGAATCCCCATGGCAAAAGTTTTGTGACAAAACTTTTGCCATGGCGGATGGGGCGTGGTATAATGCACGCATGAAACTGAAAAATCCTTTCCTAACGGCGCGTTTCGGCTGGATCGTGTATGACCGCCTGTTCGCGGAATATTTGCGTCGTGATCTTTAAAGCAAGGAGCAGTCATGAGCAGACTCAAAATAGCAACCATCGCACTCGCCCTGACAGGAGGAGCGTTCGCCATGTCGTGGTTCGGTTCGGGAGAAGTTTCGTGGGACGACTACAACGCCGCCATGCGCAAGGGGCGTCCGCGCACGGCCACGAACGTTCTCGAGAAGATCGAACGCGAGGCCGTGGCGGAGCGGAAGTGGCCGCGGGCCGCACGTGCCATCATCACGCGCGCGAACGTCGAGAAGGGCATCCGCGACGAAGACGCGAAGGAGTGGCTGCCGAGGTTCGCGGCGCGCATCGACGCCGCGCCCGCCGAGTTGCAGGGCGTGCTGCAGCTCCACCTCGCGCACGTCTACCGCGACGAGTCGCGTCCGTGGCGCTGGGGCGGGGCGCGCCCCACGAAGCTCTCGGACGCAGCCGCCACGAACCAGCCGCCGTGGGCGCCGGAGCGCCTGAACGAGACGCTCGAGAAGCAGTTCGCGAAGGTGCTCGCGCACGCGGACGAGCTGAAGACGTACCGCGTGCAGGACTGGGACGATCTCCTCTCGTACGGCACGCTGCCGGACGCCTGCCGTCCCACGCTCTTCGACATGGTTGTGCACGACATCGTGGACTTCTACGGCGAGACGATCCCCGACAAGTCGCTCGAGAAGGGCCTCGCGCTCCTCGACTCCCTCATCGCGTTCCACCGCAACGACGCGGCGAAGGACGCCCTTGCGGACGCGGAGCTCTCCCGAATGCGCTACGAGCACGCTTTCGCCCAGTTGCCGGCCAAAGAACGCGACGCGCGCTACGCGCTCGACCTGGACGCGTTCATCGCCCGCTATCTCGACGTGACGGATGTCTCTGCGCTCGCGGTTCACGCCCGCGCCAACTTGCTGAAGCAGGCCGACGACCTCGTGGGCGCGCACGCGAAGGCGGCGACCGGCGCTGCGCGCTGGCCGAAGAGCGTGGGCGGACGCCTTTGCGCGAGCCTGGTGAAAAACCTTGAGAAGCCCGATTTCTCAGTGGAGACCGAATCGACCTGGAACGCGCCGTGGCCGGACCTCGCCGTCAGCTCCAAGAACATGACGAAGCTCTTCTTCCGCATCGTGCCCGTCACGTTTGAGGAGATACGCGACAGCAGCGTGTGGGACAACGGCTACTACCGCGCCTCGGACATGCTGAAGCGGCACGCAAAGGACGCGTCCGCCCGCACGTGGCAGGTCGCTCTGGCGGATCCTCGCGACTACAAGATGCACGAGATGAAGTTCCCCGTGCCGTCCGACCTCGCTCCCGGGCACTACGCGCTCTTCGCGGCGATGGACGCCACGTTCGGCGACAAGGACACGCCTCTCTTCACCCGCATCGTGACGGTGACCGACCTTGCGCTTGCGCAGGCCGGGGACAACGGCTCGCTGCGCGGCAAGGTGTGGCGCGCCGAAAGCGGCGAACCGGTGGCGGGCGCCACGGTGGAGATCTGGGAGGCGAAGAACGGCCGCAAATACACCCTCGCGCAGACGCTCAAAACGGAGGCCGACGGTTCGTTCAGGCTGGTCAAGGACCGCGTCTACGGCTACATGCGCGTGCGGGACGGCGATCAGGCGGCGCTGTCGCTCTCCACCGTCGGATCGGGGACGGACTACGGGGAGAGGGAGGAGTTCGGGCACGTCGACGTGCTCACGGACCGGGCGATCTACCGTCCGGGCCAGCGCATCTGCTTCAAGGGCGTGGCGTACTGGGCCGACCCGCACAAACGGGACTTCCGCGTGCTGCCGGAAACGCCGGTCGTGGTGGACTTCACGGATCCCAACGGCAAGTCCGTCGGTTCCCTGAAGTTGAGGACGAACCCGTGGGGGTCGTTCCACGGGGAGTTCGTGGCGCCGCACGGCCGCCGTACCGGGCGTTACCAAGTCAAAGTGCGCGCCTACGACGGGACCGATTGGGTTTCCACGTCGAAAGACGCGCGCGTGGAGGAGTACAAGCGGCCCAAGTTCCGCGCCGCGTTCGAACTCGGCAGCGGTGAGGGCGTGCTGGGCCAGAAGGCGGCCGTAAAGGGTTTTGCGCGCACGTATTCCGGTCTGCCCGTGCAGGGCGCGCGCGTGCAGTGGCGCGTCACGCGGCGCACGATTTACTCCTACTGGTGGAGCTGGCTCTGGGGCGATGACCGTGGGAACGACGACGACAAGGGGTCTTTCGCCACGGGCGAGACGGTGACGGACGCCGACGGCGCGTTCACCGTCGCGTTCGTTCCGGAGGCGTCGCCGACGGCCGACCTCTCCGGCGAACCGTCGTTCCAGTTCGAGGTGTCGGCGACCGTGGTGGACACGGCGGGCGAGACGCATGCGGCCCAGACGCAGTTCAGCGTCGGGACGGTCGCGTGGCGTGCGTCGACGGGCGTGACCGAGCGGTGGCTCATGGTGGACGGCGCGGGGAAGCGCGCGTCCGTGCCGGCCTACGTCTCCCTCCACACGCTCGGCTTCAAGCCCGTGCGCGGGAAGGGCACGCTGCGCGTCTTCGCGCTGAAGGGTCCGGCCACGCCGGTGCGCAAGCCGGCGGGCGGCAGGTTCTATGACGACTACGGAAACCGGATCAAGGCGAAGGCCGGCCCCCAGCCGTGGAACTGGGAACGCTGGGAGCCGGGCGCGGAGGTGCTGTCGCGCGCCGTGGAGACGACCGAGAAGGGCGAGTGGAAGGACGCGCTCGACCTGCCAGCGGGCGCCTACCGTCTCGTGTTCGAGGCAAAGGACCCGCAGGGGAAGATGGTGAAGGCGATGGACACCTGCGCCGTGTTCGACGTGTCGACGCCGAACTGCGCGTTCGCGGCGCCGGAGTTCTTCCGCGTGAAGGACCACAACGTGAAGGTGGGCGACGCGATCCGCCTCTACTGGGCGAGCGGCTACGCGACGGGTTACTGCCGCCTCACGCTCACGCAGAACGGCAAGACGCTCTACGACCGCACGACCGATCCCGCGAAGCCGGTCCACTACCTCGAGTTCCCCGTGGCCGACGCGAACCGCGGCGAGATCAAGGTCGAGACCGAGTTCCTTCGCGAGAACCGTCTCTACCGCCAGGATACGCGCATTCACGTGCCGTGGGACAACATGAACATTCGCGTGGAACGCGAACACTTCACGAGCAAGCTCATGCCGGGCGCAGAGGAAACGTGGACGTTCAAGGTCAGCGCGCCGTCGGAGATGGTGGCGCTCATGTACGACAAGTCGCTTGACGCCTTCGTCGGGCACAATCCCCATTTCCCGTTCGACTGGTATTTCACGCCTCGGATGCGCTCGCCCAGCACCTTGCGTCTGCAGAACAAATGCGAGAGCCTTTACCATCTCGGCGGACACTTCCCCGGCGGGGGCGGTGCCGTGAACGCGACGTGGCGAAAGTGGAATGCCTCGACGCAGGCGATTCGAATGTATGCGCGCGAGGCGCGGTATGCGGCGCGTTCCGCGGGCGGCATGGTGATGGAGGAGGCGGGTGCGGCGCCGGTTGAAGCGGCTGTCGCCATGAAAGCTGCGGCGCCGGCGGCAAGGAATGCGGTGGCGAATGCGAAAGAACCCATGGCAGGTCCGGAGCCGGACGTCCCCGCGCGGAAGAACCTGCAGGAGACGGCGTTCTTCCTGCCGACGCTGGAGTCGGACGCGGACGGCCGCGTGAGCTTCACGTTCACGGTTCCCGAGGCGCTCACGGGCTGGAAGTTCGTCGCGCTCGCGCATGACAAGGGCCTGCGGAATGGCATCCTCCGCGACGACACGATTGTCACCACGAAGCCTCTCATGGCGGAACCGAACGCGCCGCGGTTCGTGCGCGAGGGGGATGACTTCCTCTTCGCCCTGAAGGTCACGAACACGGAGGACGCCCCGCAGAAGGGCACGGTGTCGCTCGCGTTCGAGGACGCGGCGACGCTCAAACCCGCGCCGGTCGGCGGCGGCAGCCAGCCGTTTGAGCTGAAGGGGCATGAGTCGAAGAGCTTCTCCTTCCGCGTGAAGATCCCCGACGGACAGGGTTTCCTCAAGTACACGGCGCGCGCGAAAGGCGCGACGTTCGCCGACGGCGAGGAGGGCTGGCTGCCCGTTCTCTCCCGCAGCATTCTCGTGCGCGAGGCCGTGCAGCTGCAGGTGCGCGGCGCGGGCACGCGCACGTTCGCGCTCTCCAACCTGCTTGCGAGCGCGCAATCGGATTCAATCCGCCACGTGGACCTCACGGTGCGCGCGGTGTCGCGTCCGGCGTGGTACGCCGTGCTGGCGCTCCCCTACCTGATGGAGTTCCCGCACGAGTGCTGCGAGCAGACGTTCAGCCGCTACTACGCGAACGCGCTCGCGTCGTTCATCGCCAATTCCGATCCGCGCATCCGCGCCACGTTCGAGAAGTGGAAGGCGGCGGGCGGCGACACGCTGAAGAGTCCGCTTGAACAGAACGCGGACCTCAAGACGATCGCGCTCGACTCGACGCCGTGGGTGCGCGAGGCGACGGACGAGGCGGCCTCCCGCCGCCGCGTGGGCGAGCTGTTCGACACGGCGCGTCTTGCGTCCGAACAGGCGCGCTGCCTCGAGAAGCTTGTGAAGGAGCGCAACGGCGACGGACGCTGGCCGTGGTTCCCGGGCGGGCCGTCGTCGGACGGCATCACGCTCTACGTCCTCACCGGCTTCGCGCGCCTCAACCGTCTCACCGGCGCGGCGTATCCCGACTGCTTCAAGTCTGCGTGCAGTGCGCTCGACAAGGAGGTTGTCGCGGAGGTCGAGCGGCGCGTGAAGGCGGCGAAGAAACTGAAGATGAAGTTCCACGCCACCGGTTGGGACGTGCAGTGGCTGTACCTGCATTCGTTCAAGGGCGTGCCCGAAGCTGATTCCGCGACGAAGAAACTCCTTCTCAAGCACATCGCCGACGAGTGGCTTGACTTCGGTCTTGAGACGCAGGCGTATGCGGCCCTCGTGCTGCATCGTTTCGGGAAGAAGGGCGTGGCGAAGGACGTCATCGCTTCGCTGAAGGAGCGCGCGATCGTCTCGGACGAAATGGGCATGTACTGGAAGCGGTCGAGCTTCTACTCGTCGAGCCTCTTCGCCGCGCCCGTCTCCACGCAGGCCGTTATCATCGAGGCGTTCATGGAGGTGACGGGCGATGTGGAGAGCGTGGACGCCTGCCGCGCGTGGCTGCTCAAGCAGAAGCAGACGCAGAACTGGAGCTCCACCGCGTCCACGGTGGACGCCATCTACGCGATCCTCTTGGGCGGCGGCACGGACCTGCTCGCCGGCGACACGCTCGCCACGGTCACGCTTGACGGGAAGGAGGTGCCGAAGGCGAACGCCGAGGCTGGCACGGGCCTCTACGTGCACAAGGTGCCGGCGGCGGAGATCAAGCCGGAGATGGGCGCGATCACGTTCTCGAACGACGCGACGGGCGGCGTCGCCTGGGGCGGCGTCCACTGGTCGTACTTCGAGGATGTCCTGAAGGTGCGCGCGCACGAGCCGAAGGAGCTGCACGTGGAGAAGAAGTACTACCGCAAGGTGCGCGGCGCGGAGGGGACGCGTCTCGCGCCGATCGAGGGGACGCTGGAGGTCGGCGACGAGCTCGTGGCGCGGATCGTCCTCACGAGCGACCGCATCTTCGAGTACGTGCACGTGCAGGACGAGCGTCCGGCGTGCGCGGAGCCGGTGGACGTGCTCTCGCGCTACCGCTGGCAGGACGGCGTGGGCTACTACCAGTCCACGCGCGACACGGCCACGCACTACTACATCGACCGGCTTGGCAAGGGCACGTTCGTGCTCGAGACGTCCTTCCGCGTGCAGCAGCGCGGCGCGTTCGTGGGCGGCCTTGCCACGGTGCAGTGCATGTACGCGCCCGAGTTCACGGCCCATTCCGCAGCTGAAAAAGTGGAGGTAAAGCAGAAATGAAGAAGATGAACGCGACACTGGCGATGGTGGCGGCGTGCGCGGTTGGCGCGCAGGCAGCCGTCTCGCTTCCTGACCTATTCGGCGACCACGCGCTCGTGCAGCGCGACGCGGCCACGGCCGTGTGGGGACGCGGCGATCCCGGCGAACGGGTGACCGTGACGCTCGGCGGCGCGCGCGCCGAGGCGACGACGGAGGCGGACGGGTGGTGGCTCGTCCGGCTCGACACGTCGAAACTGAAGGACGGGCCGTTCACGCTTGTCGCGAAGGGCGCGTCGAACGAAGTAACGTCGCAGGACATACTCGTGGGCGAGGTGTGGCTCGCCGCCGGGCAGAGCAACATGGAGTTCACGATGAAGGGCGGGTTCGGTCCCGTCATGGACTACAAGGCGCGCGCGGCGGCCTGCGTGGGGCGTCCGATCCGCATGTTCAAGCTGGCGCGCCGCCACGAGAAGGCGCCCATCAAGGGCGACGCGAAGGGCACGTGGCGCGTGGTCTCGCCCGAGACGCTCGGCAGCGTGACGGCCGTGGGCTACACGTTCATCGACACGCTCCAGCGCGCGATCGGCGGCGCGGCGGGCGTGGTGGACATCTCGTGGAGCGGCACGCGCTGCTGGGCGTGGATGCCGCGCGAGCGGATCGACGCCGTGCCCGAGCTGAAGGCGGAACGCCTGCGGCAGGAGGAGCTGATCGCGAAGGGCGAGGGCGCGAAGGTGCGCAAGCCCGTGATCCGCTGCTGGAACAACCAGTTCTTCCCCGTCTCTCAGATGAGCTGCCGTGGCGTGATCTGGTATCAGGGGTGCTGCGACTCGGGCCTGCGCGACGCACGGCACGTCTATCCGAAGTGGATGAGCTACATGGTGGCGGAGTGGCGGCGCGAGATGAAGCGCCCCGACATCCCGTTCCTCTACTGCCAGCTCGCGGGATGGGGACCGGCCGAGAAGCGTCCGGACGCCGATCCGTCCCGCGCCGGCCTGCGCGAGGGACAGCGCCGCGCGCAGAAGATCATTCCGCACAGTGCGATGGCCGTGATCCTCGACAACAGCGAGTACGAGATCCACGGTCGCTTCAAGGGGCCGGCGGGCGACCGCCTCGCCTCGCTCGCGCTCAACCGCGTCTACGGGCGTGCCGACGTGCCGTGCGCCTCGCCCGACTACGCCGTCGCCGAGTTCCAGGGCGACGGCGCGAACATCCGCTTCGCGATCGACGGTTCGCCCCTGAAGGCGGGACCGATCCGCACGACGTTCACGTGGAACGCGAAGTCCAACGACGTGATCCGCCTTGAACGGCGGTCATCCCCCGCGAGCGAGCTCGAGGGCTTCACGATCCGCGACGGCGCGGGCGCGTGGCACTGGGCGGACGCGAAGATCACGGGGCCCGACACGGTGCGCGTGTGGGCGGCGGATGCGAAGAATCCCACGGCCGTGCGCTACAACTGGGGCTGTCAGGGCTTCGGCAACCTCTACAACGCGGCGGGCCTCCCCGCCTCGTGCTTCACCACCGAAGACTGAGCGCGTTCTTGTTCGCGGCGGGGGTTTTTGGTAAACTAACGGCATGAAAAACACCCTCATTGCCGTTGCGGCTCTCGCCGCCTGCGCCTCTGCATCTGCGGAGACCATCTCCCTGAAGTCCCCTGACGGGCGTAACGAAATCACGCTCGCAACCGAGCCCGCGCTCACGGTTTCCGTGGCGCGCGACGGAAAACCGGTGCTCGGCCCCGCGCCGATCTCGATGACCTTCGACGGGAAGGGCGTGATCGGCGGCGCGGGGGCGAAGGTTCTCGTCACGAAGAACGTGCCGCATCGCCAGACGATCCCCACGCCCATCTACAAGAAGGCGTCCGTGCAGGACGACGGCGCGGAGACGGTGGTGTCCTTCACCGGCGACTGGCAGGTCTGGCTGCATGCGCGCAACGACGGCGTCGCCTACCGCTTCGCGACCGCGTGGAAGGACCCGCAGGTGAAGGTGAAGGACGAGCAGGCGCCGCTCGTGTTCCCGTCCAAGGACCTTGTCGCCTACGCGGGCCTCGCCGGCGGCCACGAGTGCAGCTGGGAGTCGGTCTACGAGAAAACCACGGTCGGCGAGCTGAAGGGCAAGAAGCAGAAGCTCGTGTACCTCCCGCTCCTCGTGCAGTATCCGAAAGGGCCGAGCCTCTGCGTGACGGAGAGCGACCTCCTCGACTACCCGGGCTGGAACCTCTCGGCGGCGGCGGACGGTTCGCCGCGCCTCGACGCGAACCTCGCGAAGCTTCCCGATCCCGCGAAGATCACGAACAACCAGCGCCAGCGCCGCGTGGGCGGGCGCTTCGACTACCTCGCCACCACGAAGGGGACGCGCACGTATCCCTGGCGCGTGTTCCTGCTCGCGGACTCCCCCGCGAAGCTGGTCGAAAGCGACGCCGTGTACGCGCTTGCCACGCCGAACCAGCTCACGGGCGACCTCTCGTGGATCAAGCCCGGCAAGGTCGCCTGGGAGTGGTGGAACTGCTGGAACGTGTTCGGCAAGGACGTCGACTTCAAGGCGGGCTGCAACACCGCCACGTACAAGTACTACATCGACTTCGCCGCGAAGACGGGCGTGGAGTACGTGATCATGGACGAGGGCTGGAGCGTGAAGCTCCGCATCATGGAGATCAACCCCGAGATCGACGTGGCCGAGCTCGTCAACTACGGCGCGCGCAAGGGTGTGGGCATCATCCTCTGGTGCAGCTGGCCGCAGCTCGTCGGACGCCAGCACGAGGTGTTCCAGAAATACGCCGCCCTCGGCGTGAAGGGATTCAAGATCGACTTCATGGACCGCGACGACCAGTTCGTGGTGTCCTTCCTCGAGCAGACCGCGCGCATCGCCGCCGAGTACCGCCTGATGGTGGACTACCACGGCATGTACAAGCCCACGGGCTTCTCGCGCACCTATCCGAACATCATAAACTACGAAGGCGTGCACGGGCTTGAGACGGCGAAGTTCCACGAGTACTTCAACATGCCCGCGAACGATCTCCGGGTCACGTTCACGCGCATGGTGGCGGGTCCGATGGACTACACGCCCGGCGCGATGCGCTATCGGGCGCGTCCCCTCGGCGACGACGGCTGGAAGAAGGAGTTCAACCCCGAGACCGCGAAGTTCCAGCCCAACTGGAACCAGCCCGACGTGCAGGGCACGCGCGTCCACCAGATGGCGCTGATGTCCCTGTACGAGGCCCCGCTCCAGATGCTGTGCGACAGTCCTTCGCAGTACCTCGCGAACATGGAGTGCTTCACGTTCATGGCCGCCGTGCCCACCACGTGGGACGAGACGCGCGGCCTCATCGGCGACGTGGACCGCGTGGCCGCGGTCGCGCGCCGGAAGGGCGACGTGTGGTATGTCTCCGCCATCGCGTCCTGGGACGGCGCGGAGATCGAGATCGACACGTCCTTCCTCGGCGCGGGCGAATGGGAGGCGGAGATCTTCTCCGACGGACCCAACGCCGGCAACGCGCCGTCCGACTACCGCCACGCCACGCGCGTTGTCACGCGCGGCGAGAAGATGAAGGCCGTGCTGGCGCCCGGCGGCGGCTGGACGGCCCGCATCGCGCATCCCGCGAGCTGGTCGGAGAAGCTCAAGTTCTGGAAATAACTCCATGGCGGAGGAGCTGGACTGGACGAACGCGCGGAAGATCCTCGAGGGGGATCTTCTGAGCGTCGTCCTGCCCGTCTACAACCTCGGCTCGTCCATCGCGGAGAACCTGGAGTCCGTCGCCGCCTGCCTCGACGCGGGTGGTTTCCGCTACGAGCTCGTGCCGGTGGACGACGGCAGCGCGGACGCGAGCGCGGAGGCGATCCGCGCGTATGCCGAATCGTTCACCTCGCGCCACGCCGCGCGCGCGGCGTGCCGGCCGGTGCTGATCGCGAAGAACGCGGGGAAGGGCAACGCGCTCAAGGCCGGCTTCCGCGCGTCGACGGGCGGCTACGTGCTGCTCCTGGACGGCGACCTCGACATTGCGCCGCGGATGCTGCCGAAGTTCTTCGACTCGATGGCGCGCAACAAGTCCGACATCGTCGTGGGGTCCAAGCGCCACCCCGAGTCGTCCGTGCAGTACCCCTGGCACCGCCGCCTCGCGAGCGCCATCTACTTCGGCCTCGTGCGCCTCGTGGTGGGGCTGCCCGTCACCGACACGCAGACGGGGATGAAGCTCTTCCGCCGGCAGGTGCTCGGCGACGCGCTCGACCGTATGCTCGTGAAGACGTACGCGTTCGACCTCGAGCTCCTCTCCATCGCCTACGGACGCGGCGCGAAGGTGAGCGAGGCGCCCGTGGAAATCCGCTTCGGCGAGAAGTTCGGCGCGCTCAAGCCGCGCACCGTGCGCGAGATGATGCACGACACGCTCGCCATCTTCTACCGCCTCCGCGTGCTGAACTACTACGCGAAGGTGGAAGTGCCGCCGCCGCTGGAGAAGAACCCGCTCGTGAGCGTGGTGATCGCGTGTCCCGCGTGGTCGTGGATGCTCGACGAATGCCTGAAAGGCCTCTCCGAGCAGACCTACCGCGACTTCGAGGTCATCGTGCTGCCCGACGCCGCGCCGGAGACGCCGTGGCGGCGATGTGATTTTCCCCTCTCCGTGATTTCGACCGGCAAGGTGCGGCCGGCCGAGAAGCGCAACGCCGGCATTGCCGCCGCAAAGGGCGACGTGGTGGCGTTCATCGACGACGACGCCTACCCCGACGCGCGCTGGCTCGAGAACGCGGTGAAGTACTTCAGCGACCCCGCGATCGGCGGCGTGGGCGGCCCCGGCGTGACGCCGCCGGGCGACGGGTTCCTCGCGCGCGCCGGCGGACGCGTCTACGAGAACGTTCTCGTGAGCGGCGGCTACCGCTACCGATACCTGGGCGGGCGCGTGCGCCGCGACGTGGACGACTATCCGAGCTGTAACCTCCTTGTTCGCGCGGACGTGCTGCGCACGATCCACGGCTACCGCACGGACTTCTGGCCCGGCGAAGACACGCTCCTCTGCGAGGACATCGTGTACGGGCAGGGCAAGCGCCTCGTCTACGACCCGTGGGCGATCGTCTACCACCACCGGCGCCGGCTGTTCGGCCCGCACCTCCGCCAGCTTGGGCGCTACGGCTTCCACCGCGGCTACTTTGTGAAGAAGTCGCCGAAGACGAGCTTCAAGCTCTCGTACTTCATTCCTTCGCTGTTTGTGCTGGGATTAGTCGCGGGTGGCATCGCCGTCGGCGCCACGGCCACGTTGCGCGGCACATGGGTCGACGTGCTCCGCTGGGCCTACTTCGGCGTGACGGGCTTCTACGCGGCCGTCACGCTCGTCTCCTCGTTCGCGCTCAACCCCGCGATGTGGCTC
>ONRL01000127.1 GCA_900320225.1 uncultured Lentisphaerota bacterium
GCAACAGATCAAAATCGCTTTCTTCATTTTTTTCCTTTTATTGTTGGAGGACAAAAGACAGAAGACAAAAGACAGAGGCCTTCTTGCTGTTGTACGCTTACTGTCCCATCGCCCCACTCACCATTAAAAAATTTGCCAGCCTTCGCGCTGGGCGCGGGAGAGCATGCGGTTGGCCTCGGGGTCGTTCACGAACTCCTCCCTCACCGGATCCCAGGTCATGTCGCGTCCGAGCCACTGCGCGATGTTGGCGCAGTGCACGGTCGTCATCGACCGGTGCATCATCACGGGGTTGGCCACGGTCTTCGCGCGCGTCTTCACCGAATTGAAGAACTGGCGCATGTGATTCTGCCCGGTGTAGCCCGTGCGCACGCAGTAATCGGCGAGGATCTTCTGGTAGTCGGCGAGCAGGGACGGGCGCGACGCCTCGGGCATCGAGTAGCCGTCCGCGCACGACACCCATCCCTCCGTGCCAACGTACCTCACGCCGCAGGTGCCGCGCCAGCCACGCTGCACGGACACCATCTCGACGCCGTTCGCGAAGCGCATCCGCTGCCCGTCGGGGGTCGGGTCGTTCACATACTGGTAAAACACCGGCGACGTGCCTTCGGCGCAGAGGGCGTCGTGGCACTGCGCAAAGGTGTGGGACCCCCATTCGCCGATCCTCCCGGTGTAGAGGTCGTGGTCGCGGTGCCAGCCGCTTGGGAGGTAGGCGTGGTTGTAGGGACGCCACGGACACGGACCGAGCCACGCGTCCCAGTCGATGACGTCACGCGGAGGCAACGGCTCGGCGGGCAGCCAATCGCGGTGGAGGTTCATGTTGCCGCCTGGCGCGAGGTGGGCGTAGACGGTCTTGACCTCGCCAAGGCGACCGAGGCGCACGAGCTCGTTGCACACGACGAAGTTAGGTTCGCTGAGACGTTGCATGCCGGCCTGGTAGACGCGCTTGTACTTGGCGGCGGTCGCCACCACGGCCTGCCCTTCGCGCACGGTCATGGAAGCCGGCTTCTCCGTATAGACGTCTTTGCCCGCACGCATGGCGAGGATGGAGATGCCCGCGTGCCACCGGTCGCCCGTCGCCGTGTGGATCGCGTCGATGTCCGGACGCGCCAACAATTCGCGCATGTCGATGTACGTCTTGCAGTCATGGTTGCCATAGTGTTCATCGACGATTTTCTTGACGTTGTCGCGCCGCGGCTTCCACACGTCGCAGATGGCGACGAACTGCACGTCCTTCTCCGGCAGCACCCAACTGCGCATCACCCCGCAGCCGCGTCCACCCAGGCCGATGCCGGCCACGGTAATGCGGTTTGACGGCGCAACGGTGCCGTCACGCCCGAGCGCGGAGGCGGGCACAAGCCACGGCAACGCGAGCGCGCCGCCCGCACCGCCGAGAAACGATCTTCTTGAAACATTCATAATGTCACTTTCTGTTTATGTTGGCAAAGAAAAGGCTTCTTTGATTGTACCATGCCGGTGCCGATGCAATGTCACCGATATGTCACTTCACAATTCCAACCAGTCGGCGGCGAGGAGACCACAAGGACCATCGGGACCGCTGACGGCGTTCCAGAAGCGCATGTCCCAGGTGCCGTTGGCGGGATCGCCGAACATCGGCTGCACGGACGTGCTGATGGAAATCTCCAACTTCACTTTCTTCCCCGCGAGGTCAGCGGGAACGTCCCACTCGAACGGCGCCCAGGCGCGCACGCCCAGATCCCTGCCGCCCAGCTTGACCTGCGTGAGGCGTCCGCCCGTTGCGAGACGTAGCCGCATGCGCGCGGTGTTCGGCACCGTCACTTCGGCCGACCACGTGGCCGTGCCCGTGAAGTCGGCAAGGCCGCTCGCCGCGAGCGGACCGAGCTTCACCTTCCCCTTCGGACGCGGCATGACGACGCCGTTGAAGACGGCGAAGTCGCCCGTGAGGAACAGCGCCGGAAGGAAGAAGTTGCAGTCCGCCTCGCCCGAAGTAATGGCAAAGGCGTGTTCGCCTGCCGCGAGGTCGAACGGTTTCGTCTGGCGGTAGAGCGGGTCGTAACAGGGACGCAGGGTGGTGCAGGGTTCGGCGGACGCCACCTTCGCGCCGTCCATCTCGAACGCATACGGTTCGGCGATGTGACGGATCACCTTGTCGCCCTTCGCGGGCTGTTCGTTGATGCCGATGGGGCGTCCGGAGGAGGTCACGGCGTAGCTCATCGCGCAGTCGCGCGTGAGAAGGCGCACGCCCTTCAACGGCGCGGCAACGGTGAGCGCGCCTTTGCGCGAGGGGTCGAAGTTGACGCGGCGGGTGTTCGGCGCGTCGAGCGTGAGGTCCCAGTCGACGTTGGCGAGGGAAGTGGCGGCGGAAGGTAGGGCGAGCCCTCCGGGCGAGCCGTTCGCGAACAGCACCACGCCGCGTGCGGGGAGGGTGAACGTCGTGCGCACGCCGTTTCGCTCCGCCACGAGCGTGCGGTCGGAGAACGGCCGCAGGTTCAGGACTGCGGCAGAGCCGTCCGTGTAGGTGCGCACCAGGACCTCCGGGGCGTGGGTGCCTTCTTGCTCCAGAACGCGAAAGGTGGCAGGCAAGCGTTCGCGACAGAGCGCGAGCGCGGCATCGGCCGTGAGATCCGCCTTGCCCGTGCGCTCCTCCGTGTAGCGTCCGTCGGCGCGGCAGGTGAAGACGAGCGGGAGGTCGGTGGACTCGCCTTCGTCCACGAGGCGACACGTGAACTGGTTCAGCTCGAGCGCGCGCAGAAGCCCTTGCAAGTTGGGGCCGGGCACGGCCTTCGTGCGTCCCGCGATCGCGAGCTGCTGCGCCGTGCGGTTGGGGTAGCGCACGGCCACCTCGCCCTCCGCGACGGTCTTGCGCGCCCATGCGGCGGCCACGCGCGCCTCGTCGGCGAGCACGCGCGCGTGCTTTTCGTACCACGGGTGGATCGGCCCCATGCAGGAGAGGTAGCCGTGCTTCTCCACAAGGCCCTTCTCGTCCATCACGTCCATGCAGGAGATGTAGTGGTCGATGCCGTGGAACGCGCACATCCACATCACGAAGCGGAGCGTGGCGGGAACGTGGTTGGCGGGACCGCAGGCGTAGAGTTCGGCGAGGCCGCCGTTGCCGCGGTGCAGGATGGCCTGGCGCGCCACGTTGTAGGTGACCCATTCGATGCGGTCGGGCTCGCAGCGCGTGTGGATCTCGTCCATGCCCGGCAGCGACTCGCCGCGCAGGCAGAGGATCGGGTTGCCGTTGCAGCGGGCCGAGCCGTAGAGGTCGGAAATCATGTGCCCGGTGAGGAGAATGCCATGCGCATCGCACCACGCGCGGAGCTGGTCGAAGTACGAAGTGCGGAAGCGCTGGCCCATGAGGCCAAGGTAAACCGACCACACGTCGCCCTCCTTCGTCGCGAGCCACTTCTCCACGTCGGCCTTGAGTTCGCGGCCCGTCGCGGCCTTGTATTCCTCCTCCAGGCCCGAATACTTGCGGAACGAAACGAGCGGCTTGCCGTCGGGGAACGTGACGCGCGTGGGATGGCCGGGCTCGTCCGTGAAGATGCCGAGGATCGTCTTGTTCTTGAACCAGCGGTCGAGACGTTTCGCGTAGACCTCGTGCGTGAGCTCGATGAACCGCGCGACGGCGGCGGGCTCGCACACGTTCACCCAGCCACCTGGCGCGAGCGCGGTCGTCCAGCGGTAGGAGCCGTCGGGGTTGCGGTAGACGCCGTACTCCGTGTAGCGCCAGGCGTCGTTCTCGTTCGGGACGCGTCCCTTGCACGTGCCGCTCGGCCAGTTGTACTCGTCGTAGAGCCACACCTTCATGCCGCGCTTCTCGGCCTCGTCGCAGAACCACTCGTTCAGCTTCAGCCACTCCTCGCCCATGTACTCGAGCTCGAGTCCGCTCCGCGCGTAGATGAGGAACGAATCAATGCCCTGCGCCTGGATGGCGGCCACCTTGGCGCGAACCTCAGCCTCGGTGGGCTTGCCCGTGATGGCGAGGAACGGAATCATTCCGTCGCCCCGCACAAGACTTGCCGCGGATGCCAGCGCGTAGCCGCAAACAAGCAGGGTTGAAAACAAACGCTTCCTCATCTTCTTTCTCCTGTTAGGGTTCAATTATAACACATCTCCACGTAACCGCGTTGCGGAATGCCATTTACGGCCAGCGGATTGATACCGGGCCGAAGAGGCCGGACGGCAGGAGCGGGTGGTCTTTCTTGAAGGGGTTCTCGCTCGCGTTCAGGTTCGCAATGCGCTCGGCGGCTGGGAGCGCCGCGTCGCCGATGAGGCGGTTGGCCCAGAGATTCACGACCGCGATCTCCAGCACGTTGCCGGTCGCCTTCAGACGCGGCGCGGTGACGGCGTAGGGTGGCGTCCAGGCAACACCCAGTGGCCGCCCGTTGAGCGTGACGTGCGCTACGTCGCGCAAATCGCCCAGGTCGATCGTGACGGGGGAACCTGTTGGGCAATTGGGCGGCGCGTCAAAGGTCTTGCGGTAGACGGCCGTGCCGGAATAGAAGCGTATGCCGGGGTCGGCGTGTTGGGTCCAGTCCGTGAGCGCGGGGAACGTGATTGGCGCCGCAGGGCCGCCCCATTTCGGGTCGAAGGAGACCGACCAGGGGCCGGTGAGCGCGAAGCGGGGAGGGACGCGCTCCTGCGCGTCCGCGGTCGCGCAGGAGCGCGACCCTCCCGTTGCGGTCGCGCAGGAGCGCGACCCTCCCGTGGGGAACACCACAAACACAGACCCGCCAGCGGCAAGGGCAAGATTGAGTCGCACGCGGTGTCCATCGGCGGTCGGCTCGCACGGCACGGGCGTGCGCGTACCCGTCACCGCATCCCACAGCTCAACGTGGCAGGACTTCTGGCGGAACGCCGCCGTGAAGCGCGTTGCCTCTCCGCGCTGGTTGGAGATGAAGTAGATGTCGGCAGTACGATCCGTACGGTGGATCCAGTCGATGCCCGCCCGAACCGCTTCTTCTTCCACCATGAAATCGGGCGGAAGCGAATTCGCATCGAGAAACTTCTTCATGTCGGCGCGCGTCCGCAGGATCGTCGCGCCGTCCCGTTCGAGCTGAGCCAGCTTGCGCGCTGCTTCGGGAGGAATGGGATGCACGACGGGCGGGAGCGGCGCCTTCAGCGGCTTCAGACGTCCCGGCGCCATCCGGGCGCGGGCGGGATTGATGTCGGAGAGGAAGAGCGTCTTGTAGCGCATGCCGGACGGCAGCACGATCTCGCCGTTCTCCACGCGCGCACGCAAGAGCAGTTCCGTCGGGCAAAGGTCGTAGTCGTATCCGACGCCCAGCCCGTCGTCCGGGTATTTCATGCCGAGAAAGAGGTCGGTCGCGTCGCCGGCGTACAGCAGGCAATCGGCGGCGAAGCGTCCGCGCGACAGCATCCACGAGCAGCGCGCGAAGTAGAGGTTCATCGGCGCGGAGTACTTCCACCAGGTCACCTTCGGACTGTAGTAGGCGCCGGCACGGCGCGTGTCGCCCGGGAACGCGTCGAGCGGAACCGACATGAGCATGCCGTGGTAGCACACGCGCGTGAGCCCGTCGCAGAACGCGCGGTCCGCGCACGGCTTGAACATCGCGGGCGACTCCTCCCAGTGCGTGCCCATCGTGGTGAACGCCTCGCTCTCCACCGTGCCCATGCCGTACACGTGCGCGGCCGTGGCGCTGTCGCGCAGCATGAAGCGCTGGCTGTCCTCCGCCACGTCGCAACGGCCCTGCATCGTCCGCGGATCGCCGTGGTGGAGGTGCGGACCGCACCCCTCGGCGCTCGAGAGGAGACCGTGCTTGTTGGCGACCTCCTTCTGGTAGGCGTAGTGGTTCTCGGCGATCAGCTCGCCGACCGTCACATCCCAGTCGCGCAGGAACTGCCGCGTCCGCTCCGCCGACACCATCTTCACGCCGACCTTCGCGGGGAGCATCGTGAGGAAGTCGTAGCCGCGCCGACGCGTGAACTCCTCGGCGAAATCCCACGTCCAGTTGATCGTGCCCGCCTCCCAGCTGTCGCACCACACGCCCTTGAGTGCGGCTCGTTCGTCGGGCGTGATCGCGTCGAGGAGCGGCTGCATCACCTGGTCCCAGTGCGCGTCGAAGGCGGCCTTGCTCATGTGATCAATGAAGCATCCGGCGAAACCGAACATCTTCGGCACGGTGCCGGCGCGGACGAGAAGCCAGTCGCCCACATGCGGCGCCTTCCAGGAAAGCGTGCCGGACGCGCGGTCGAGTTGCGCGGAAACGTCGATCACCTCGTTCGTCTGCACGAAGCCGTCCTTCACCGGAACCGCCAGCGTCGCGACGTCCCAGTAGTACATGGGGGAACCGTCCTTGTTGTGCGGCGTCTCCTTCGCGCCCTTCTTCGGAAGGGTCACGCGAACCATGCCGTCCGCGCCCGCCGTGGCGCGCGCCGTCGTCAGCATCAAGTACTTCTGCGCGAGTTCCGGGGGGCATTTGTTGTTCCCGCATCCGCCGGGTCCCAGCATGATCCACACGCCCAACCCCAGCCGGTTCGCCTCGTGCAGGGCCCAGCGGAGCCGATCGGCACGCACACCGTGCATCTTGCCCTTGAGCGCAGGTTCCCCGTACGGCTTCGCCGCCGTCAGCGCCGCGCCGTTGCCGATGATCATGAATTCGGATATGCCGACCTTCGTGAACTCTTCCAGGTCGTGTGTGATCACCTCGCGCGGCGACTCCACGCCGAGCTTGAACACCCACATGGACGGATAGTTCCCCTTCGGCGGCGAGATGAAACCGTCAAGCAGCGGAACCGCCTCGATTTCGTCGTCGTGCGCGAGCGCGTCGCGGAAGGAGACGCGGAACTCGTCCAGCTCGGCCTGCATGAGCGGCGTGCGGGTCGGGAGGGCCGCCAGGCGTTCCGCCGCCTCAAGCCGCGTGGCGAACCACTCGTGGCGGGAGGAACCCTCGCAGCCCTTGAATATCTCGGGCAGGCGCTTGCGCAGGTCGGCGAGATCCGGCAGCGGATCGTCTGGCACGGCCGTCACGCCCTGTTCGCCCTTGAAGATGCGCGCGACCTTGGCGAAGGCCTTCAGGCGCGAGACGTCGGCACCGCCGTTCGGCGCCCAGAGCGGGCAGATGTAGGCGCCTTCCTCGAACTCGTTCCAGGCGTAGGTCAGCACATGGTCCAGCGGACACTTCGCGCGGTTCGCGTCCATGAACGCCTTGAAGTCCTTCGCGCATTCCACCAGTTCGCGCTCCGTCGCCGGGCTTGCGTAGCGCATCGGCGGATTGTCGGTCCACGGGACCTGGTGCTCGATGCGCGGCCAGTGGTCGCGGCCCGTGGCGAAGGCCGGCACGATGTCGAACCCCTGGTCGATCCACGAGGCGTTGACGCGCCGGATCGCCGCGTACATGTCGGGATAGCGCAGGAAGGCGCCGCCCTTCGGGGGCGCGGGCGGCGCGTAGAAGGTGCGGGCCTGGACAGACCGGTCGCCCGTCGCCGGCAGGGTCTTTCGCGTACCGTGCATCGCCACGACGAACGGATCCGGCACGTCAACCGTCCGCGCGGCCCGACGGATGCGCGCGAGGATCTCGCCCTTCGTCACGTCGCCGAAGATGTAGAGGAGCGGACGCCCCCCCGCCACCTTCTCGTAGCAGGGCTCGCGCATCGCCTCGGCGAGATGCACCACTTCCTCGTCCGTGTACACGTGAGCCCCCAGCACGATGGCGCACAGGCCGAGCTTCTCGCGGAGGGGGCTCTTCATGTGGAACTGCCGCGCCCAGGTGATCTCCCAGAGATGGTCTTCGCAGCTGATGCTGCGACCTGAATGAAGCGGCACGCGCTTGGCGTGCGGATCCTCACCGTACCAGCAGTAGGCGAAGTAGTCGATGCCCGCGTCGATCGCATACTGCAGTTCGCGGTCGTATTCGGCGGGCGTGCGGCGGTGGTAGGAAATCTCGTCCGGGCCCTTCGCGTCGGCGTAGTACGGCGTCAGGTACCGGTAGCGCGCGGGCGAGAGAGACCGCGTCTGGTAGCCGCCGAACCACGTGTCGCTCGGCGGCGAGCAGTCCCAGTTGATCACGCCCACCCGCGTCGCCCCGAACGCCGCCAGACTTCCCAGCCCAGCCGCGACGGCACACGCAACAACCTTGCAAAGTGCTTTTCTTGTTAGCATGGGTTCTGCCTTTCTCTAGCCTTGGACTGCTACCATCGAGGTCTCATTTGACAAGCTGGATGTCGTGCGGGGGGAGGGTGATGTCGAGCGGACGCCCCTGCCATTTGCCCGTGACGCGCTGCGGCTTGCCGGTGGCGTTCGCCAACACGAGCGCGCGCGCACCCGACGGACTTTCGTAGGCCGCGAAGCAGACCGTCCGCTCCTGGCGCGCGGCGAAGCGGAATGTGTCGCACGTCAGCGCGGGCGGCTTGACCTGGAATCCGTTCGCCAGGAAGTCCTTGCCTTCGCCTTGGTAGAGCGCGATCCACTTCTTCATGAACTTCGTGTACGGCGAGTCGCCGGAAACGACCACTTCCCGACCGTCGCGCTCGAGGCGCACGTCGTCGATCAGGAACTTCGCCCCCGGCGGCGCCCAGATCACGAGACGCAGCTGCGCGCCCACACTGACCTCGGCCGAGACCTTCGTCCATTCGCCGGCGGACGGAAACGCGATTTCGCCCATCTCGCCGTCGCAAGTGCCGTACTTCAGCGAGCCGATGCGGACGCGCGGGAGCGCGTCCCTCCCCGAGATGGCATCATTGAGCGTCTTCACCCATGCCGAGAGCACATAGCGGCCCGGCTCAAGGCCGTTTACCGTTTGCGTGACCTGGATGGGATTGCCGTTGTCGCGCCCGCCTTTTGCCGGCACGTCGAAGAACAGCGACACGTCGCCACCGTGCTTGTCGCCGTACTCAAGCGTAACTGCGTATCCCAGCCAGCCCATGTTGTTACAACCGGAGAAGTTCCACAACGGCTTGCCCGCATCGACACCCTGCAGCATGCGGCTGGGAATCAGCCGGTCCCACCCCGCTGGTCCGCGCACGCTGTCAACCAGGTTCTCGAAACCGCCGTTCTGGAGAGCAGGTCGCGAAGACTCCAGTTCGGCGAAGTCAGGTTTGTAGAACGGCATCTGCCCTTCCGCCGCCGCAAAGGCGAGCGAGAAGAATTCGTCGCGGAACGGGTTGGACTGGAACGTCGGCACGTAGCCGTGGTAGAGATAGGTGTAGACGCCCGCGAATTCGTCTGCGGGAGATTCCAGGTCGCGGTAGTCCTGAATGCCAACCAAATCGTTGTACATCATGTTCGGCTCCTCCACGCCGATGAGGCCGTTCGGCTCGACGGACTTGATCGCCGCATGCATCTCCTCCATCTGGCGACGGAACGTCTGCCACATCCAAAGGCCGTTCCCGACGGGATGACCGTGCGCAGGCGACCAGCACGTGCGAAGCTTACCACCCACGACCTGATCGACCTGCACGATGTCGCAGTGCCGCCGTGCGAGCTCCTTCGTGAGGTTGTTCCACCAGTCGTGCGACCACGGATCGCCGCCGCACAGCGTCGTCAGCGCGCCGTTCCGGAGCCAGAACGCGGGAACATGGCACAGGGAACCGTCCTCGTACACGACAAGATGGCTCTCCACGGGCTTGATGAACTTTTCGCGGCCGTCCCACTCATACGTGCCGTCGCCCTTGTCGCCGATCACCTTGGACCAGTTGTAGCCGCTCGGCCACGCGAACGGGTGGAAGTTTCGGCCGCGCAGTTCCTTCATCGTGGCGGTGAACACCTCGTCGGAGGGGTGGCACGGGAAGTAGTCCGGCCCCCACCAGGTGCCGACCTTCTCCCAGCCCCAGAGCGCCGCCACCACGGGCTTGTCGCCGATGTCGCGCTTCCACCAGTCCACGAACTTCCTGATCGCGTCGGGGCGGCCCAGCCACTGGCGGGAGAAACGCGTGAACGCGGGGGCGTCCTTCATCCAAGCGGGGATGTCGGTGCGGGCGAGGAGCGGCGTCCGGCTCCACGCCTGTTTCCGGTCCCACGCCTTGTAGATGTCCGCGAAGTCGTACCACCTGAGCGGCTCCGCGCCCTTCGCGACGCGACGCGTCACCACCCAGTAGTCCTGCGTGTACGACCCCGTGGTCCACGTCAGCTCGCGCTGCGCGAAGCAGACGCCGCGCGCACCGCGCGTGAAGCCGAATGTCTTCGTGTAGCCCTTCGCGTCCTCGATGCCGAAGTAGCGCCCCGCCTCGTCGTTCCACGCGGCGGCGAACTGCGCGCAGCAGCTTCCGGGCGAGGCGCATCCCTGCCACTTGCCCATCGGCCACTTGGACGAATCGTGGAACACGCCGCCCTTGTTGCTGCCGGACATCAGCCGTTTCGCCTCTTCGCAGGGGATGACGACCTCCGGGAAAGACGTGCGCTCCAGGAACCACCCCGGCCTCATCTCGCAGGAAAGCTTGTGGCGCACCGCGCCGTCCGCCTCCCTGCGGATCGTGACGCGCACTTCACGGGCAGGCGCCGCCGGGTCGGGATACGAATAGAGGATTTCCTCGTCGCCGTTCGGCAGCTTTCTCATGCGGATGCTGTCCGCGTCGGCCGACGACATCCCGCGCGCCTGCGCGCCGGGCTTTTGCTTGAACGAAAGCGAGAACTTCGCGTTCTCCACCTCCACGTCGCGCATGTTCTCCGCCACCAGCTCATACCGCCCCCGCGCCAGCTCGCACACGTTGCCGGAAAGCCTGATCCCGTGGATCATCTTCTGCTTCGGCACGACGCCGGGCTGGACACAGCCGGGCTTCACGACGAAACCGGCGGACGCGTCCTTGACCGTGCAGTTCCGCACGATGACGTTGTGGACATCGAACACCATCCCCCACCCGAAGAGCGGATTGATGTTCATGCCCGGTCCCGTCACGTGCGTGACCGACATATTGTCCACCAGCATGTTGGCGCAATGCACCTGGATGCCCATGCCGCGGAGGTTGTAGAACGACGTGTCCTTGACGATCGCGCCCACGGTGCCGGGGATGTGGATGATCCTGTCTGGTTTGATCTCGCCGGCCTTGCCAACCCATGAATTATGCCGAATCCAATCCTTCACGTCCTTCTTGGCTCCGGTCCCGAGCGACTGCACGGAGATCGTGTCCGTCCCGAACGGCCTGGTCATACGGCCTTTGGCGTCCTTGCGCAGCACGCCCTTGATCACGCCCGTCACGCCGTCCACCTGAAACGCGGCGTCGCCGTCAGGCAGCGGCGTGCACGTGAAGCGGTCCTCCGAGATCTTCTCCAGCGCCGAGACGGGGCTGCCGATGTTGATGCCGTCGTCCTCCATGCTCTCGAACCGGCAGCCGGCGATGTAGGGGCCGACCATGCCGGACGCCATGCAGCCGTCCGCGTTGGAGCTGACGAGGTCGTCGCTCCCCGGCCGCACCCGCACCGTACAGTCGTAGAGCCGCATCGCGCTGCTGGCGCTGAAAATGAAGCTCTGCCCGGGCGCGTCGTACACCGTCACGCCCTCCGCGCCGGAGAACGAGCAGAGCATCATGTAGACGGGATACGCCTTCGCGCTTTCCGAGTAGCGCGCGATCACGCTCACGCGCTCGCCCGCCTTCCGCGCCAGCCAATAGGGATTCGTCTTCATGTGCTCGAATGGACGGAACCTGAACGTATCGGGCGAAAGGCGCTCAACCGTCCCCATGCGCCCGGTGCCGTTCCGCTCGAACAGCTGGCTCGTCCCCTCGTGCGCCGTGAACCTGTTGGAATGGGCGTCCAGGAACCGGGGATCGTCCGGATCGGGATAGCCCGGGTCGCGCTTGAACACGAACGAGACGGGATCCTTTTCCACGGACACGATGGTACCCTGCGTGGACGGGTTGTCCCGATACGAGATCACGACGTTCTTCAGCGCCGTCTCCGTGCAGCCCCAGAACCCGAATCCGCCCCGCGTGGAGTCCGTGAAGCGAATCTCCGTCCCTTCCTCGCCGCAGATCACGAGGTTGGCACAGTCGTGGCAGGTAATGTGGAAGCCCGCGCCGTAGTCCTTCCACGGACGGGAAATCGGCGGCTTGCACGGCTTTCCGTCCGCACCGTAATCGCGCCAGTTGGGGAACGTCACCCGCTCGGGCGGCGGCGCGGCGTCCGGCTGGACGAGATACGTGCCGGCGGGGATGCGCACGGTCACGGGCGCGGGGGACTTGGCCTTCGCCGCCGCGAGCGCGCGCCGGATCGCCGGGCCGTCGTCCGTCACGCCGTCGCCCTTCGCACCGAAGGCGCGCACGTCCAGCGTCACGGGCGGCGGGAGTTTCGCGCGCGCTTCGTCGCGCAGGCGCTCGGCCTTGAAGTAGGCGAAGAAGTTGTCCATCTCCTTCGCGCCCTGCCAGGCCATCAGCTCGCGGTCCCGCGCCTCCGGCTTGCGCGTGTGGTAGGCGCGGACGTTCGCCTCCAGGCTGCGGGCGAGCTCCACGCGCAGGACGAGCGCGTCGCGTGCGCGTCCGGCGCGCGTGGCGGCCAGGTCCGTCGCCGCCGCGAACGCGGCCGGGCATTTCGCGAGCGTCGCGTCAATGTACTCGGCGATGCCGTCCATGTCGGCGGACTCCAGCGCCGCGCGCGTGAAGTACCGCAGTCCGCCAGCGGTCTCCTGCGGCGCGGCGGACGCGCCCAGCACGACCGCAACAGACCCCAGCAGAGGCATCCATCTTTTAATCTTCATCGCCTTCTCCTCGCAAACTATATGGTAACGACAACATGTATTATACCACGAAAACATCGCCCAACGGAGACTCTTCAATAAAACTTTCTGTATACTTGACTATGAAAGTGTGTGGGGTAAAGCCCGTCATCTTCTCCGCACACTTTCTTTGTTTTTGGCAAAGTGTGTGGGCTGAAGGCCGGATGTGCGACTTCACACTTTCTGCATTTATGAGGATAGTGTGAAGTCCTATCACCGTCTGACGTCTTGGAACAAATCGTCGAGCGTGACCTCGGATTGCACGTTGTTCCAATATGTATTATGGGCAAGGCCGTGCGCCGTAACCAACGTCACGTGAATCGTTTTCTTTCCTCTGAACTCCTTGTCAAACGCCGCGACGCGTCTTGCGATCTTACGATCCTCATCGGCGTCAATGGCGTAAAGATCCTTGGAATACTTCATCTCGCACAAATTGACGATGCCGTCCCTTCTGACAAGCAGAAGGTCTATCTGCGCTCCCCTCAATTCCGGCGAGGCCGAGCACTTCCATGAATAGACGTCGGCATGGACGCCTGCAATGCCGAGCGAGGCCTTTATCTGCGGCACATGTTCCAAACATAGCCTCTCGAAGGCAAAACCCCGCCACTCGTTCTTCTCTCCTTCGCTCACGCCATCCGTCCAATGGTCGCCGTCCCGCGACGGGCAATCCTTCACGAATCGCATGTAGAAAAGCGAAAAGTTGTCCACCAGCTGGTAGAATCCTCCGTTCACGCCCCCGACCGGACGGTACTTGCGAATGAAGCCGCACTCCTCAAGATCTGCGAGGTGCTGGGACAGGTTGCCGTTGCTCGTTCCGCCAATCGCCTCGGCCAACTCGTCCCGGCTCAGGCCCGACCTCCTCTTGCCGAGCGCGAGGATGATGTCGATGTACGGTGCCGGATTCGTAAACAGCGAGGTGTAGAGTTCCTCGAACTCAAGTCTGAGACCGTCTCTCCGTCCAAAAAACAGCTGGTTGAAATTCTGGTCCGGGCTCTTCCCTTTTTCCAGCAGGCTCCAATAATAGGCCACGCCACCGAAAGCCATGTAGCATTCGGCGATGTGCGTGCGGCTGTAGGAAAGTCCCAGTTCGGCAGCATACGCCTCGCATTCGGCAAGGGTGAACGGATAGAGCTTGATCTGCGTCCTCACGCGATTGTACAGTCCCCCTGCATTGTGGTTGATCTTCTTCACGATCCATGACGTCGCAGACCCGCAGGCGATCAGGAGAATGTCCTTCCGACAGCTGGCCCACTCGTTCCAAAAACTTTCCAACGCAGAAAGGAAACCAGAGCCATGCGTATCCATCCACGGCATTTCATCGAAAAATAGAACCTTGCGCCCCTCCGGAAAAGATTCAAGAAACATCTCCAATTCGTGGAAAGCATGAAGCCACGAAGTCAGTCGAGGACACTTCTCAGCCCCATGTCGTATGAGGGCGTAACGAAACTTGTCGAGTTGTTCACGCTTCTTGCCTCCCTTGACTCCTGCGACATGGAAAGCAAACTTGCCACCGAAAACCTCGCTGACAAGAAATGTCTTTCCGATTCTGCGACGTCCGTAGACGGTCACAAACTCGGAATACTGCGATTCGTATGCCTTTAAGAGCAGTTTTATCTCTTCTTTTCTACCGACCATAAGTAAGGATCCTTGAGTTGACGCGCCAAAGTATATCAAATCAGACCAACTTTGGCAACTGAACTCGCATTTTTTATGAGTTCGTCGGCCAAAGTTGTGTAAAAAATGGCAACTTTGGCCGACGAACTCACATTCAGACCCTCTTTCATCACCTAACGATAACCATCTCCGGCCATCAAGGCCATCCAGCAATACACTGCGGCGGGTCAAGGACGCCCCGTGTGAAGAGGGGGGCCACATGCGTCCCTTCACATCACCTGAATATGACCATGAAGCCTTCGTGCGCGCACTGAACCGAATACCGGACGCACGCGACGCCCTCCACCGTCACGTCTTGCCGCAGGAGTCGCGACTTGTAGCCCTTGACGTACACGAGGTTGAGGTTGTCCGTGAGGTCGGGCGCCGTCGCCGCCACGGTGCAGATCGGCAACGTAATCACGCCGTCGATGCCGCCCTCCGGCAGCAACGGCACGACGTTCACCTTCCCCGCCGCCCCGCCGTCCGCGTCTTCAATCGTGACATTCCGGAAACCGCTCGCCGCCGTCGAGTCAGGCGAAAGCACGATGGACGTGCCGTCCGCGAACGTGCAGTCGAGACCCGCCACCGCCGCATCGGCAAGCGCCGTCAGGCCGCCCTCGCGCACGCGGCACAGGTTGTTCGTCCCGAAGGTCATCTCGCCGCCGAGCGCCAACGTCCCCGCGCCGGTCTTGTACATCGTGTTGTTCTGGTAGATCGGCACCTTCACCGCGAACGTCACGCCCGTCGGCACGTTGAACCCGTAGGGCCCCGTCGCGTTCGCCTTGAACGCATCCAGCGCCCCGCCCAGTGCGGCGGCGGAGTTGAACCCGAACTGCGTGCCGACGTACTCGTTCGTCGGCGAACCCTCGTTCGTCACGTAGAGCCGCCCCGTGAAGTCCGAGTTGTCGCCGTAGAGCCGCGTCTGGTTCACGCCGTTCTTGAGCGACAAAGATCCGACTTCCTGTGCCGACAGCTTCAACGGCCCATCGCCATGGAGCGCCCCGGTGAAGCAGAGGTAGTTCCCAACCTTGTAACGAGAGCAGAGCGTCACGTACGGCGCGGCGTCGTCAAACGCGCCGGCGATCGTCCAGTCCCCGTACACGTCGAATGACCGTCCGCCGTAGTTCGGACGGATGATCGTGGGCGGGTACAACGTCGCTCTCAACAGCGCGACCGTCTCGCGGACGTGCAACGTCGTCGTCGAACCGGCGGGGATGCTGATTGTCAGCGAATCGCCGTCGAACTCGACGTTGCTGAGACTGTTCACCTGGTGGACGAGCAGATAGTCCGCGCCTTCATGGGCGGCCCGATTGTCCGA
>ONRL01000051.1 GCA_900320225.1 uncultured Lentisphaerota bacterium
TACCTCTCGCTCGATTTGAACGTGGGCATCGTCTCGGGCGTGGACGAGGCGATCGCGCACGTCAACGCCTACGGCTCGCACCATAGCGACTGCATCGTGACGAACGACGCCGCCCGCGCCGCGCAGTTCCTGCGCGACGTCGACTCCGCCGCCGTGTACCACAACGTCTCGACGCGCTTCACGGACGGCGCCGAGTTCGGCATGGGCGCCGAGATCGGCATCTCCACGGACAAGCTCCACGCCCGTGGCCCGATGGGCCTCGAGGAGCTGACGACGTACAAGTACGTCGTCACAGGAGACGGGGTGATCCGCTCGTAGGAAGGGGCCTCGGGATGGACGCATCCCCGATCGCGATCGTCGGCGTGAGTTGCCGGTTCGCCAGCGCGCCGGACCCCGGCGCGTTCTGGCGGATGATCATGCACCGTGCGAGTGGCATCGCGCCGTTCGGCGAGGAGCTGTCGCTCCCGTACGGCGGACGCAACCTCTTCGACGCCCCCTACCCCACGCACGGCGCGCTGCTCGGTCCGCTCTACGCCTTCGTCCCGCGCGAGCAGGACGTCCCGCGCGAGCTGAGCCTCGGCGAGAACCAGGACCGCTACTTCGCCGTGCAGCTCGCGTTCGACGCGCTTGCGGACGCGGGCATGCGTCCGCACGCCGTCGAGCCCGTGCGCGGCACGGTGCGTTTCGGCTACGCGCCGCCGTTCAACTCGTCCACGATGAACTGGCTGCAGCACACCTTCTTCGTGGACCAGACGATGGAGATCATCGCCCACTTCTTCCGCAACGCGCCGGAGGAGACGCTGCAGGCCGTGCGCGGGGAACTCGTGAATTCGCTTCCCGCGCCGGACCCCGCGAGCTTCCTCTCCGGGTCCGGCAACAGCATCGCGAGCGGCATCGCGCGCGAATGCACGTTTTCCGGCGGGGCCACCACGCTCGACGGCGGCGCGCTTTCCGGCATTGCGGCGATCCGCGCGGCGATGGACGACCTCCGCAGCGGGCGCGCGGACGTGGCGCTCGCCGGCGCGCTCACGCCGCCGCTGTCGCGGCCTTTCCTCGAAGGCGTTTCCGGCGAGGTGCTGTTCGCGACGGACGGCGACCTCGTGCCGTTCTCGCGCGACGCGCACGGCACGGTGCCCGGCGAGGGCGGGGCGTTCTTCGTGCTGAAGCGCGAGGGCGACGCCCTCGCGGCGCACGACCGCATCTACGCGCTCGTCAAGGGCGTGGCGTGCGGTTCCGCGCCGCTCGCCACGCTTCTCTCCGCGGCGGCGGACCGTGCCGGCGCGCCGCTCACGTCGATCGACCTCATCGAGGCGGACGGCAGCGGGATTCCGTCGTACGACGCGGCGGAGGTGGAGGTCGTGCAGTCGCTCTGGGGCGAACACCGCCCCGGCGGACCGCTCGTGGGGATCGGGTCCGTGAAGGGCAACGTGGGGCACTGCTTCCGCGCGGAGGCCGTGGCGTCGATCCTGAAGGTGGCGCTTGCGCTGCGGCACCGCGTGCTGCCGCCGCAGATGCCGTGCGCGCATCCGATCGAGGCGCTCTCGAACGTGGGCAGCAGCGTGTATTTGCTGAACGAGGCGCGTCCGTGGGTGACGGGCGACTCCACGTCCCCGCGCCGCGCGGCCGTGTTGGTGAACGACGGCGGCGGGCGGCGGGCGGCGCTCGTCCTCGAGGAGGAGCCGGAGAAGGAGGACCGCGCATGAGCGCCGAACCGGGAGGAGCCGTCGGGAGCGAGCTCGTGCTGCTCGGCGCGTCGGACACGGCGGGTCTGCTGGCGTCCGTCCGCCGACTCAAGCATTTCGTGGAGCAGGCGCCGGGCGCCAACCTTTCGGACGTGGCGTACACCTGCGCGCGGGACTACCCGGCGACGTGCGGCGCGTCGCTGGCGGTGGTCGTTTCCTCCATGGCCGGGCTGCGCGCGCGCCTCGTCTCGGCCGAGGCGCGCATCGCCGCCGCCGCGCCGCGCGTGCGCGACAAATCGGGCACCTACTATTTCCGCGACCGGATGATCGGCGAGGGGGCGCAGGGACGTCTCGCGTTCGTGTTCCCGGGCGCGCCGTCGTTCTACCCCGGCATGCTGCGCGACCTCTCCGTGCGTTTCCGCGAATGCCGGATGCCGTTCGACGAGCTGGAGGCCGCGCTGAAGGGCGCGGGCGCGGGCAGGTTCGTGCCGTCGGCGTTCGTGTTCCCGCCCGCGCCGTACTACCGGCACGACGCGGACGTCTTCACGGCGGGCGGCTACGCCGAGGCGATGGTGTCCACCTACTCGGCCAACGCCGCGCTCTATCGGATGTTCGCGGCGCTGGGAATCCATCCCGACGGCGTGACCGGCTTCGCGGGCGGCGACTTGAGCGCGCTGGCGGCGGGCGGCCTCTTCGGGAAGTTCGCGCGGAAGGACCGCCTGGCGTTCCTGCGCGAGATGTACAAGCTCGTGAACACGGCCGTGGACCATGCGGGCCTGCCGCGGTGCGTGATGGTGTCCATCATCTCGCCGCATCCCGGCCGGGCCGAGGAGATCCTCGCCGGCTTCGCGCCGGAGAAGGTGGCGGTGGCGCTGCACTGCTCGCCGCGCCATCTCACGCTCGCGATCGCGCCGGACGCGTTTGAGGAGGTGCGGCAGGCGCTCACGGCGGCGGGCGTGCGCGGGATGCGTCTCGCGGTGGACCGTCCGTTCAACACGCCCTGGTGCGAGAAGATCCTCTCGCAGTTCCGCAAGTTCGCGGGGAACTGGGTGGACGACCGCCCGCGCATCCCGGTCTACTGCTGCGGCACCACGGAGCCGTTGCCGCCCAAGGCGCGCAAGGCGCGCGACGCGGCGGCCGAGCAGTGGGTGGCGCCGGTGCGCCTGGAGCAGACGGTCCGGCGGATGTACGCGGACGGCTTCCGGGTGTTCCTCGAATGCGGTCCGCGCGGCGCGACCGCGGGCGAGATCGACGACATCCTGCGCGGCGAGGACCACGTGGCGGTGGCGGCGGACTCCGTGCACCGCGCCGGCATCCTGCAGCTCCAGCACGCGGTGGGGCAGCTGGCGGCGCTGGGGGCGTCGGTGGAGCCGATGGCGCTCTTCGTGCACCGGCGCTGCCGCGCGCTCGACTTCGACTCGCCGCTCACGCTCGACATCCGCCGCGAGACGGAACAGCGCCTCTCGCGCGAGTTCCCGCGCCTCTCCCTCGAGAAGGCGGGGCCCTCCTTCGGCGGGGCGATGGTCTCCTCCGCCGCGAGCGTGCCCGGCATGCGTCCGAAGGCCGGCGTGCGCGCGGCGGCGGTGCGTGCGCGTGCGCGTGCGCGGCGCCAGTTCGACTTCGGCGCGTTCAACCCGCTCATTTCGGATGCGGACGTGGTGGCAGAGCAGCCCGGCGTGTCGCTCGAGATCCGCAAGACGTTCACTTTCGCGGCGCAGCCGCTCTTCGCCGACTTCGCGCGCGGCGTGTCGCGCCTTTCCTATTCCGACGACCGCCTGCGCGGCTTCACGCCGCTCGCGCTCGTCGCGGCGGCGGAGATCATGGCGGAGCTCGCGCAGATGCTCCTGCCGAGCCGGCGCGTGGCGCGCGTGGAGGATCTCCTCAGCCGCCGCACGGTGGCGTTCCGGGAAAACCGCCTCACGCTCTACGTGCGCGCCGAGCGCGTGCCGTCCGCCGACCCCGCGGAGGCCGCCGTGAAGGTGCAGGTGCGCGAGGACGGCGCGGACGCCGCCTGGACGTGGCCCGCGTGCGAGGGCACGTTCGTGCTCGCGGCGGGTCCGGCCGAGCCGGAGGCGTTCACGCCGCCGGAACTCTCCCGCGCCCGCGAAGTGCATTGGGCGCCGAGCGACATCTACCCCGACCGGCTCTTTTCCGGCGCGCTCCTGCAGGCCATCCAGTCGGCGGACCGCTGGAGCGAGGCCGGGCTCGACTACGAGGTGGAGGTGCCGTCCGCGGAATCGGCCCTCGCCTTCACGCGCGTGCCGCAGTGGGCGCTCAACCCGCAGTTGCTGGCGGCGGTCACGGACGGCTTCGCGCTCTGGCGCAGCCACCGCCGGTTCGAGGGCGCGTTCTCGTTCGCGTTCCGCCTGCGGCGCCTCGAACTGCACGCGCCGCCGCCGGCGGAGGGGACGCGCCTCCACTGCTATTTGCGCACGACGGGCGTCACGCCGCGGTCGGTGCTGGCGGACATCCAGGTGTCCGACGGCAACGGCACGCGCGTGATGGTGCTGCGCGGCTACGAGGAGCTGGCCGAACGCGTGCCGCCGGAGTACCGCGCGCTCCTGCTCGCGCCCGCGCAGACGTTCCTCACGTCGGTCGTGCCGGCGGCGGCGCTCGGCGCGCCCGCGACGACCGTGGCGAGCGCGATGGTGACGGACGTGCCGTACCCGCTCTTCGAGCGCAACGAGGAGCTGTGGCTCAAGACGGTCTCGCAGATCGTGCTTAACCACGACGAGCGCCGCGCGTTCGCGGAGATGCCGGGCGCGGTGTCGCGCCGCACGGAGTGGCTGTTCGGGCGCATCGCGGCGAAGGAGGCGGTGCGGCGGTTCCTCGGCGAGAACTACCAGGCGCGGTGGAGCGACGCGGACGTGCAGATCTGGGCGGACGACAGCGGCAAGCCGTGTCCGATCGGCGAGTGGGGCGACCGCCTGACGGCGCGCATCGACCTCTCGATCGCGCACACGTCGCGCTTCGTGGTGGCCGTGGTGGCGGCGAACGCGCGCGTGGGCGTGGATGTGGAGGCTCTCGGACGCGACCTTTCGGACGAGTTCACGCACGGCGTGTTCACGCCGGAGGAGCTGGAGCTGGCGGTGCGGGCGGTGGACGCGCCGAGCGCGACGATCCGCTTCTGGTGCGCGAAGGAGGCGCTCTCCAAGGCGCTCGGCACGGGCATCCGCTACTCGCCGAAGGACCTCGTGGTGGAGTCGTTCCAGGCCGAGACGGGGGAGATGGCGCTCTCGCTGCGCAACCAGTGGCTTGAGAATTTCAAGATGTTCACGGGTCGGTCGATCCGGGTTTCGTCGACCGTCGTGAAGGGACACGTCCTCGCGAGTTGCTTCATTCCCGAGAGCATTTTCTAAGTGTCTCAATGTCTCATGTCTCATGTCCCCCCACCAGGTCTCAGGTCTCATGTCTCAGGTCCCCGCGCCGGTTCCCGCTTCGCCAGCGGCGGGCCGAGCGCGCGGCGTGGGAAAGGGGTGGTGAGACCAGAGACCTGAGACCCGAGACCTGCGGAGACATTGAGACAGCGAGACATTGAGACCGGGTGAGACATTGAGACATTGAGAGATTGGTGGTCTTGCGGGCGGGGCCGCCTGGTAGGGTCGCCTCGCCGAGGCGACCGCCAATCTCGGCCCGCTCGGCGAGCGGGCCCTACCATCCGGCCGCGACAAGCGCGGCTCCTTCCTCTGTTGGTCTCAATGTCTCATGTCCCCCCGCCATGTCTCGGGTCTCAGGTCTCATGTCAGCGCGCCGGTTCCCGCTTCGCCAGCGGCGGGGCAAGCGCGCGGCCGCTTTCGGCTAATAAAAACCAAACTCTTGCTTTCCAAAAAAGAATTCGCTATACTATCCGCGAACAGACTAAAAGAAATGATGAATAACAAGCAAGAAGGAAAGAAACAAATGGCAAACAAGACGAAGTACGTGTACTTCTTCGGCGCGGGCCAGACGGAAGGCAACGCCAACATGCGCGAGCTGCTGGGCGGCAAGGGCGCGAACCTCGCGGAGATGGCGGGTCTCGGACTCCCGGTGCCGCAGGGCTTCACGATCACCACCGAGGCCTGCACGCGCTACTACGACGACGGACGCATGATCGCGGACGACATCATGAACCAGGTGCTCGAGTACGTCGGCAAGCTCGAGAAGTCCGCCGGCAAGAAGTTCGGCGACGCCAAGAACCCCCTGCTCGTCTCCGTGCGCTCCGGCGCCCGCGCGTCCATGCCGGGCATGATGGACACGATCCTCAACCTCGGCCTCAACGAGACCGTCGTCAATTCGCTCGCGAAGCAGACGAAGAACCCGCGCTGGGCGTGGGACTGCTACCGCCGCTTCATCCAGATGTTCTCCGACGTCGTGATGGAGGTCGGCAAGAAGCACTTCGAGAAGCTCATCGACGAGATGAAGGCGAAGAAGGGCGTGAAGCAGGACCTCGAACTCACGGCGGCGGACCTCAAGGCGCTCGCCGGCAAGTTCAAGGCCGAGTACAAGAGCGCGATCGGCAAGGAATTCCCCGACGATCCGAAGGAACAGCTCGTCGCGGCCATCAAGGCCGTGTTCCGCAGCTGGGACAACCCGCGCGCGAACGTCTACCGCCGCGACAACGACATCCCCTACAGCTGGGGCACCGCCGTGAACGTGCAGATGATGGCGTTCGGCAACCTCAACAACCAGTCCGGCACGGGCGTCGCCTTCACGCGCGACCCGGCGAGCGGCGAGAAGAAGCTCATGGGCGAGTTCCTCATGAACGCCCAGGGCGAGGACGTCGTGGCCGGCGTCCGCACGCCGATGCCGATCGCGAAGATGGCCGAGGTGATGCCCGAGGCGTTCAAGCAGTTCCAGAAGATCTGCGCGACGCTCGAGAAGCACTACCGCGACATGCAGGACATGGAGTTCACGATCGAGAACAAGAAGCTCTACATGCTCCAGACCCGCAACGGCAAGCGCACGGCGCGCGCCGCGCTGAAGATCGCCTGCGACCTCGTGGACGAGGGCATGCGCACCGAGGAGGAGGCCGTCCTCATGATCGACCCCCGCAACCTCGACACGCTCCTCCACCCGCAGTTCGACGCCGTGGCGCTCAAGCGCGCCAAGCCCGTCGGGCGCGGCCTCCCGGCCTCGCCGGGCGCCGCGTGCGGCCGCATCGTGTTCACGGCCGCGGACGCGAAGGAGTGGAAGGGCCGCGGCGAGAAGGTCGTCTTGGTGCGCCTCGAGACCTCCCCCGAGGACATCGAGGGCATGAAGGCCGCGGAGGGCATCCTCACGGTGCGCGGCGGCATGACGAGCCACGCGGCCGTCGTCGCCCGCGGCATGGGCGAGTGCTGCGTCTCCGGCTGCCAGGAAATCGCGATGGACGAGGAGCACAAGAAGTTCACGCTCGCCGGCAAGGTGTTCAAGGAGGGCGACTGGCTCTCCATCGACGGCTCCACCGGCAACATCTACGACGGCGTGATCCCCACCGTGGACGCGCAGATCGCCGGCGAGTTCGGTCGCATCATGATGTGGGCCGACAAGTTCCGCAAGCTGAAGGTGCGCACGAACGCCGACACGCCGCGCGACGCGAAGAAGGCGCGCGAGCTCGGCGCCGAGGGCATCGGCCTCTGCCGCACGGAGCACATGTTCTTCTCGCAGAGCCGCATCACGCCGTTCCGCGAGATGATCTGCGCCGACACGGTCGAGGAGCGCGAGATCGCCCTCAACAAGATCCTGCCGTTCCAGCAGGACGACTTCGAGCAGCTCTTCGAGGCGCTCGACGGCCAGCCCGTCACGATCCGCTTCCTCGACCCGCCGCTCCACGAGTTCGTGCCGCACACGGAGGACGAGATCGCCCTCCTCGCGAAGACCACGCACAAGCCGATCAGCCGCATCAAGGAGATCATCGACTCGCTCCACGAGTTCAACCCGATGATGGGCCACCGCGGCTGCCGCCTCTGCGTGACCTACCCCGAGATCGCGGTGATGCAGACGAAGGCCGTGATCCGCGCGGCGATCAACGTGCAGAAGCGCCACAAGGGCTGGAACGTGCGCCCGGAGATCATGATCCCGCTCACGAGCGACGTGAAGGAGTTCAAGTTCGTGAAGGACATCGTCGTCCACGTGGCGAACGAGGAGATCCAGTCCGCCGAAATCAAGCTCAACTACGAGGTGGGCACGATGATCGAGGTGCCGCGCGCGGCGCTCGTCGCGGGCGAGCTCGCGGAGGAGGCGGAGTTCTTCTGCTTCGGCACGAACGACCTCACGCAGATGACCTTCGGCTTCTCGCGCGACGACGCGGGCAAGTTCCTCGGCTCGTACTACGACAACAAGATCTACGAGAACGACCCGTTCGCCCGCCTCGACCAGACCGGCGTGGGCAAGCTGATGAAGATGGCCGTCACCGACGGCAAGGCCACCCGCCCGAAGATCCACTGCGGCATCTGCGGCGAGCACGGCGGCGACCCGTCCTCGGTCGAGTTCTGCCACCGCATCGGCCTGAACTACGTCAGCTGCTCGCCGTTCCGCGTGCCGATCGCTCGCCTTGCGGCGGCGCAGGCCGCCCTGCGCAAGTAGCCCCTGGGAGGTTGCGCTCCTGCGCGACCGCCGCCTGTTAGTGTCGCCTCGCGCCGGTAGGGCGGTCGCCCCGCGACCGCCGTCTGGTAGGGTCGCCTCGCCGAGGCGACCGTCCCCCCAGCGGGAGCGGCCGCGCTTGTCGCGGCCGTATGGAGAGCCGCCATCTTGGCGGCTCTCTTCTGTTGGTCTCAATGTCTCATGTCTCTCGCGCCAGGTCTCGGGTCTCAGGTCTCATGTCCGCGCGCCGGTTCCCGCTTCGCCAGCAGCGGGTCCAGCGCGCGGCTTCGCCATCGGCAAAGCGCCTCCAACTTTTTTCAACTTTTTTCTCCCACCCCCTTGCGCTCTCCTTTCGCTTTTGCTACACTTGCAACCGTCAGCAGTGGGCCGGGCCTTCCGAAGAGGCGCGGGCTACCCCCATTCCCCTTCGGATCGAAAGGAAAACGAAATGAAAAAGCTAATGTTTGCAACGGCCCTCGCGGCGTCTGCTGCGGCTTTCGCTGATCCGACCGCGCTCAACGCGAACGGTTTCGAAGGCTACACGGCGGATACGGGCGTGACGGTCGGTGATGCTGCCGATCCCGGCGGCGGCAATATGTACTTCCTGTACCAAGGAGACAGCGACGGCTCGACGGTGAAGGCTTTTGGCGTCGGCGACAATCTTGCCGCTCCCAACATCACGCGTCCGTTCTATTTCCAGGGCGTTACGCCGAACGCGAATTACCTTGAGCTCAGCACTGAGGGCGGTACCCTCTGGCGCTCGATCAACACTCTTGAAACGGACGGCCCCGAAGGCGGTGCGACTACGAACATTCTCGGCACGGCCCAGGCTGTCGCCGCCGCCGGCACCTACCTTGACACGCTCGTTCAGTTCACGCCCACCGAGGGCGACGGCGCGCCGGAGCTGGATGACGAGGCTGACAAACTGGCCATTTGGCTCAACGTTGACAGTAATGGTGTGACGAACCTTATGGTGCGAGCTGCCGTTGTTAACATCGACGGCGAACCGACGGCCACAACTTTTACCATTACCAACAAGGCTGTGAACGCAGGTACTTGGTATCGGTTGACGGTTAAGGCCATTCCTGACATCAGTGATGGTGATGAAATCCCTGGGTTTCAGATTCGACTGAACGGCGATGTGCTCATGTCGGATACCCCCACTTTGGACTCTGAGTACCTTGAGGTGAAAGGTGATTCTGAATACGGCGAGGAACTTAAGAACGGTGCGCTTTTTGCCAGCCTTCTTGGAACAGCATCCAGTCCCACCCTTCAGGGTGTCGGCTTCAAGGGCTCGGGTGCGCTCGACGACATCGTGTGGACCACGGAGGATCCGTTCGCGAATGCCGGCGGCGATGCCGCGTGGATTGACGAAGTGACGGAGGTCTTTGTCGGGGCGAATCTCTCGCAAGCCGAAAAGGCCGCAATCGCCTCGTGGGCGAGCGGTAACAGCATCACGGTTGCCTCCGGGTCGGAGGAGGTCGCCGCTGCGGCGTATCTGCTTGGGCTGACGTCGCTTCCGACAGCGATTCCTGAGCTGACGATCACCTCCATTGAGGAAGGTGAGAGTGCGTGGACGCTGACTGTTGCGGCGTCAGTGGGTGACTCTGCGTTGGCTCTGCCCGAGACGATCAACGGCGCGGTCATGCTCACGCAGTCTGCGACGCTCGCGGGGCTTTCCTCGGCCTCTCCTGCGACGGCGACCTTCTCCATCGCGAATGGAACGGCCACGGTCACGGTTGCCAAGGATGCCGCGACGGCCAAGTTCATGAAGGTGGGTGTTGGCATTGCGCCGCCCGCCAACGCCAATGGGCAGGAATAAGGCGAAGTTACAGAGCCTTCGCAAGCCGAAGGCAAACCGCACGGGGCGGCGCACGTTGTGCGCCGCCCCTTTGTTGTTGAGCCGCCAAGATGGCGGCTTTCCATGCGGGAGGGCCGCAACTTGTTGCGACCGCGTTCTCCCACCGGCGGCCCTCGCGCCGGGGGAAGTCTCGGTGCTTCGCGATTGGCCTTTCCCTGCCATTTCGCCACCGCGCCGTTTTTGCTTCGCGATTGACCGATTGCAAAGCGTTGCTGTGCCTTGGGTGCGCGCACAGGGCGCGCACGGCAAAACTGCTGCGCACGGGCCAAAGGCGAAGCCAATGGGGTACCTTTAGCGGGGGCGGCCGCGCCCCGGCTCCTCCGCAAATGGCAAAGCAATCGCTTCGCCATTGGCTGAGCGCGGAGCAGTCTTGCAGGGCGCGCCCCGTGCGCGCCCCAAAGGAAGGGCATTGGCCTCGCCAATGGCAGAGCGCTCCGCACAAACCGCGCGCTGCCGCAATGGCTTGTGAAAGGTCTGCTCTTTGATCACCCCTTTCACATCCCCTGGCTTGCGAAAGGGAAGCCCTTCGGCCAATCCTTTCTCATCCATTGCCCGGTAAAAGACCTTGAAAAAGGCAATCCGGCACGCCTCAGACTTTTTTCAACTTTTTTACACTTGCAACCGTCAGCGATGGGCCGGGCCTTCCAAAGGGGCGCGGGTGACTCCTATTCCCCTTTGGATTGAAAGGAAAAACGAATGAAAAAGCTAATGTTTGCAACGGCCCTCGTGGCGTCCGCTGCGGCCTTCGCTGATCCAATCAACGCAATCAGCTTTGAAGGCTACAGCGCGGACGCGACGGTCGGCAATACGGCCGATACGCCGGACACCTCTGGCGGCGATAACGGCATGTACTTCTACTTTGACGGCGACCAGGACGGTTCGCTGGTCAAGGCCTTTGGCAGCGGGGACGTTGCCGCGCCCAGCATCACGCGCCCGCTCTTCTTCGCGAGTGCTGCGCAGGGTAATAACTACCTCGAGCTCAGCACCGAAGGCGGCATCCTCTGGCGCTCGATCAATACGCTTAACTCTGAAACGTCGGGGGAGTCGCCTGTTTACAGTCTTGGCGACGCTGAACCTATCGCCGACACCGGCACCTACCTCGACACGCTCGTTCAGTTCACGCCCACCGAGGGCGACGGTGCGCCGGAGGTGGATAAGGACAGCGACAAGTTGGCCATCTGGCTTAACGTTGACTCGCAAAACCATACGAACCTCATGGTGCGGGCTGCCGTTGTTAACATCGACGGCGAGCCGACTGCCACGACTTTCACCATCACTAACAAGACTGTGAGTGCTGGTGCTTGGTATCGGTTGACGATCAAGGCCATTCCTGACATCAGTGATGGTGATGAAATCCCTGGGTTTCAGATTCGACTGGACGGCGATGTGCTTATGTCGGATACCCCCACTTTGGACTCTGAGTACCTTGAGGTGAAAGGGGATTCTGAATACGGCGAGGAACTTAAGAATGGTGCGCTTTTTGCCAGCCTTCTTGGAACAGATTCCACTCCCACCCTCCAGGGCATCGGCTTCAAGGGCTCGGGCGCGCTCGACGACATCGTCTGGACCACGGAGGATCCGTTCGATGTTCCGGCGGCAGCGTTCACGCTCACGTGGCCGTCGGGTGTGACGCCCGTGTCATACTCGATTGATGGTGGCACGGCAGAATCGCTTACGGGTCAAACATCCTCGTTCTCGATTCCTGGTGGGGTCGTTCCCGGTTCGACGGTCGCGTTCACCTTCACGAACGCCGATGGTGCGACCAAGACGATGGAAGTTGTCGCTTCCGCTTCTGTCAACGACATTGATGCAGAAGACGCGGTTTACGTGTGGTCCGACTACCTCGGCGCGGCCGTCAACGGCGCGTACACGATCGACGACGCGAATGACCTCGACATGCTCCGCAAGGGCGTGGCCGCCAATCTCGCGACTGTGGGCGAAACGTTCAACCAGACGGCCAACATCGACATGACGAGCGCGGATCCGTTCGCGGGTATCGGTACGTATGCGGCCAACCTGAACAGCGGTCTTGCGTTCCAGGGCACGTATGACGGCCAGGGTTTCAAGATTGCGAACATCACCATGACCGCTCGTAACTACGGCGGTGTGTTCAACCAGGTGAAGGGCGGCACGATCAAGGACCTGACGGTCGAGAATATTACCGCTCCGGCCAACGCGACGGGTGAGTTCGGTTATGCCATCGTCGGCAATGCGGGTCTGGGTGCGACGCTTCAAGGCCTCACGGCGATGGGTTCCTTCGGTACGGCTGAGCTCCCCTGCTCGCACAACGTAGCCGGTATCGCGATTCGCGTCTGCGGCGGCGCTTCCAACGTCGTCAATGGCGTGACGATGCTTGAGACGCTCGTGAAGGACTGCACGAACAACGCGACGCTCTACGGCTTCTATACGAAGTGCGGTGGTATTACGGCGCTCACGCAGGATCAGAACGGTGTGCCGAACGACTACGTGCTGTTCGACGGCTGCGTCAACAACGCCAACATTGCCATGGTCCAGCCTTCGGGTTCTGACCTCTCCAAGATCGGCCGTGACGGCCTTGGTGGTATCCTTGCCTATGTGGCCGATGGTACGAAGATGCAGAACTGTGTGAACAACGGTACGCTGACATCGCCTCTGACGACGGCGAAGATCGGCGGCATCGTCGGTTGGGCGCAGGGTCGCACGCTCGATGACCTCGGCGGTAACAAGAATCCGGCAGCTGCGAAGATGATTGGCGATCCGTCTGGCTCGACGATCACCGGCTTCTATGCGACGGTCGACAATGGCGTGGCCACCACGGTGACGGCACTTGCGAAGGACACCACCTACCTGCTTGAGCGTAACGTGCCGACGAACAATGTGGGCGAGGCCGAGTTTACGCTGGCTGCTGCTGGCGATACGATTGCGTTCGACGCGGCACTGGGCTACACCTTCGCCGGCACTGTCGGCGCGGCGGCGCCTCTGGTCGCCATCCCCTCGACCAGCGGCACGGTTACGACTTATTCGACCGGTTACTTCCCCCGTACGGCGACGGCTGGCCAGGATGGTTCGGCGGCGAATCCGTTCGAGCTTGCTGACGCTGACGACCTCCAGGCGTTGAAGGCTGCTTTTGGTACTGCTACCTACAGGGCCTACAACTACAAGGTCGTGGCCAACATCGATGCGACGGATCTCGGCTACTGGGATGGTATCGGTACGCAGGGTACGGCTGGTACAGGCCTCAACGGCGGTACGCTTGACGGTAGCGGCTACACCATCAGCAACTTGAAGTTCTCTGCGGGCAAGTATCGCGCGTTCTTCAACCGGTTGGATAACGCCACGATCAAGGATCTCACGATCAACGTGACGGGATTCGAGGATACGGATGCTGCTGAACACGGCTATGCCGCTTTCGCGGGTAACATGAAGGGTTCGCTGCTGCTGAACTGCACGGCCACGGGTACGATCGGCACCACGGCCAAGCCCGCGATGCATACGTGCGGCGGCCTTGCGGTGAAGGTTGACTCGGTTGGTACCTTCGTGAACTGCACGAACCACATCGACATCGTCTGCTCGCTCACCGACAACCCGAAGATCGGCGGTATCGTCGGTCTCATGCAGGGCGGTGCGCTCACGAACTGCTGGAACGATGGTGACCTGACAATCACCGTCAAGACCTGCGGTAATGATGGAAATGGCGCGGGTGGCCTCGTCGGCTATGCCCAGACGACTGGTTATACGATCAGTGGTGGCGGCAATGCCGGCACGATCCAGTCGACGGACACGACAACGGCGGCATCGGCTCAGTATCCAATTCACGTGGGTACGATCGTCGGCAAGACGGGGTCGGCATTGACGGCTGTCGACGGCGTGGTCGCTCCTGCCGATGCGGTTTCGGCGGGTGTCAGGAACAACGTCAACGGACTGGACTTCGCGACGGTAGAGAACAACGTGGCGACGTTCGTTCCCAACGCCTCGCTCGCGGCCGGCAACACCTACAAGGTCATGCTCGGCGGCGCGACCGCGGCCTACGCCTTCACGGAGGCCGGCACGATCGCGTTCGACACGAACCTGGTTCAGGCCGTGACGTTCAACATCACGGCGCCCGAGGGCCTGACTGTGACGGATGCGACGTCCGCTGGCGTGGTCACCTTCACGGCTGGTGCGCCGGCTCCGGCGTATCCGACCTACTTGGAGAATGCCGATGCGGCTGTCAAGGCGAACTACGACACGTGGGCTGGCTCGAACGGCGCGGACACCGGAAGCGTCTACGAGAAGCAGTTCCTCCTGAACGCCGCTCCGGCGACGGAAGTTCCTGCCACTGCGCTCGCGATCACCGCGATTGAGCAGAACGCGACGGCGGGCTGGGACATCACGGTCGAGTGCACGATCTCCGGCGTCGATCTCAGCGGCACGGTGGGCACGGCGAAGGCCGGCAACGGCTACCTCGCGGTGAGCTACACGGACGACCTGACCGGCACGTGGACGACCGAGAACATCAACATCACGGCTTCCGCCAACGGCAAGGTCACGGTCAACGTGAACAAGTCCGGCGCGAAGTTCATGAAGGTGAAGCTCTCCTCGACGGCTGAGCCTCAGAACTAAGCGGTTGAAGCGGCAAGAGTGCCGCTTCCCCGAAAGGGTCTGAAAGATAGCCAAAGGCGAAAGCCAATGGCACGCACGAGGGGCGCGGCAGCAATGCCGCGCCCTTTGTTGTTGTTGGCCTTGCGGGCGAAGCCGCCTGGTAGGGTCGCCTCGCCGAGGCGACCGCCAATCTCGGCCCGCTCGGCGAGCGGGCCCTACCAAGCGGGCCGCGACAAGCGCGGCCCCTTCATCTGTTAGTCTCAATGTCTCATGTCCCTCTGCCAGGTCTCGGGTCTCAGGTCTCATGTCAGCGCGCCGGTCGCCGCTTCGCCTGTGGCGGGGCCTGCGCGCGGCGAGGCAATGGGTGGTGGTTAAGGGGAGGGGGAGACCAGAGACCTGAGACCCGAGACCCGCGGAGACATTGAGACAGCGAGACATTGAGACTGGGTGAGACAATGAGACATTGAGACTTTGGCGGCCTTGCGGGCGAGTCATTGGGAAGCCTTTTGCGGGAGCGCTTGTTGCGGCCGCCTGGTAGGGTCGCCTCGCCGAGGCGACCGCCAATCTCGGCCCGCTCGGCGAGCGGGCCCTACCGTAACGGGCGAGACACCCGTTGCCCATTCGGCCGCGACAAGCGCGGCCCCTCCCGCTGATGGTCTCAATGTCTCAAGTCCCCCTGCCAGGTCTCGGGTCTCAGGTCTCATGTCAGCGCGCCGGTCCCCGCTTCGCCTGTGGCGGGGCCTGCGCGCGGCGGGGAAATGGGTGGTGGCAAGGGAGGGGGAGACCAGAGACCTGAGACCCGAGACCCGCGGAGACATTGAGACAGCGAGACATTGAGACCGGGTGAGACAACGAGACATTGAGACTGTGGCGGCCTTGCGGGCGGACCATTGGCCTTGCCGCAATTTCTACCCGTCTCAATGTCTCATGTCCCCCTAGCAAGTCTCGGGTCTCATGTCTCATGTCAGCGCGCCGGTTCCCGCATCGCCAGTGGCGGGTCCAGCGCGCGGCGGGGAAAGGGGAAGGGGGAGACCTGAGACCAGAGACCCGAGACCTGGCGAGACATTGAGACAGCGAGACATTGAGACCGGGTGAGACAGCGAGACATTGAGACATTGGCGGCCTTGCGGGCGGGCCATTTCAAGGTTTCATTGCCCGCAATTATCACACGCACGTGATAATCATGTGATGATTATGTGATTTTCATGTGAAGATTATCACGCGACAATTGGATATACTTCTCGCGTCAACAACAACCAGCTAGAAAGGAAACAACATGACAGAGATCATTGGCGCTTACGGTGGATACCGGACAACGCTTTCATTCGGTTTCGCATGCTTGATCTACCATGCCACCGAAGTGTTCTGCTCGCGGAACTTCTCGTACAAGAACGACGCGCTCGGCAAGACCGTTGGGCAAATGGTGGGGGCGGCGCGTTCGGCGAGGCAGAACATCGTCGAGGGTTCTGCCCGTGCGGGAACGAGCAAGGAAACGGAGCTGCGTCTCTATGATGTGGCGAAGGGTTCTCTCGAAGAGCTGGCGGGCGACTATGAGGCGTTCCTCATCGGCCGTCACGAGGTGCCGTGGGCTGAAGATGATGCGAAAGCGTCGGCAATCATGTCGCTGGCCCTGGATCGTTATACGGGATCGTTCGATCGCCACTCATACGGAGCATACATCCTCGCCATGCGTAAGAGGTTTGAACCCCATCTCGAGGCGGAGGATCCCATTGTCGCCGCAAACGCGATTCTCTTGGTAATTGACCAGGCATGTAAGTTGCTGCATCGGCAGATGGCGAGCGTCGGTGCCGCATTCCGCGAAGAAGGGGGCTTTACCGAACGGCTCAGCAAGGCCCGGCTTGAAACGCGCGACAGCCAATTCGCTGCAGCGGATGTGCCAAAGTGCCCGCGCTGCGGCAAGCCGATGCAAAAGCGGGTTGCCCGCAAGGGTCGTAACGCAGGCAATCCCTTCTGGAGTTGCACAGGATATCCCGATTGCACGGGCACGCGAAACTTCGTGGTGTGACCCGTCTCAATGTCTCATGTCCCCCCCGCCAGGTCTCAGGTCTCGGGTCTCATGTCCCCCCACCAGGTCTCAGGTCTCATGTCTCATGTCAGCGCGCCGATTCCCGCTTCGCCTGTGGCGGGGCCAGCGCGCGGCGGGGGCAAGGGTGAAGGTGAGACCAGAGACCTGAGACCCGAGACCTGGTGAGACATTGAGACAGCGAGACATTGAGACCTGTTCCCGCTTCGCCAATAGCGGGCCAAGCGCACGATCGCCAGCTTCGCGCTCCCCTTGGCCGGTGACATTCCGGTAACAAAAAACACCTTCGCTATGAAAATCCCCCTTGACTACCATCATGGATTTGGTAGACTAGCACACAGCTAAGGCGGAGTGTGCCCACGACGGGCGCACGGTTTTGGCGTAACAAAAAATTTTAGATGATTAAAAGAGTCAAAGAAAGAGAGGTGCACCATGAATAAACGGCGCACAAACGGCTGCTTTGGAGAGGGGAAATGCAAAGGATTTCCGCTCTTCGGCCGGCTCTCCACCCTCTCTAGGCGCAGTGTACCCTCCGCACTTCTTCTGCTCGCCTTCGCATTGCTTCCGTGCGCGCGCGTGAAAGGAGCATATACGAACTTGGGCAATGATCGTGTGCTTCTCATGAATAATGATTCACGTTCCAAGACTGCTGGGCGAATTGAAAATCAAGGATATTATGATACCAATTCAACGGACGGGGTGACTTACTGGGTGCATGACCCAACCAATGACAATACAAAAACCACAACTCGATACCTGTTGCATGGTACGAACCATGTCCTTCATGCTGCAGATGGTACACCACTGTGGACTCTTGCTAATTGCCGAGCTGGGTATGTAGCAACGGGATCGGCGACACGAAATTATATTCCGTGGTCGGCAAGGCATGCGGAGAAAAGTATTCCGCCCGTTTTTAAGGGGGCCGGAAGTGTTCGCTTTTACACGAATGAAGTCAATTCTTGTGTGATTATGCGGAATGTTGCGGACTCGACAGTCTATTCGCCATTTTACGAAGATGGTATTGGAACAATCTATTTTGACGTGGTTAATTCCCATACTGCTCGAACAGAGAGTTCAATTGTTCTTGAAATTGCAACAAACGTGACGGCGTCTGCGCTCGCAGATGGCTTTAGCTTTTCTTCTGTAGGAACGAATTATGACAAGTTGGATTGGCATAAGATTCCAATGACCGTTCTGTCAATTAGGAATAGCGCAATTGAATCTATTACGGATGACGTTGAGAGCCTCGTCTTGAATGCTACTGAAGGCGGTACCGCACATTATTTTCGTGTTCGTTCACAATTGAATTATTATGAGCCAATTAGATTCCGAATCAGGCGAGAATCGTATTATCCTGCACTCAATGAAGACACAGACGCTTTGGTCGTAATGGATAATATCATTGCGTCTTATCCGCCGATGACAATTCGCTTGAATCGTTACGGTGAAGATTATGATGCAAATCTAAAGGGAGCTGCCGTGTTGGGGTGCATGGGGGATTTCAACGTGCCTTTTCTTGCAAACGGTGCATCGGATATTTTTGTTAAAGCATGTTTCTCTTACGTGACGAATTTTGCGGGGGCGACGCAGACCATTAAAGTTAATGCGCCACAGTTGCATTATCGGTGGAGGTATTTGAATCAGATTGTTGGGGAGTGGAATACAATTCCCTTTTCACCGTCATCATGTGCCTATCTGACTGACAGTACTGCAACGCAACTTGTGACATCGGCATCGGTTCCGTTGGATCGTGGTGTTGGTGATTTGGAGTATTTCTTTACTGCCAATCTGGATTCTCAATATTATTTGGTACGAGATTACGCCAATGATACCGCTGTGGGATTCGGTAGTGAGTGGACAGAGAAGATCACCGCCGTCACGAATCGTGCGACGTACGTGGCGACGGATGGGTTGCCGTCGGGCGGCACCGACTACTTCGTGCGCATTCGCGAGGGCGAGAGCAACATCGAATGGGTGGAACTGCAGGGTACGCTCACCGTCACCAACAAGGTGGCGGGGTCGAACGAGGTGGTGCGGCTTCTCACGGAAAACGGGACCGTGCCGCGCATGACGCTCGTGGGCGACCACTCCTGGCGCTACCACTACGCGGTTCCCACGAACGCGATCGGCGGCAAGCTCACGTTCCACCTCGTCACGAAGGAATACTACACGAACGCGACAGACGCCACGGTATGGCTCGTCCGCACGAATACGCTCTACACCGTCGAGGACACCGTCACCGAAATCCCCTACCCCGCGACGCTCGACCCCGGCAACCCGAACGACATCTCCGTGATCCTCGACGACGCCTCCACCCACCTGAAGATCGAGTATAACGACGAGCAGCGCGCCTTCTCGCTCTCGCACGCCGCCTACCAGACGTTCAACCTGTGGACGGACGCGCAGGATGGCTTCCGCGGCAACGTGATGGAGACGAACGGGAACGCCGTCGTCTCGAACAGCGGCGTGTCCGGCGACAAGCGGCGTTACGACGCCCCGTTCAACACCGACTGGAGGTTGTGCCCGGAACAGAACAATTTCTGGCTCGAGAGTTTCACGCCCCCTGTCGAGACGAACCAGAGCGAGTCTACGGAGTATCCTCTCGATAAATGGTTCTCCGTGGGCAAGACGCCGAACGGCTGGACGGCGCACAACAGCCGTTTTGTGGAGGGCGCGCGCGGCGACAACTCCAACCTCGCGCTCGCGCTCGACGGTTCCGGCGAAGGCGCCATCGCCATGGACAACTTTCCGGAGGAGCAACTGCCGCTCGGCCTTGACACCGTCCAGTTCACGGCGCGCATCGCGCAGCCGATCCAGTTCGAGGACTTCGCCACCTACCAGGACGGTTTCTCGTGTAAAAACTACGCGATCAGCGCGAAGGTCACGATGAGCCAACTGTACGAAACAACCACGGTCAAGCCCACCGACATGTCGCCGATTTATCCTTCCGTTTCCTTCGTGGGCTACCATCGCGGAAAGCAGGGGTGCTACGAATTCCGCATGACGCGCAATACGGACACGTCTCTTCTGCTTCAACTCTACAAGTGGACGAAGTCGGGTTCCACTACCAAGCCCACATTGCTGACGTCGAAAGACTACTCAACCAACCTGCTCGTGCCGTCGACATCCGAACAGGCATCTGGTTCGTACTGGACGTCCGCCTACTTCCTCGTCTACACGATGTCGGATGGACGTGTGAAGCTGGAAGGCCATATGGCCAACTCGCGGACGCAGAACACCGTCAAGAACGATGGAGCGGCCGTGGCCGCTTCCGCCATCGCCTATGTTGACGAGGAACCGGGCGTGTTTGCGAACGGCGGTTCGTACGGTGTGGGGTCCACCGACTGCCGCGCCGGTTTCGGGCAGATAGCCCTCCACAACGTCGAAAGACCGCCAAGTGCGGTCGTGACGACGTCGGGCGATGCGGTCATTAACTACACCGGCGTGATGGAGGGCGTAGACAAGATCCGTGACGAATGGGATTACTACGACAGCCGTTGGGAACTCGACACCGTGAGCCGCTACAAGAACGACGGAGGCCTCATCGCCGTCATCCCGTCCAATCAAGTGATCGAGGTGTGGCTGTCGGACGCGACCATTGCGGGCGGCGGATGGGATTTCGCCGGTTACTCGACGAACGTGAATTCCTTCTCCACGAACAAGTTCGTCATATCTCCGCACATGCCGGGCACGTGGAAGGTGCGTCTGCAGACCGGCGAGGAGGAGGACGCCGGCGTGGTGGTGGACGACGTGGAGATCACGCCGTGGGAGGGCGAGAATATCTGGGGGCGCAGCGGTAGCCCGTACTCGTATTCGGACGACTGGGTCTACACGAAGGCGTGGATCGCGGCGACGGCGAACCTCACCCGCAACACCAAGGACTACTATCTCTCCGACAGCCAAGTGAAACCTGCCGGCACGAACGGCTACGTGATGATCTTCAGCGAGCCAGGCGCCTACACGATCCAGCCGACGGTCGACATGCAGCTCGATCGATTCCTCGTGGTGGGCGGCGGCGGCGCGGGCGGCGATACGCTCGGCGGCGGTGGCGGCGGCGGCGCAGTCCTGGACAAAACCATGGATGTTGTCTTGGAGGCTGGGAAGATTTATACCTTTGCCGTCGGCGCGGGCGGCAAGGTGGTGGGGCCGCTCTCGACCAGCGCCTCGCCCTGGAACGCGGGCGGGGACGGCGGTGAGTCGTCGATCACCATCAACGGCACGAAGTACCGTTCAAAGGGCGGCGGCGGCGGCGCGAGCTGGTCTACCCGCAGCGGCAGGGCCGGTGGCAGCGGCGGCGGTGCCTCGGACGGTAACAACAACGGCACCAACGGATCGGGCGGCGCCGGAACCACTGGGAGCGCCACCGAGGGCCAGGGCTTCAAGGGCGGTAACAACTATGGCGACCGTGCAGGCGGCGGCGGCGGCGCGGGCGCGCCGGGTCAAGACGCCAATGCCTCGGACGACAAGGCCGGCGACGGCGGCGACGGCCTAGCGAGCGACATTACGGGCCAGATTGAGTACTATGGCGGCGGCGGCGGCGGCGGCGGCGGCGATGGTGACAAAGCGCCTAATTCCACCAACGGCGGTGCCGGCGGATTGGGTGGCGGCGCCTCTGGTCAGGGCAAGGGTACGCAGGTCATGGCGGCGGCCGGCGAGGACGGCCGCGGCGGCGGCGGCGCCGGCGGCGCGTACAACGGCGCAGTGGGAACGAACCGCGGCGGCGCGGGCGGTTCCGGCGTGGTGATCCTGCGCGTGCGCACGGCGAGCATAGCCTGTACCCTCCAGCCGTCGCGCGGCGTGGCCGACAAGCCGATGGGCCTCCGGTCGCCGTACCTCGACAAGGGCATGTCGCTCTTTACGTACTCCTACGCAAATGCGGACTCCAACTGCGTCCTGCTCGTGCAGATTGCCACGAACATGTCGCCGTCCGTCGAGAATTCGTATGTGTCGGGGTTGACCACGAGCCTCGCCACGAACAACAACGACCAGGTGTGGACCACGGTCGCGCGCCACGACTTCAGCACGAAGACCAACAAGGACGAGCTCGTGAGCGGCACGATGACGACGTTCATCAGTCTTCGCCAGCACTGGATTTACGACATCGGCGAGGGAAAGACCGTCTATACGAACGTGTGCGGCCTGATTCGCGTGATCGTGGATCCTGACATCGTCTCGAAGGTGGTGAACGCCCCCCCCAGTGAGCGTGACTCCCTGGTCGACTACGGCAAGATCACGCTCACGAGGGCGTATTGCTGGAACGAGCCGGTGCTCAATCAGCGGTCGTGGTTCGGGTGGAACGTCCACACGGAGGGCTGGGACGGCACGGGCGGCGCGGGACGGTTCGCGTACTTGACGGACTGGCCGGACGGACTGTCCCTCGCCCTCAACTTCTCGGCGAACCAGTTGGACAACGACGTCACGGATCCGGATACGCTTGGAATCGGTTTGGGAGAACCAGATAAGGCCACGGAATACGCGGGCCAGAACCCGTTCATCCAGTCGGCCACGCTCACGAACGGCATTGGCACGGTGAGCTTCCGCGCGCGTCTGTTCGACACGAACGCGACGGGCGGCCGAGCCGTCGTGACGCTCTACGGCAGCCCGAATCCGGGAGCCGACCAGCCGAGTACGGAGGACATGGAGTGGCACATCCTCACGAACTTCGTTGTCACCACGCCCACCTACCAGTCGTTCGAGTGGGCCCAGAAGGCGTCGATGAGCGAAATCCGTGCCGTTCGCCTTGAGGCGGCGGGTGCGCGCTGGGGCCGGTATCCTGCCGCCAAGGCCCACCCCTGGGAGTGGGAATACCTTGACGTGAAGCAGTCGCCCGTCAACCGCGTGTGCCTCGATGAAGTGAGCGTGAGCGAGCTGATCGTGCCGCGCCTCAAGTTCCTCGACGTGCGCCCGTTCCGCACGAACCTCGGCACCGAAGACATCTGCGTGATCACGAACATCATGAGTGCGGACCAGCAGCCGCTCTACCGCGAGTCGTGGGGTATCCAGTGCCGCGTCGAGCCGCAGCAGATGGCAGACGAGCTGGACACGAGCTCGGTCACCGTGTGGATGGAGGTCTACCGCGGCAGTACGCCGTGGGGGTACGAGCAGTGGAAGGACCTGGACAAGGACGGGGAGGCGTATATCAACGGCGAGAAGGTGACGATCCAGCGGCGTTTCACGAGCGAGCTCCAGCGCGTGTCGGATTCCAATCTCGTGTTCCGCAGCTATTACCTGCTTCCGGAGTCGATCATTCCTCCGGAGGAGGAGCCCGGCACGGTGTACCAGTATGTCTTGTTCGCTTCGTACTGCGACAAGGCCGGCAACCGGATTGACCCTCCGACTCAGCTTGAGGCCGTTGACTGGAAGGTGCCGGAGTGGTACCGCGGCTCGAATGTGGGTGCCGGAAACGAGTCCGGCGATTCGAGCCAGTTCTCGGCGTTCACGATTCTCGACTCGATCTCGCCGCGTCGCGCCTGGATCAACGAGTTGAACCTCTGTGACGCTCCCCCGTTAACCTTAGTTGGGAAGAACCAGTTCATCGAACTCGCGGTTCCGCAGGGAGCCGACCTCACGAGGTGGTCCATCCGGTACATCGGCTACAATGGAAGAGAAGCGAACAGTCTCGGGACGTTCGGAATAGACACTGGCATGAAGACGGTCACGATTGACGACAAAGTCTATGGCACGGGGGCCACGAACAGTTACACATTCGTGAGCATCTGTTCGCCGATGGCAAAGGACAATGTGCCGCACGACGGCATCTGGAAGGATGGAAAGCCTTCGAAAGACGGTTATTTCGACGTCACCGCCCCCTACGGCATCCAGTTGGTCCGTCCCAGTAACATCATCGAACACGAGATCGTGGTACAGGGCACGAACCAATGGCCGAACTCCACGTGGGGTTCAAGCAGCAGCGGCACGAACCTGCTCGCCGCCTTGCTCCGAAGTGATCCGGGCAGCCAGTGGTTCTATGCGGGAGAGGACCTGGCAGCCGACAACACGACGCTTGGCGTGTTCCGCAGCCATGGCGAGAACGTGGATCCGAGCTGCTGGACGAACTACATGGTCAGCACGCCCGGGGAGATCAACCGCCTGAAGGACGGTACGCTGCAGGTCATTCCGAAGGGCTACTTCCTCGAACCTCGCGGCGGGAACGTGTGGATCTACTCCACGCTCCTCAATCCGGAGTGCATGACGCAGAGTTTCGGCGGGCGCCAGTTGGGGGCGAATGCCACCATCGTGGTTCAGACGAACACGGTCACGAACATTGTATTCACGGTCACCAACTGGTACCAGATCGGGAGCTGCAAGATCAACGAAGTGGAAGTGCCGGGGGCGTCTGGCCAGAGGGGCCGGTATGTGCTGAACCTTCCTGCCTCGTCCCAGACACGGGAGATCAAGATCAAGGCGGTGCCGGACGACGAACTCAAGACCGACTGGGGTCTCACGGCGAACAATTCCTACAGCGACGCCGTGTTCGCCTGGTTGAAGGACAAGTACATGGATTACAAGCCGTCCGACCTAAGCCAGGCGATCTACAGCGACCTCTCGGGCGTGTCGCGGATACCGCTCACGCTCACCGAAATGTACTGGCTTGATATCCCGCCCGTGCATGCGCCGCCGCACTACGGCGGCAGCAACATCTGTTTCAAGGCCGGCTCGGGCTCGCTGGTCTCGGGCGACGAGCCCGCCGTGGTGGAACCGCATGTGGTGGTACGTCCCGATGGATCGCTCCTGTCCAACGTTTACATGACGGTGACGATGATGATCACGAACACCTCGCCGCTTGCCAATCGGAAAGCGTGGTCGCCAGACCACCTGAACGGCCACGTCTACATCGACGGGGGCAGCACCGTCTGGGAAGGCCCGTGGACGAGCGCGGTGTTCATGGTCACGGGCGCGCTTCAGAAACCAGGCGCAACTTCTTCTGACTTCAAGCCGTTGTGCCAGTACGTTTTCCAGCCGGGGTCGTTTGGCGCGCCGGACAGCGAGCATCCGTTCCAGACGCGCATCGAGGTGATGAATCCGTATACGACGAGCACGATGGGCAACTATTTGGGTTGGACGGAATTCAATGGCCTCTATCCGGTGCTTTACCGGTGGGTCATCAGGGGTTCGCCCGATAATCGCATGTCGCCCGTGCCGTTGAAATCGAGATGGGCGAGTCCGTGACGTCCCCGAGACTAGAACGGTGACATCCCCGTGACAAACGATCTTCATGAAAGTGGTTAAATGGTGGCCGTGAACACTGCAACAGAATTTCTCTGGGGGACGCCCGACGAGGTGGGTGCCCGCATGCGGCCCGACGTGCCGTCGTTCCGTCTCGTGAACCCGGCAGGGGATCTGCCTCCGGCCATGCGCGAGTTCGTTGTCACGCCGATGCCATCCGCGCCGGTCGAGCTGAAGCTCGACCCTCCCGCGAAGCCGCTTGTGCGCAACGGGCGCACCGTAGGATGCGTTTGGGAGGATTCCCGCGCCGTCTACTGCTCCCTCGCCGGCGTGCTGCCGCCGGATCTCGCCGCGCCGCGCGGCGCGCAGGCGGCGGCCATCTTTCCCGAGATGGAAGCGCTGCTGGCCGAGGCGGGCATGACGTTCGCGCACGTGGTGCGCACCTGGCTCTACATCGACCGCGTGTGCGAGTGGTACGGCGAGTTCAACGCGGCGCGCTCCGCGTTCTTCGAGTCGCGCAACGTGTTCAACACCTTCCTGCCCGCGTCTACGGGCATCGGCAGCGCGAATCTCGACGGTGCGGCGATCACGGCCGGCGCGATCGCGATGAAGCCGAAGGACGCGTCCGTGCGCGCGGAGATCGTGGAGTCGCCCCTGCAGGCGCCGGCGATGGCGTATCGCTCGAGCTTCAGCCGCGCGGCGGAGATCCTCTGGCCGGAGCGGCGTCTTCTCTTCGTGAGCGGCACGGCGTCGATCCAGCCCAACAGCCACGACGTGGCCTTCGTGGGCGACATCGAGAAGCAGGTGGACTGCACGATGAAGGCCGTGTACGCGATTCTCGAGAGCCGCGGCTACGGCTGGAAGGACGTTTCGCGCGCGATCGTGTATTTGAAGGAGCCGTCGTTCCGCGCGGCGTGGCAGGCGTGGCTGGCCGCGCGCGGGCTGCCGGGCGACTTCGCCGCCGAGACGGTCTGCGACGTCTGCCGCGACGAATGGCTCTTCGAGATCGAGCTGGACGCGGAGCGCACGTAAAGGCGAACATGGCACGTTCACCTTGGAATATCTTCTCGCGACCCCGCGCACGTCCGCGCCGTCTCACCTGGCGCAGCGTGATCGTCTCGTTCTTCACGATGCTGGGCCGTTTCTTCGGCGACCTCGTCACCGGCCGCGGCCGGTCCCGTCGCGCGCGTTGACGACGGCCGCTCAAATGAGGGCCAGAAGCGCGAGGATGATTCCGCAGAGGCCTTCGCCGGCCACAAGTCCCGCGGAGAACAACGTGCCGACATCCTCGGCCTTTGACGCCTCGTGGCCTCCGTGCCGCGACACGGCGCCGCGCAGAAGCCCGCCCGCAAACATCGTCACGCTCAATCCGACCGGAAGGTACATGCCAATTGCAACGGGCATCACCGGCACGCGCAGGAGCGCGAGGACCGCCGCGAGGGCCGCGCCGACGCCGATGAGGTGCCAGGGCAGGCCGCCGCCCATGATGCCCTCCACGATCACCTTCATCAGCGTCGCCTGAGGTGCGGAGATCGCATCGCTCCCGAATCCCCAGACTTTGTGCAGGAGCGCGAGCACGCCGCCGATGGCCAGCGCGGACGCAATGACGCCGACAAGCTCGCCGATCTGCTGCTTCCACGGCGTCGCGCCCAGCAGGTGGCCCGTCTTGAGGTCCTGCGCGGTGTCGCCCGCAATCGCCGCGACGATGCAGACGACGCTCCCGATCGCGATTGCCGCGACCATTCCCGCCGCGCCGACGGAGCCGGTCTCCTTCAGCGCCAGGGTGGAGACGACAAGCGTGGCGATGGTCATGCCGGATATCGGGTTGTTCGAACTGCCGACGAGCCCGACCATCCGCGCGGACACTGCCGCGAAAAAGAAACCGAAGAGGACGATCAGAATCGCGCCGAAAACCGACACGGGCACGGCCGGCACGAGCCAGATGAATGCGATCACGCAGACGAGGCATCCGATCACGGCCTTCAGCGGGAGGTCCCGTCTGCCGTCACGCTCCCCGCCGCCGTGTTCATCTGGCGCGCCCTTGGGCGGCTTGAACGCATGGAGGAACGTCGGCAAGGAACGGAGGAGCGAGATGAAACCGCCGACGGCGATTGCCCCTGCGCCGACATAGCGCACGTAGCCGCTCCAGACGGCCTTCACGTTTCCGGCGTTCCACAGGGCGGCGGCTTCGGGAACCGTTGCAATGACAATGGGGATCAGCACCATCCACCCCAGCATCGCGCCGCTGAACAGGAAGGCGGATATCTTCGGCCCTACGATATATCCGACGCCCAGAAGCGCGGGTGAAATGTCAAACCCCACCGCGCCGCGGACGAGCTTGACCGGCCAGAGAAATGACTCGGGAATCCATTTGAGCCAACCCGTCACGAACTTGACGACCGCCGCCACGCCAAGTCCGGCGAACACGTTCTTCGCGTGTTTCGCGCCGGCCTCGCCCGCGCGCAGCACGTCCGCGCAGGCAAGTCCCTCCGGATAGGTCAACGTCTTGTCCGCGACGATCAGCGGACGCCTCAGCGGCACCATCAGCAGGACGCCGAGAATGCCGCCTGCAAGGGCGATCAGCGTGACGGACAGGAGCTCCGGCACGGCGAACTCCGCAGGCCGTTCCCCCGCCCACAGGTACAGCGCCGGCAGTGTGAATATCGCACCGGCCGCCAACGACTCGCCGGCGCTGCCGATGGTCTGCACCATGTTGTTCTCGAGGATGGAATCGCGGCGCAGGACAAAGCGCAGCACGCCCATCGAGATCACCGCCGCCGGAACGGAAGCTGAAACCGTCAGCCCGACGCGGAGCCCCAGATAGGCGTTCGCGGCTCCGAACACGATCGCCAGCAACACGCCCAGGACGAGGGCCGTCAGGGTCAGTTCCTTTTCGGACTGGGGTTGGATGGCCGTGGCAAACGCGCGCGCGGCGCCATTGATGGCGATCGTGCCACCCACGGCGCCGGTGCGGTTGAACTTCACCTCCGCACGGCGGCCGTCCGGCAGGACGATCTCCACGCCGTCATGGGCCTCCGTTGCAATCCTCTGGACCTGTGGTCGTGTGGCCGTGCTGTCCGTAGCCGTGAGGACGTGCAGGAAGCGGTCGTTCGCGCGTGGAGCGCCGGGCGCCACTTCCAGGCGCCACGCCCCGAAGTAGGGGCCGCGGCCCGTGCGCTTCGCGCCGCGCGCAGCCGAGGCGAGGAACGCGGTGTCGGGTTCCCAGTTCTTGCCGTTCGACCAGAACTCCTTGCCGGGGCCGCCGATCTTCTCGAGCGTCGCATCCTCGGGCAGGATCGTCTCGCAGAAGAGGCGGCCCTTGCCGCTGTCGGCGCGCAGCACGCGCCCCTCGACCGCAGGTTCGTCCTTGACGTGGAGGAGCCAGGCCTTGGCGTCGGATGGAGTGGCGGCGCCCACGCGGTCGTACACCACGAAGACGTCGGGCAGCAGGTGGACGAACTGCCGCACGGCCTCCGTGCACTTCTTACCGTAGAGGGCGGTGGCGTCAGAGGCAATGTAGGTGTAGGCGTCGTTTGTCTCGAAGGCGAGCACCTTCGCGGAGCCGTCGTACATGCCGCCATCGTTGTTCTTGCCCTCGGGGCCGGGGTAGACGGGTCCCCAGTAGCGCGGCAGCGGTTCGCCGGGACGGCGGATGAGGATGCAGTTGTGCGCGATCGTCTGGGCGTAGTAGTACTTCAGGTTCCAGTCCGTCTCCACGCCGCGCGTGCCTGAGTCGAGGGCGAGGAAGTCGTGCTTGTAGATGGTGAAGTTGTTCTCGTCGTGGTGCTTGTGCATCGTGAGCTTCGCGCCCGCGGTGAACGTGCAGTAGGTGGAGTCGGGCTTCCAGCCGGAGCGCATGATGATCTGCCCCAGGTTCTCGAAGTGGCGGGCGTGGAGCGGCTGGTTCTCCAGCTCCTCGGCGGAATACGGCTTCACCTCCTCAACTTGTTGCGGCGCGCGCGGGGCGCGCGCCCTACCACGGGAGGGTCGCGCTCCTGCGCGACCGAAAAGGAAGGGGTACATGGGCCAGTCGTGGGCGAAGGACTGGTTGGGCGCGCGGTCGCGCAGGGACGCGGCGAGGCGCGCGGCGGCGGGGTTCGCGTCGCGGAAGAAGTGGATGTACTGCGACATGTGCTCGTAGAGGCGGCCAACCGACAGGGTGTTGTGCGTGTGCTGGTCGTCGCCGAAACCGCAGTAGAGCGGCATGTTCGGATGGGCCGCGTTCGGGATCCACGTCCAGTAGATCCAGTTGGGGAAGAGGGCGAGCCCGGGGTAGGATGCGGCGAGGTTCTCGCCGGTGGCGGAGAGCCAGGTGTGGAAGAAGTTGAAGTGCGCCCACGGGTACGCGCCCATGCAGTAGCCGGGCACGGCGGAGGAGAGGGCGCCGTCGTCGCCCGCGCCGTCGTTGCGGAACTTCACCATCTCGAGGCAGAGGTCGTGTCCGCGGCGCAGCTGGTCGCGCGCGAGGTCGTCGCAGAAGCCGTCGCCGTACGCGGCGAGGCCGGAATACCACAGGAGGCTCCGTACGCTGTAGAAGCCGCTCTGGATGTTGCCCACGTTGCGGCGGATGATGAACGGCTTGCCCTTACCCGGCTGCACGTCCTCCACGTGCTGCACGAGCGGCACGATGATCGCCTTGCGCTCCTCGGGCGTGAGCGCCTCCCAGATCCAGTCGTAGGCGCTGAGCGCGAGGATGCGCGTGGTGGAGTACCAGTTGACGGCGCGTCCGTTGCGGTAGGCGGCGTGGTAGGCGGCGACGCTCGCGACGAGCATCTTGCGCGCCTTTTCAAGGTACTTCCGCTCGCCGGTGAACCGCCACGCGAGCGCGCACTCGGCCGCCTGGGGCCCCCACTCCTTCACGCTCGGGATCGGCGTGGCGGCGGTGGTCTTGTGCGTGCCTGAGGCGGTCTTCACCTCGCGGAACACCACGGGGTCGAAGCCGGAACAGACGGGATCCGCGGGGTAGCGGTCGCAGCGCTTGATGAGCGCGTCGCGCGCCGCGCGCGCGGGACCCTCCGCCCGCGCCTTCACGGCGGGCCATGTCTCCGCGTTGAAGAACATGCGCGGGTGGTCGCGGCGGATGCGGCCCTCCCAGTTCGGAGTTTCCGCCGCCGCGCCCAGAAGGGCGCCGACGGCACAACAGACGGTGAGGATTCTTTTCATGGCAATTTATTGGGAAACAACTATGACAACTTCAAGAACAACTTATTTTTCATCGACGCGCAACCGCGCGTCGACTTAACGGAAAATGATTGTCGTGCCGCCGCCCTTTACGAGCAGGACGCCGAGTCCCTCGAAGTGGCTGTCGGCCTTCACGGAGGCGTTCGCCGCGTGCGCCTCGGGCGAGCCGTAGAGGCCCGGACGGCGCGGCTTCTCTCCATCGATATCGGTGAGGAAGAGCTGTCCGCATTTCTGCCGCACGCCTGCGTCGAGGATGACGCGTCCGCCGCCGCCCACGCGCCAGACCGACTCCTCGCCGAAGCGGTCGGACGCGTCCAGCTCCAGGATGCCCGAGCCGGACACCGTCACCGTCTGCGCGTTCGTCATGGAGCCGGTCGTGAAGCGCGCCCAGCCGTTTGTCATCGTGAGGTCGCCCGTCGTCGGCGAGACGCCGGTGAAGTTGAAACGTCCATGGCGGAGCGAGACGCTTGCGGCGTCGGCGAACTTCGTCGCGCAATTCACCGCGTCGAACCACGCGTTCGCGCCGGCGGCGTTGTTCGTGTACACGCCGCCCACTTCGACCAGCGATCCCGCGTCGCCGCGGACGTAACCGCCGCCTTGCAGCCTCCAGAAGTACTGCTTCGTCCCGTTGACGAGAACCGTGCCGTTTAAGCTGGTGGCCTTCTGCCACTGCTCGGTGTTGGCCATTGCGGCGTAATCGGCCCGGAGGTCGAGCGTGCTGTTCGCGTTTACGACGAACGTGTAGCTGAGATTGTTCGGCGCCTCGAAAACGACATACAGGGCTTCCGCGTTGCTGCTGGAACCGATGGTGACGTGCGAGCCGGAACTGACTCTCTTGCGGAACTCCACGCGTCCAGATCCCGTCAGGTAGCACGGTGACCAGGAGAACTGGACGAGTCCGTTCACCACCGTGCGCGACCCCGCCCCGAAATGGAAGTAGGGGGTGCGGTTGACGTTCCCAAGCGAATAGAAGCTCAGCCCCTCAAACGCATTCGTCGTGTTCTCGGCAACGTCGATGAGATAGCACGGCGTTACCGTGTAGTCGAAACGAATGGGACCGTCGAAGACGGAACCCGTGCCGCCCACGGTCAGCAGCGAGTTGGCAACGTTGCCGAATCCGTTCGTCGTGGCGTACATCCGCGACTCCGCGTCCGTCGCGCCGAACGCGCCGCCGGCGGAGGAGTCGACCGACAGGTGGCAGTTGGACACCGTCAGCCCCGCGAAAGCGTTCGCGGCCGAAAGACGCACCCGAGACGAGCCGTTTGTCGCACCCTGCACGGCGAGCTTGTACCTGGCGCCGTTCAGCACGGAGACCGCCTGTGTCACCACGAGTTCCGTATTCGCACCGAGATTCCAGGTCTGGTTTCCCGTGAACATGAGCGGCGTGTCGACCACCGCCGTACGCGGCGAACCGCCGGAGGACGCGACCGTGGTGATGCCGCGGGACCCCAGTTTCACCAGCTCCGTGCCGGCCGAGCGCGCAAGGGTGAACGCGGACGCGCCCTCGGGCAGGTCGAAGACGATTCCGTTGAACGACGTGGCCGAGTCGATCTCCGCGCGCGTGCCGCCCGTGGCGAACGTGGCCAGCAACGATCCGTCGCCGAACGTCGGCAGCACGGCGCCGTCCCAGTTCGCCGCCGTCGAGAACAGGTCGTCCGGGCCCGCGCCCGTCCAGGTGCGCGATTCGACGGCCGGGGAATAATCCGAGACGACGATCTTTCCGTCTCCGGAGAGCACGTCCAGCTTCTCCGCGGCCCCCGCCGCCACGCCGGAGTAGACGCCGCCCGCGTGGCGCTTGCCGTCGATCCAGAGTTCCGTCACGTACGCCGTGAACCCGGACGGGAGCTCGAACGTCGCGTGCGAATCGAGGGACAGGACCATCTGCGGCACCGTCCCGAACGGATTTGCGCCGCTCGTCTCGGTCACGCGGAAGACGCCGCCCGAGGCGACGGACACGTTGGCGAGCGCGGAGAGCGCATTGTTGGTGACCGCTTCGAGGGAGAAGACGGCGTTCGTGCCCACGCTCAGGGACTTCGCGTTCGGGTACGACGCGTAGCCCGTGGCGCGCAGCGTGCCGCGTTTCACGGTGACGGCGGCGATGCCCGTGTTGGGCCGGCCGACATGCGAGCCGTTGAGCGCATACGTGAAATCCGGCGCGTCCAGGCACAGGTTGTACGTGCCGTTGAGCTTCGAGAACCACGCGTCCGTCGAGAGATTGTCGCCCGCAACGCCCGATCCGGCGAGCGTCAGCGTTGGCACCTTGGTGGTGTCCGAGTTCTTGACAAGATAGCACGCGCGGGCGCGAGGCGGCAATTGAGCGCCTTTGAAGTAGGCGATACGCTGGTCTTTGCCGTTGGCATCGTAGTACCCGCGCGCAGTTTCGCCTGCGGCCTCCGAGAAGGCGTGGCTCCAATCGATCACCGCATCTTTGAAGCAATCCGCCTTCTGGGCGATGAACGAACAGTAGTTGCACTGGAAGGTCCCAACGTCGTTTTCAGAGTTTACGAGATAGACGTACCCGCGCGCCAACGTGTTGAGAGTATTCTCGCGGCCAATGCGGAAGAGCGGCGCGGTCACCTTCCCGTAGCAGTAGACCTTGCAGTACGGAATGAGTTCGAATACGTCGCCGGACACGGTCACCGCGCCGCGGAAGATGGCGCTGTACTGGTTGGCCTGCGTGTTCGAATACGTTCCTCCCGTCTGGCCGTTCGCCGGCACCCACGAGGCGTCGTCGAACACGTAGAGGTCGCCGTCGGCCGTGATGTCGCCGTTGAACTGGAGGCCGTTCGCCACGGAGTTGCCGCCGCCGTGGACGCTGATGGCCGGATAGCTGCGCGCGGACGCGCGGACGTGGATCGCGTTGGCGATGGCGCTGCCGGCCGGAAGGCTGAACCGCACCTGGTTGGCCGCGGAGGCGGACCCCACGTCGATCTGCCCCGAGCCGAGCGCGCCCGCCGCCGTCGCCTCCAAGATGCCTGCCTGCACGTCGGCGCCACCTGTGAAGGCATTCGAGCCGTTGGAGAGGGCGAGTGTCGCGGTCCCCGCCTTGACGAGCCTGATGTTGCCGGTGATGAGGCAGGAGTTGGTGACGTTCGCCGTCGGCGTCACCGTGAGCGTGCGCCGCTCGGCGCCGCTGTTGACGTACTCGGCCGCGTTGTCGAGCGCCGCGAGCGCGAGGTCGCCGGTCTGCGCGAGGTCGACCGTCGCACTGTAGCCGATTCCGGCGGCCAGCGCCACCGCACAAAGGGAAATACACTTTTTCATGGCAGAATTGTACCATTTCCCTTGCCTTCCGCGCAAGGGGAAAGTGATCGCGGCCGGTGAGATTACGGTGCGGAACGGCGGTCGCAACAAGTTGCGCCCTCCCGTGGGAGGGCATGGTCGCGCAGGAGCGCGACCCGCCCGGCGAGAGAGGCACCAAGGGTGTTAGGCGTTGGGCCAGAGCTGGGCGGCGAGTTCGCGGAGCTTGTACTTTTGGATTTTCTGCGACGCGGTCATCGGGAAGATGTCCATGAAGTGGACGTACTTCGGGATCTTGAACCACGAGATCTTGTTGTGGCAGAAGTCCGCGACGTCCTCTTCCTTGATGTCCGCGCCGTCGGCGGGGATGATGAACGCGGCGGGCTGTTCGCCGTATTTCTTGGAAGGGCAGCCCACCACGGCCACGTCTTTCACGCCGGGCATCGTGCCGAGGAAGTCCTCGACCTCCTTCGGGGAGATGTTCTCGCCGCCGCGGATGATGAGGTCCTTCAGGCGTCCGGTGATGTAGTAGTAGCCGTCCGCGTCCATGCGCCCGATGTCGCCGGAGTGAAGCCAGCCGCGCTCGTCGATGCACTGTGCGGTCTGCTCGGGCATTTTGTAGTAGCCCTTCATGCAGTTGAAGCCGCGGCAGCAGATCTCGCCGTCGGTGCCGATGGGTGCGAGGTCGCCGGTCTCGGGGTCGATGATCGCCACCTCCACGCCGGGGAGGGCTTGGCCGATCGTCTGGCACTTGCGCTCGATGGACGGCTCGAAGGAGCGCGTCATCGTCATCACGGGGCCGGACTCGGTGAGGCCGTAGGGGTTGCAGACCTCCTTCATGAACATGCGGTCCACGACCTGTTGCATGCGGTGCACGGGGCAGGCGGACCCGCTCATGATGCCGCTGCGGAGGGAGTGGAAGTCGAACTTGTTGAAGAGCGGGTGGTCGAGCATCGCGATGTACATCGTGGGGACGCCGTAGACGGCCGTGCACTTCTCCTTCTCGATCGAGGCCATCACCTGGAGGGGGTCGAACTTCTCGAGGAACACCATCGAGGAGCCGTGGTTCACGCAGCTCATCACGCCGAGCACGCAGCCGAAGCAGTGGAACAGCGGCACGGGGATGCACACGCGGTCGCGGCAGGTGAGGTTCTGGCACGCGCCGATCCAGAAGCCGTCGTTCGCGATGTTGCGGTGGGTGAGCTGCACGCCCTTCGGGAAGCCCGTGGTGCCGCTCGTGTACTGCATGTTCACGACGTCGTTTACGTCGCACTCGGCCTGGCGCGCGAGGTAGTCCTCCCACGGCGTCTCCACCGCGAGGGACAGCACCTCGTTGAGCGAGTACATGCCGCGGTGCTTCTCGCCGCCGAGGAACATCACGCGCTTGAGGTGCGGGTACTTCGCGCTCTTCAGCACGCCGCGCGGCTGTTCGCGCAGCTCGGGGACGAGCGTGTAGATCACGTCCACGTAGGAGCAGTCGCGGTAGCCGGAGATGATGAAGAGGTTTTCCGTGTCGGACTGCGAGAGCGCGAAGTCCATCTCGTGCTCTTTGTAGTTCGTATTGAGCGGCAGGAGGATCGCGCCGATCTTGGCGGCCGCGAACATGAGCACCACCCAGTGGGGCACGTTCGTGGCCCAGAGGGCGATCTTCTCGCCGCGCTTCACGCCAAGCGCCATGAGGCCGCGCGCGAGGCGGTCCACCTCCTCGCCGAACTCGTACCAGGTGAGGCGGAAGTCGCGGTCGGCGTAGACGACGGCGTCGTTCTCGCCGCAGCGCGCGATCGTCTGGTCGAGGAGCTGCCCGAGCGTGTACTCGCGCGTGACGGGCAGGTTGTGCCAGGGCACGCCGCGGCTGACGCTCTGGGCGAACGGCGCCTGCGTGGGCGCCGAACCGAATGGGTCCGTGAGCTTGAACATGTGGGACTCCCTGTTAGAACGGCAGGAACACGATGCCGTAGATCGAGGCGGGCTTGCCGTCGAGCGCGCGCAGCGAGTGCGTCACGACGCTGTTGTAGTACGCCGTGTCGCCCGCGTGCAGCACCGTGGTCTCGGGTCCGTAGGTGAGCTCAATCGTGCCGTCGAGGACGATGATGAGCTCCTCGCCCTCGTGGCTGGACGGCGACGTGGGCGCGTTCGCGGTGAACTCGATGCGGAAGGGGTCCATGTGGCGGTCGGGCTTGCCGATCGCGAGCGAGTAGTAGGCGTAGCCTGCCGGGTTTTCACCTTCGTGGGCCACCTTGACGGAGGAGAGCTGGTCGGCGCGGGTGATGATGGGGTCGGGCTTGAACTGGTCGTCCATGAACGTGCCGAGGCGCTGTCCGAGGGCGCGGGAGAGCTTCGTCAGGACGCCCAGCGCGGGCAGTACTTCGCCGTCCTCGATCGAGGCGATCACCGCCGCCCCCACGCCGCTCTTCTCGGCCAGATCGGCGAGCGTCATCTTCAGGTTTTCGCGGTACGTCTTGATCCGCTTCCCCACTTTGTTTTCATTAGCCATCTTCTTTTTTCCAATTAGCTGTAAAACGCGCATATTTTACACTAATTCCCCCTTGCGGGCAAGTAGAAACAAATCTGGAGGCTCACAAGACTGCGATTTCTTTAATCTTCTCCTGCACGTGCAAGCAAAAACATAACAGTCCCTTTTGAACGAGAGTCGTGCGCGCAAGTGCTTCACTCCAAGATCGGGCGTTAGCTTGACAGTTAACTTTGCCGTTAATTTAACCCTTAGCTTGACCGCTAGGGCACGCAGAGTCTGATAAGCCGCTCTAATATGGAGGTCGTGACAAACGCGATTTTCCGCCATCGTTCCGCAGCGTAGTCGCATCATTACCATCTATTCCCCCGTTCCGCACCGTAGTCGCACGCCCTTGTTGACAATGTTCCGCACCGTGGTCGCACGCCCCTGTTGCCAATGTTCCGTACCATGGTCGCATAGCCGGTCGCCTTTCGGGAAAGCCCGCGGACGTTCCGTCCTTGTATGCATTCCGCTACATTTTTCATACACTTCCTTTGAATTCATTTGACAGTTTCCCCTCTGTTCTCCCGGCGGCGGACATGATAAGATTATGGCGTCGGGACAAAAAAGGTCCAGCACATGCGAAAAGTCGTAGAAGAATATCTTGAAAGCAGGGGTTGCCGCGTCATGCGCCCCCATGCCGAGCCCGTGCCGCTCACGCTCGAGAGCTTGGTTGACGGGTTCCTCGTCCATGTGTTGCGCCTTGACCCGGAGAGCTATCGGCGGGCGTTCTGGTACGAGGCGTACAAGAACGGCCACACTATCGGACACGTCCCGCGCACGTTCGGGGCTTTCTTCAGGCGCAACGCGCGCACCTTCGAGGAGAAGGTGTCCCTGCTACTAACCCTGGCCGCGCTCTTCGGCGTCTACACGGTGGCGACGCTCCTCTACAGGCGCCTCTCGCTTGTCCTTCGCCGACTTCGGCGCCCGACATACTACGCGCGCGAGCGCGAACGCCGCCGGAAGCTCGCCGCCGAGCGGCGTGAGATCCGCAGGCACCGCACGCTGAACCCGCGCCCGACTTTCGACGCGATCCGCGCGGCGCTTCGGGTCGCGCGCGGTTCGCCCGAGGCGGCGATCCGGCTCGGTTCGCTCCTGGAGGACCTCGAGTGCTTCGTGGACAACACCCTCCGGTTTGACGTAAGCGGCCGGATCGTGGGGCGCAGGGGCGGCATCAAGCGCCTCTTTCAGCGCGAAGCGCCCGACCTGTTCGAGAAATACTCCACGATCATGCGTTACAAGGCGATGGCGAAGCGCTTCCGCCAAGCGTGTGGTACCGGCGAACCCGTGCCGCCCGAGATGCTCCTGCCCGTGCCGGAACCGGTCGAACCCAATCCCGATTCGGCGCCCGCTTCGCCGCCGGCCGACTCAAATCCCGCTCCGGCACCCGTTGCCGCCGAAACGGCCGCGTCTCCCACGCCCGTACCGGCCGATGTCGCAGGCGGGTTGCAGGCAGGATTGGTTCGTGCGCGTGAAGTCGCGCGGGAGATACTGGGGGAGTGCGAGGGGACGCTCATCTCGCTCGAAGCCGCGCTCGCGTTGCGGCTGGATCCCGACTGCATACCCGCGAACGGGGAAGAATACGTGCGCAAGCCCGGCCGTTCGCGCATTCCGAAGAATGTAATCAGCTGGCTGCTTCGCCGCCGGGTCGCCTGACGGCACCATTCTACATTGACTTGCCATACCTGTACGCATTATTGACGCAAGGCCTTCGCTACCGTAGGCGTGCAGGCGCGTGCCCCCTCAGTTCCGAACGGGAAGGGGCCCGCCGTCCCCGAATGACATTTGCTGCTCGAGGGTTACGCTGTTGTGGTCGGGCGCTGCAGTTGTCTTTGTGGCGAGATTACGGTGTGGAACAGGGGGCAGGGTGATTGCCGGCGTGCGATTATGGTGCGGAATAGGAAGTGGTTTGTAAGAAATGCGATTACGGTGCGGAACGGGCGGTGGGAGAATATAATATACCAACAGAACGGTTGCCGAAAACGATAGGTTCTGATATAATCGCGGGCCAAGGAGAAGTTATGAACGTGAAGGAGAAGTTATGAACGTGAAGAAATGGTTGTCCGTGGGAGTGGTCGCGTTGTGTGGCATGGCGGGAGTTCTCTCCGGTTGCACGTGTCTCTCCGGTTGCACGTGTCTCTCCGGCTGCGCGTGTCTCTCCGGTTGCACGTGCCTCGAGCGCGTGGCGGCGGCGCGGGAACTGTTCAACGGACGCGACCTCACCAACTGGTACACGTTCATCCGCGGACGCGGCGTGAACTGCGACCCGAAGGGCGTGTTCACCGTCACGAACGGCGTCATCCACGTGAGCGGCGAGGAGTTCGGCTGCCTCACGACGTGCGAGGAGTTCTCGGACTACCGTCTTGTGGTCGAGTACCGCTGGACGGGCGCGCCGAACCTGGGCTCGAAGAAGGACAAGGCACCCGACAGCGGCATCCTGTTCCACTCGACTGGGCCGGACGGCGGTTTCGGGAACACGTGGATGCTGTCGCACGAATACAACCTCATCGTGGGGGCTTCCGGCGACCTGTGGACCGTGGGGAAGAAGGACCGTCCGGACATCTTCGTGGAGGGCGAGGCCGGCGAGGAACGCCTGGGCGGAAAGTACGCCATCCACAAGAAGGGGGGGCGAACCGTCCGGCTGGTCGGCAACGACCGCCTCTGTCGGTCCGACATCGCGCGCGATTGGACGGACACCTACACGGTGCGTCCGGCGGCGAACGAGAAACCAATCGGCGAATGGAACACGGCGGAGATCGTCTGTTCCGGCGATACGGCCACCTTCTACTTCAACGGCGCGTGCGTGAACCGCCTCACGCGCCTCTCCCCGGCGCGGGGCAAGATCCAGCTGCAGAGCGAGGGGTGCCCCATCGAGTTCCGCCGCGTCGCCCTCAGTCCGTTGTCCCGGTAAACCGCCAAGATGGCGGCTCCCCATATCCGCATTCTCCATTTTCCATTCTCCATTCTCCATTCGCCTGTGGTATACTATGTGCGCCATGCAAACAAAGCCACTTTTCATCGTGATGAGCGCGCCTTCCGGTTGCGGGAAGTCCACGCTCATCGACATGCTTCTGCAGGAATACCCCGACCTGCAGTATTCCATCTCCTGTACCACGCGTGCGCCGCGCGGCGAAGAGGAAGACGGCATCGACTACCATTTCCTGACGGTCGAGCGGTTCCGCGAGCTGCTGGCCGAAGATGCGTTCCTGGAATCCGCGGAGGTGCACGGCAACTACTACGGCACGCTCAAGCAGCCGATCATCGACGTGCTGAACGAGGGCAACTCGATGATCCTCGACATCGACGTGGTCGGCGCCGCGAAGGTGCGCCATTACGTGTTCCACCACCTGCCGGCGACGGATCCGCTGCGCGTGGGCTACATGGACGTGTTCCTCAACCCGCCGAGCCTCGACGCGCTGCGCGAGCGTCTCGAGGGACGCGGTACGGACTCGCCGGAGTCCATTGAGCGCCGCCTCGCGAACGCGGAAGGCGAGATGGCCCGCGCGCCCGAGTACATGTACCAGGTCACGAACGACGAGCTCGGGCTCGCCTACAAGCGGCTCTGCGACCTCATCGACGCGCGGAGCGGGAGGATGTGATGAAGGTCGTGCTGGGCGTGACGGGGTCGATTGCGGCCTACAAGGCGTGCGAACTCGTGCGCCTGCTCGTGAAGCGGGGCGACGACGTGCACGTGGTGATGACGGAGCACGCGCGCGCGTTCGTGACGCCGCTCACGTTTCGCACGCTCTCGCGCAACGAGGTGGAATGCGACCTCTTCGAGGATCCGCGCGACTGGAAGCCCGGACATGTGTCGCTCGCGGCGTCCGCCGACCTCGTGGTCGTGGCGCCGGCGACGGCGAACATCCTCGCGAAGATGGCACACGGCATCGCGGACGACTTGCTTTCGTCCACGCTGCTCGCGACGAAGGCGCCGGTTGTGGTGGCGCCGGCGATGAACGACGGCATGTGGGAGAATCCTGCCACGCAGGCGAACGTCGCGGCGCTCGCTGCGCGCGGCGTGCGCATCGTGTCGCCGGGGGTGGGCGATCTCGCCTGCGGTACGTCGGGCGCGGGCCGCATGGCCGAACCGTCTGAAATCCTTTCAGCCTGCTGCATTTCATGACGTGCATCCTCCAACTTGTCCGTGGCGTGGCGGCGAGGGTCCGAGGGCCGGGGGGACTGCCGTCTCTCGTGCTGACGGGCATGGCGGCCGTCTCCGTGGCGCTGGCGTGCAAAGGAGCCGACTGGGCGCTGGAGACGGTGAAAGTGTACGGCGTGGGGTGCTTGGCGGGTTTGGCCGTGCTCAGCGCCGCCGTCTGTTCCCGCATGATGGGGCGTCCGGCCCTGCTGGCGTTGCATCTGGGATTCGCGCTCGTCCTCGGCGGGTGGGTGGTCAACGAAGTCGGCGGTGGCGAGGAAGGGTGCCTGAAGCTCGGCCCAGGACAGTCGGGCGACGTGGCGGGCACGGACCAGTTGACGCTGCAGTCGTTCGTCATCGACCGGTGGGAGGACACGGGGACGGTGCGCCAGTACACGAGCAAGGTGCGGAACGAGAAGGGCGAGAATCTGGAGATCTCCGTTAACCATCCGCTCGTGGTGCGTCCGTGGTGGGTATACCAGAGTTCCTACCAGGAGATGGCGAACCCGCGCACGGGCGAGGTGGCGAGGGATTCCCGCACGGGAGAGCCGCTTTACTTCACCATCCTGCTGTGCGTGAAGGACGTGGGACTGCCCCTGGTCGCGTTCGGCGCCGTGTTGTTGCTGCTGGGCGCCTTTGCCTACGTCTGGGCTTATCTGAAACGGACGGCTTCGTTCGCCACCCCGGTACGGCGCGTGACGAAGTCCGTGTGGGGATTGTACGCGCTGGCGTTCCTCGGGGCCGTGGCGATGCTCGTGCATCGGGGATTCTCCACGGGGCATCCGCCGATGCAGAACATGTACGAGTTCCTGATCTGCACGGCGGCGCTTTTGCCGGCGCTCACGTTCGTTTCGTTGCGTTTTGACCGGCGGGACACGCTGCTCGTCGATTCCATCCTGCTGGCGGTCGTGCTGATTCCCGTCGGGTTCTTCATGGACGGGAGCGTGAAGCACCTGATGCCGGCGTTGCAGAGTCCGTTCTTCGTGCCGCACGTGGGGGCGTACGTGATCGGCTACGTGCTGCTCGTGCGCGCGGCGCTGGGGGCCGGGCGGCGTCTCGTGGGACTCGGGTTCTTCCTGCTCACCGTCGGGCTCGTGCTGGGCGCGGCGTGGGGGAAGGTCTGCTGGGGACACTGGTGGCAGTTCGACCCGAAGGAAATGTGGTCGCTCGCCACGTGGCTCCTCTACGCCGCCTACTTCCACCTGCGTCCGCGTCTCTCGCCGCGGGCAGACCGTGCCTTCCTCATCGCGGGCGCGTTGATGGTGGTCCTCACGCTCACGTGGATCAACCTCTCCCGTCTCTTCTCCGGCATGCACAGCTACGCCTGATGCCGTTGACACACCGTTATTGTTGTGCTAAACTTTCACCGCAACCGAAGGAGGAGATTATGCGTGGAATGTCAAAGTTGGCCTGCGTGGCCGTGTGTGGATTTGCTGTCGTCTCGGCCGCTGCGGCGGAACGTCTTTCGTTCGAGTCGCGGCCGCTCCTCGCGGGGCGCGCGTCGCTGACGGCGGACGGCTTCGTGGAGGCCCGCACCCTCGGGACGGCCAACTTCACGCCGGAGCTGCGCTGCCCCGTGCAGCTCATGTACGAGTCGGCCTCGGAGAAGACAGGCCTGTTCGGCTTCGCGTGGCGTTCGCCGCAGCTGGAGTCCTCCGCCGTATGGGACAGGGACGGCGTGCTCTGGACGACGCCGTGGGGCGAGAGGATCAAGTTCCGTCCCAAGAAGGAGAAGCAACCGAAGGACGCCGTGAAGGTGGCGCTCTGGGAGGAGGCGAAGAAGGGGCGCGGGTTCTGGACGCCCTTCGCGGACTGGGAGGCGGACACGCCGAAGGCCGACTACCAGCGCTCCGGCGAGTGGACGTTCACGGGGAAGCGCGCCCTGGAGGGCTGGACGCTCGCCTACCGCGACGGGCGGCTCGCGCGCGTCGGAGCCCCTTCGGGTCGTTCAATCGCGTTCGCGTACGACAAGGCCGGCCGCCTCCTCTCCGTCTCGCAGGACGGCCAGGCGTTCGTGGAACTCGCCTACAACGCGGACGGCCTCGCCGAGTCCGTGAAGGTGAACGGCGTTGAGACGCGCCTCGCCTACGCGAAGGGACAGCTCCTCGTCCTCCCCAAGACGCTTGACGGGCAGGTCGTCCCCGCCGTGCGCCCCCGCCTCGTTTCCCTGAAGACGGCGGACTTCGACCCCGTGCTCTTCGCTTATGCGGGCAACTACCTCTCCCGCGTCTCGCAGGGCGCGTTCGCGGAGGATATGAAGGTCCAGTCCGAGACGCTGGAGGACCGGCGGCGCAACCTCCGCTCGGCGCAGCCGAAGTCGAAGGTCGAGCACACGGGCCGGATCGCGGGGCGGCTCCTCTCTGACGGTGCCCACGCCTATGCCTACGGGAAGCGGACGGGCGCCGTCACGCTGACGGACCGGGCCGGCCGCACGGCGGCGTTCGACTTCAACGCGAAGACGGGCGTGTTCGGCGTCACGGAGTTCTCGGGGCGGAAGTACACGGTCTACTATTTCATGCGCTACGACGTCGCCTACCTCGGCAAGGTCCGCAAGGTGGTGGACGGCAAGGGCCGCGACGTCGTCTCGTTCCGCTACGACAAGGCGACGGGCCGAGCCACGCGTGTCCGCGACCGCCTCGGCAACGACCGCAACTTCGAATACGACGGCGCAGGGCATCTTGTGCGCGAGACGCGCCGATCCGCAGACTCCTCGGACGTGGAGCCGGTCCGTGCGTTCGCGTGCGACAAGGCGGGGAACCCCGTCTCCGTCTCGCAGCTGGACGCGGACGGCCGGGCCGTACGCACCGTGACGGTCGCCTACGACGGCGAGGGGCGCCCCGTGCGCCTCACGGACGGGCGGCGCGAGGCAAAGGTCGTTTACACGAAGTGGGGCCGTCCCGCGTCGGTGACGGACGCGTTCGGGCGCACGGCCTCGTTCGAGTACGACAGGTGGAACCGCCCGGTGCGGGCGACGGACGCGGACGGCGTGGTGACGACGTGCGCGTACACGCCCGCCGGGCAGATCGCGCGGATGGAACGCCGCGCGGGCGATGAGCTGGCGCAGTCCGTGGAGGTCGCGTACGACGGCGCGGGGTGCCCCGTCTCGTACACGGACCAGGAGGGGCGCGCGAAGAGGTACGCGCGCGACGCGTTCGGGCGCGTCGCGAAGGAGATCTTCCCCGACGCGTCCGAGGTCGCCTACGCCTACGACGGCGCGGGGCGGCGGCGGGGCAGATCACCGACTACGTGCGCGACGACTTCGGCCTTCTGAGGGAGGTGGTCTCGTCGAAGGACGGCAAGGCCGGGCGCACGGTCAGGCGCGAGTACGACAGGCACGACCGCGTGACGAAGGTCGTGTACGGCCCGCACGAGGTGGAGACGTTCGCCTACGACGCCTGGGGGCGGATTGCGAAGCACACGCGCGGGAAGAAGGCCGAGACCTACGTCTATGACCACTTCGGACGCCTCGCGGAGAAAAGCGAGGACGGCGTCACGAGCGCATACGCCTACGACGCCTGGGGGCAACGCACGCGGCGCGTCACGAAGGACGCGGAGGGGAAGGTCGTCTCGGAGGAGACGCGCGCGTACGACAAGTACGGGCGGCTCGCGGAGATCGCGTCCAACGGCCGGCGCGTCGCGTACGCCTACGACAGGGCGGGACGCGTCGCGCGGCAGGCCGTGGACGGGCGGACGATCGCGTTCGCGTACACGAAGTGCGGACGGCTCGCCTCCAAGACGCTGCTCCGCGCGGACGGCAAGGCGGCCGAGGTGCGATACACGTATGGAAAGGACGGAAAGATCGTCGCGCGCCGCGCGAACGGCGTCCTCCAGAACTACGCCTACGACGCGAAGGGGCGGCTCGTCGCGGTGACGGGCGAGGACGGGAAGGTTGCCGAGCGCTACGCCTACGACCCGGCGGGCAACATCCTCGAGAAGGAGGTCGGCGGCAGGGTCACGAAGTACGCCTACGACGGGGCGAACCAGCTCGTATCTTCCACTGATCCCGACGGCAATGTGACGGAGTACGCCTACGACGCGGCGGGCCGCCTCGTGAAGGAGGGCACGAAGACCTACCGCTACGGCTACCTCGACAAGGTCCTCTCCGTCATCGACGGCAGGGAGCGCCGCACCTTCACCTACCACGTCGACGGCCAGCTCGCCACCGCGACGTACGACGGACCCGCGAAAGACGGTATCCCGTCCGCGAAAGACGGCCCAGCTTCGGGGAAGCGGCACTCTTGCCGCTTTTCCGAGTCCTTCCTCTGGGACGACCTCGCGCTCATCCGGCGCGGCTCGACTTCCTACGTGAACGAGCCGCATCCCAACGGCGGCAGCCCGATCCTGTCGTCCGCCGACGGCGTGATGTTCAACGACGTCCTCGGCACGACGCTCGGCGCCGACGGCGCCGGGGGCTACGTCGCGGCCTCGCTCACGTCCTTCGGCGACCCCGCACCGGGAGGGCCGCGCTCCCGCGCGGCCGACGCCCTCTTCACCGGCAAGCCGCACGTGGACGGCCTCGGCTACGCCTTCCTCTTCCGCAACTACCGCCCCGGCCTCGGCAAGTGGCTGACGGCCGACCCGCTGGGGTACCCTGACGGGTGGAACCAGCTGGCGTACGGGGGAAACGAACCTGTTTCGGGGGTTGATTTTGAAGGAGCCTTCTGGATCCCTTTTTCATTTACGATACAGAAAACGTGCGACTCATTATTTTATCTGTTAGGCCCCGGACTTCCTATTGGCGATGTACTTGATCCAAACATTTATCGCATTGGACAAACCCTTTTAGATGTTATTACTCAACTGATCGCAAATAAAGTTAAGGGGGACATAATGCAGTCGGGGTTAGGAGATTTCTTAGAAGCCTGTTTGGCAGCCGTCGCAGCAGAGGGAATTGGGCGAAGTGCGTTGGAACCCACACCTGCCGAATGCATGGAGAAGGCAATTAGAATTCTTATGAATGTGGGTAGGTCGCAAAATGAAATAGACACTGTTCGCATCGTTTCAAAGGAGGTGTATTTTGTGACATATAATGCAGAGCAAACAAATAATCTTGTATCGATACATTCGATGAGTGTGATATGGTTGATCCATGCTAAGTATTGGAGTGAATAGCGAGATGAGGTTGCCATGATGGTGTTGGTGAGAAACTCGGTTGCTTTCTGCTTTCTGTTTTCTGTTTTCTTCTTGTTTTCTCACTTTGGATGTGAAAGAAGAACGCTCATGGATGCAGGGCACCGGAGAGCATCGCAAAAAATTTCTTTAGAGGGATATGGAGTTTTTCTTTCTCGTTCAATCCGCTTCGATTATTGTGGCGTCAGGGAGCTTGATTCGGCCGAATATAAGCCTTGGCAGAAATTGGCACCTGGGCGCCTATACATTGAGTATATTCGAAACGGATTTATTTCGGAGATGGTAGCCTTTCAGAACTTGGCAGAAAGGTGTGAATGTGCAATCTCCAGAGGAGATAAAAAGGTGTTTCAAAACACCCAGTCAGAAATTGCCGGCATGTTGAGGGAAGAAAAGAAGATGTGCCTTTCTGCTGATTTTAAATTCTCCCCGTTTGATTTCTTTTCAAATATAGCGAAAATCGAATATGTGTTGGCCAGGAGCATTACGGATGGCAACAATGCGCGAAAGGATTTCTTGAAGGGGGAAGATATTAATGCTCTGCTTCCCGATGACCTTTTTAGTGCCGATTTCAGTAACTGTCACTGGGTTTGCGTGGATGATCTATATCTTGTAAAGCGAAAGAAATTTAGGGATATGCTCGTTGCAGGGCTTGCGATTTCACGGGAATTTGGGTCATTCCTTGGAGGAGACAATCCTTCGCCTATGGCGGATAACGATGCTTCATCCAAATTAAAGGCGCGAATTGATGGCGTAGGGATGAAATATTCAGCAAGCAACCACGTGTGGCAGCTGTTCTGGACTAATGATCGGCATGGACATGACGTGATGCCGTTTAACGCTTATATTCCGGTTATTGATGGGATCGGGGGGCTTCAATCGAATGACATGTGGCTATCAACGAGAAATCCAGTCTGGATGTCGACAAAGGATTGTTTGTGGCTATCAAGTGACTATGCGAGGAAAAGGCGAGAAATCTATGAACAAGGATGCTTTAACGACGAGTTCAATCAGATTACATACGAAATGAAAGACGGAAAGATTCAAAAGCGATGATGCGGAATCTGTTGTCTATACTTGCGCTGGTATATTGCACCGCCACTTTCCGCGTTGATGCTACGCTCGTTTCCTCTGTCACCGTCCACACGCGGGCATCGCACAACCCCGCGCCGAAGGTGTGGTACCGCGTGCCGGAGGGGTACAAGCCCGTGAAGGGGCGGACGTGGCGGACGCTCGTGATCTTCGGCGGGCGCAACTGCGAGGGGGAGGCGGAGGTGTCGGGCAAGCTGGGCTGGACGCGGTGGGCCGACCGGCACGGCGTGTTCCTCGTCGCGCCGGGGTTCAGGGACGATCAGTATTGGGAACCGCAAGCCTGGTCGGGGCGCGCCCTGCTGAACGCG
>ONRL01000027.1 GCA_900320225.1 uncultured Lentisphaerota bacterium
TGGCCGAACGCCGCCGCGACCTCGTCCACCGTGAGCGCCCGGTCCCACACGGCCACCTGGTGGATCTGCCCGTTGAAGCTCTTCGTGGCGTTGCCGTTGTTGATCATTGCCCCCTTCGTCGCGTTGTAGTAGTCCGACAGCCCCGTGTACGCCCCCTCGCTGCCGAACCGGATCTGGCCGAAGACTTTGTAGGTGGAATAGGCGTCGGTGGAGATGTTCTTGGTCTCGAACTTGAAGCCGTGCGCCTTGCTGCAGAGGACGGCGGTCACGGAGTCCGTCAGGTCATGTCCTTCGGCGTCCTTGCCGGCGTCGTTCACGACGAACGCGACGTCGTACCACTCGTTCGTCGTCAGCGTCAAGGTGCTGAAATAGTACTGCGAGTGCGCGATGCAGATGCCCAGGATGAGGTTGGTGCCGGAGGTGGCGGAGGCTCCGCTGCCAGCTCTGGCAACGCCCACCTGGTACCCCGACCAGTTGCCCCAGTCGAGTCCGTTGTTGTAGAAGTAGCCGTACGCGCCCGGCAACGCGCCGTAGTGCACCTGCGGACGGATGCGGGCGATCACCGTTGAGGAACCGGCGATCGCGGCGCGCGGCACGTCGAGCGTGGTATGCCACGCGGAGTAGATCGTCTCGCCGGCCGCGTTGACCGTGACGTTCGTCGCGATGGGAAAGTCCATGCAGGGGCTCCGCACCGTCACGCCGCGCCCCGGCAGGTAGACGTCCGCGTCCTGCCACCGCGGCCCGCCGAACGGCCCGCTCTTCGCCGTGGGCACGACGTGCGCGCGGGCGTAGGCGTTCGCGTTCGTGCCGCCCCAGAAGCGCACGTCGCGCACCTCGTTCGTCTGCACGAGGCCGTCGCCGTTGATGTCGCGGTCGAACCGCCACCAGTGGACGGCGTCGGCGTAGGGGTCGGCGGCGGACGGCTCCGCCGTGCCGAACGCCTCCTTGATCTCGTCCACCGTGAGCGCGCGGTCCCACACCGCGAGCTGGTGCACCCATCCGCTGAAGTGCTTGTGGACGTCGCCGGTGTTCTGCGAAAGGGACGGGCTGTAGTTCGTCCACCCCGTATGCCTCGTCATGCCCGGGAGACGCGTCGTCGTCTTCGCCGGCCCGCTCGCGTAGTTGCTCGCAACCGCGACCGTCTGCTGGTTCAGTCCCTTGTCGCCGGAGACGACGAACGTCATGTAGTTCGTCCCGTCCTCACCCAGCCGCAGGCTGTAGGCCACGTCGTACCACTGCCCCACCGACATCGACATCTTCTTGTCGCTGCCGCCGGGATAGGTCCGGGCCAGAAACGCATACGGGTAGAAGAGCGTGCCCGGTCCGCGCGTGCTGGAGCCCTTGATGAAACCGAACGCCTGGCTGATGGACTCGGTCCAGTTGTAGCCGTTGTTGAAAAGGACGCAGTCCGCCGCCGACACGGCGTTCCCGTCGTGCATGACGCGGGCGACGACCGTGATGTCCTTGCTGTCCACCTGGATGTTGCCGAACTCCAGACTCGCCTGGAAACACTGGTTCGTGGTCGTGTAGCGCGTCTCGCACGGCGCGTAGAGCGCGGTGCAGTTGACGGTCTTGCGCTGGGTGGGGAGGCGCACGTCCATCCGCGACCAGAGCGGACCGCCCTGCGCGCCGTACACGGCCGTCGGCACGGCGGCGGACGGGTCCCGCGCGTCGTGGATCTCGCTTTTCTGCACGACCGCGCCGTCCGCGCCGCCGTTGTCGAACTTCCACCACAGCCGCGCGTCGTCAAACACCGACGCCGCAGCGGCGCCAGCACACGCGCACGACGCAAGCAGCGCCAGATGCCGGCGATTCCTGAATGCCTTCGTGAAAACCATAGACTGCTCCTCTCTCCTAACGGACGCTGATGGTCACGCCGCCGGGGGGCGGCGCGGTGTAAATGAGCTTCGTGCCGTCCTCCACGGTGGCGCGGACGCGGCGCAGGTTCGCGTTGAGGCTGTCCGCCAGACGCTGGAGCGCGGCGGACGAGTCCGTACCGCATTCGATCAACGTGACGCGCTCCCGATGATGCGCCTTGTTGAAGGCTTTCGCCTCCAGTTCCAGCCCCGCGCCCTCCGCCGCCTCGACGCCCTTCACGACCGTGAGCGGCGTCGCGTCCACGTCCTGCGGCAAAGCGATCCTCAGCGTCGCGCCATCCTCGATGGCAAGCGTCTCCAGCACCCGCTCGTCGTCCAGCGTCACCGTGTAGTCGCCCGCCGGCAGAACGGCCGCGTCCGACGCGCCCGGCACCGAGTTCGTGTCCTCCACGACCTTCCAGTTCCCGTTCGTGGCGAAGAAACCGCTCGCGAGAGCGTCGTCCTCCTTCACGTTCCACGTGAGCGTCCGCGCGGGCAGTTTGAAGCGCTGCCGGTCGATCTTCGCGTTGTACGCCGCCTTCGAGGCGGAGATTGAATTGGTGTAGACCCGGATCGCGTAGATGTCGCCGGTGAAGGCGTACGCGCCGAGCGTGGGATGGACCCGTCCGCCCACCTGCACGTAGTTCGTTCCGGTATCCCACCAGTTTTCATAGGCTTCGTGCCGGGCCGGGGAGCCGTCGATGTAGGCCGCGCTGTTGATGACGCCCGCGAGCGTATGGCTTCCGACCGTGCCGCGGGTGAAATTGGTCGTCGCGAGAGCCGTGGAGTTCCATTGGGTATGGCTTGGCCCGAATGCAAAGAACTTGTTGCCGATGCCGGCGCTGAACAGCATCACGGACGTGTCGTATTTCAGGTTACGGAAGACGGTCTCCAGCGACGAGAAGGTCTGGTGGACGGTTCCCGTGGCGGCGGCTTTCGTGCCGAAGCACATCAGCGCCGAGTCCGCCCACATGCCCGTGCCGAGCGTCAGGTCCTGTCCGCCCGGGACGAGGTTCTTCCACGTGTTGGTCGCCGAGTCGTGCAGCCCGCGCCCGGCGTTGTCGATGCCGTCCCAGTGAGAGGCGAGCCCCTCCTGGACGTAGCTCGAGCTCGTGAGGAACCGCTGGCAGTCGATCCGATGGTTGTGCGCGAGCTGCGCCTTTGTCAGCCGCGTGCCGTAGAGGCGGATGGCGTACACCTCTCCGTACCAGAGATAGTCGGGGGTCTTGCCGGGCATGATGCGCCCGTCGATGAAGATGCTTGGCGCATGATACCATGGGTTGGCGATCACGCCGTCGTTGCGCGCGTCGGCGTTCTTGAACACGTCCGTCACGATGCCGCCGTCGTCATAGCGGGCCGCGAGGAAGTTGATTTCGGAGGGGATGAATTCCTGGTAGATGCGCTTCGTCGTGAGAACAGGACGAACCGCGACTTGATGCCGCTGTTGAACAGGATGCGTCCGTTGGTCGCCGTCCGCTTGAAGACCACCTCGATTGTCTTGTATTCCGGCGCGGCCGTCGCCCCGGCCGCCGAGACGCCGTTGACGACGAGCGCGCGCCCTTCCGCGTTCCAGGCGGCGTTGTTCGTGAGCGTCAGGTCGTAGCCGCCGCCCGCGAGGTTCTTCCACGTCGTCGCGGTCGGGTCGTGAACGCCCGTGCCCACGTTGTCGATGCCGTCCCACTGCACGAGCAGGCCGTCCTGCACGTAGTCCGCGGCCGTGGGCCCCTGCTCCTGCGCCGCGGACTGAAACCGCTCCCGGTCGATCGCGTGGTTGGCGGCGATCTCCTCCGCCGTCAGCGCCACGTCGTACAGGCGGATGGCATACACCTCGCCCGTCCAGTCGTAACTCGTGTCGCTGGACTTCCTGTTCCCGACGGCCACCTTGCCATCGCCGACGCCCCAGCCGTTGACGAGGCTGCCAGAGGCGCAGGCGACGCCGTTGGAATACACGTTCGCGACGCTATTGCCCGAATAGGTTGCCGCCGCCGAACAGAAGGCCTCCGTGTCAAGCGACCAGCCGATGTATTTGGTCGAAGCGGCTCCGTCGAAATAGAGCTTCTTGGGAATGCCCGCCGCCGGATCGAAGGCGACGATCCGCGACGCGAGCCCGCTCACGAACAGCAGGCGCCCGCCGTCCTTGGCCATCCGGTAGACGACCTCAATGGTCTTGTAGGCTGGCGCGGCGCTCGCGCCCTGCGCACCCAGGCCGGAGACGAACAGCGAGTTGCCGCGCGGCATCCAGCGGCCCTTGGAGGTCAGGGTCATGTCGAGGTTCCCCTTCAGGTCCTTCCAGACCGTCGCGTTCGGGTCGTGCACGCCCGTGCCGGCGTTGTCGATGCCGTCCCACTGGGCGATGAGCCCCCGCTGCACGTAGCTCGCGCTCGTCGCGGCGCACGCCGCACCGGCGATGAACATCGCCGCCATTCCTGCAAGCGTCTTCCTCATTCGATGCTCCTGTTGTGCTCCTGAATTTCTGATTGTGGATCCAAGTGTTGGAATTATCGCATAAACCCCTTCCGGTTGCAAGCGAAATCACGTGGCCGGGGCTTGCAAGGTGGGCGAGAAATTGGTATCATAACGGCATCTCAAACCAAAACAAGGTGGGTACCATGTCTTATCGCTCCATTTTCACCGGACTGGCCGTCGTGACGGCCGGGGCCCTTTTCGCCGACGACGTTCCCTTCGTCTGGAACAACTGGTTCACGGAGGACTACTCCGGCCTCAACGCCACGACGTGGGCCGATACGGCCGGCACGTGGACGCGCAGCGCGCAGGACCAGTCCTCGCTCGAGGAGGAGAACGGCCAGCGCTACCTCCAGGTGGGTGCGGGGCCGAACGACCTCAAGTTCACCGCGCCCACGAGCTCGGGCAGCTACAAGCCCGTCTGCGTCGACTCGCGCATGACGTTCGTCGCCTCGCGCAACGGCGAGGAGTACGCCTCCGCGCCCACGGACTCCTACGCCGGCCTCATCCTGCGCCGCACCGAGACCGAAACCGCCACCAACCTCACGTTCGTCGGCTGGACGGCGCGTAACTGGACGGAAGTCTCGTCGCCGGACGTCACGCCCCTGGAGGAGACGTACTTCGACGTCCGCATCGAGCTCGACCTGTCGGTCCGCCCCAACAAGGTGCGCTACACCGTGAACGGACACGTCCTTGCGGCGGCCGACGGCGCCACGTGGCTCGACGCCAACACCTCGGGCCGAGGCAACAAGGCGTACAGCGCCAACGACAACGTGAAGGACCACGTCCACCACGTCGTCTTCTGCGGCACGGGCCGCGTGGGCGCGTTCAGCGGCCAGCAGGCCACCGCCAAGGCGCCGCGCGCCACGGTCGCGTTCGACGCACCCGCCGGTAACCGCGTGGCCGCCGGCACGGAATTGACGTTCGGCGTCACGCCCAACGACGGCGCCACGGTCGGCACGCTCCGCTACGTGTGGCGGCGCGTGGACAGCACCTTCAGCCGCTCCGACGACGTCCTCGCGACCTCCGCCAGCTACACCGTCACCGCAGCGGACTACGGCCATTGGCTGCTCGTGGAGGCGTATGACGAGAACGGCTTCGTCGGCATCGGCAGCAACTACGTGAGCCGGCTTCCCGTCCTCTACATCCAGACGGACGACGGCTTGATGCCCACCGCGCAGAAGGAGGAGCACGACGCGACGATGCGCACGGTCCTCGGCGAAACGCAGTTCTCCTCCAAGGAAATCTACAGCGGCCCGCTCACGATCAAGGTGCGCGGCAACTCCACGAAGGGCCTTCCCAAGAAACCCTACAAGCTCAAGCTCGACTCGAAGACCAACATGTTCGGGCTCGACCCGGACGGCAACAAGAACAAGCACTGGGTGCTGCTCGCGAACTACTACGACGAGGGCATGCTCCGCAACAAGATCGCCTACGACATGTCGCACGAGCTGGGCGTGCCCGTGTGGCAGAAGAGCACGTGGGTGGACGTGATCCTCAACGGACAGTTCCTCGGCTGCTACCAGTTCTGCCAGCACATCCGCGTGGGCGCAGACCGCGTGAACATCTACGACTGGGAGGACGCCGCCGAGACTGTCGGCAAGGCCGCGCTCAAGGACGCGACGATCGCCGCGCAGCTCGCCGCCATCGGCGTGACGGACAAGGGGCAGTTCTCCGAGAACTTCAGCTGGGTGAACACGGGCGTGTTCACGCCCACGAACGGGCAGGGGTCCGTCGACATCTCGTCCGTCAAGGGCGTGAAGAAGAACGACATCAGCGGCGGATACCTCTTCGAACTCTCCAACGAGTACGACGAGCTCTCGCAGTTCCAGGTCCACGCCGGCATCAAGGACTCCCTCTACAAGGTGATGCTCAACAAGCCCGAGTACCTCTTCACGAGCGAGCTGATGATGGACGTCTGCCGGAACTACTGGACGGACCTCTTCGACGCCTGGACCGGCGGCACCGGCACCAGCGCCGCCGGCAACAACTGGCTCGACCTCTGCGACCTTGACTCCATGACGGGCTTCTGGCTCACGATGTACATCATGGGCAACAGCGACTCCAGCTACAAGAGCCGCTACGCCTACATGGACCGCGGCGAAAAGATGTTCATGGGCCCGGTGTGGGACTTCGACTGGGGCTGCGGCAGCCCGCAGGTGCGCAAGTGGGGCACGAACGACGTCGGGCAGGTGTACCTCAAGGATCCCTCGCCGACCGGTTGGTCGCCCGGCGGCAACGTCGCGAACTTCATGGCAGAGTGGTGCAGTTCACCCTACTTCTGCATGAAGCTGCGCGAGAAGTACCTTGCCATCCGTCCGTACCTGACCGCGCTTCTGGCGGACGGCGGCACCTACGACCAGCACGTCGCCTACATCCGCGAATCGGGCATCGCGAACGAGAACCGCTGGTTCTACCGCACGGGCTTCAGCGGCCCGACGGGCGACGCAGCCGTCTTCAAGCAGTTCCTGAAGGACCGCCTCGCCTGGCTCGACGGCAAGTTCACCACGCTCGACACGACGGTCGCGAACATCGGCACCCTTCCCCGCAACTATCCGCTCCGCCCCGCGACCTCGATCCTCACGCCGTCCTTCCCGAACCTTTCGGGCAATCCGGCGCCCGACCAGCCGCTGACCGTCAGCGTCGCTGTCACCGACGCGCGCGCCGCCACGCTCGACGTGTTCGTCAACGGACGGTTCGTCGCGAACGCGCCCGTGGAGAACGGCGTCTGCACGCAGGAGATTCCCGCCGGCACCCTGATGGGCGTTCCCGGCGCGAACAACCTCGTCTCGTTCCTCGCGCGCACCTCCTCCGGCGCATTTCTCACGAACAAGATCTCGAACGCGAACGTCGCCACGCGCGCCTACGCGCAGCCCGTCGCCTCCGGCGCGCGCACGCGCAACGTCACGCTCACGCACAGCGTCCCGTACAGCTACCTCGACGAGCTATATCCGGCGATCACGAACAACGCCTCGCAGTTCGCCACCGACGCCGCGTACGACGGCCTCGCCGAAGGCGCCTCGCCGTTCGGCAAGTCGATCCCGCTCTGGCAGGATTACGTGGCGGGGACAGACCCCACGGACGAGGACGACCGCTTCACCGCGAACATCTCCGTCACAAACGACCAAGTGTTCATCAGCTGGGATCCAGACCTGAAAGGCGACCGCGTCTACACCGTCAAGGGCGCGGCCGAACTCACCGACACGTTCGTGGCCCCCACGAACAGCGCCTCCCGCTTCTTCAAGGTGGAAGTGTCGCTCCCCTAAGCCGCCGCGGCGTCACTTGCGCTTGGCGAGCATCTCGTGGTAGTCCGAGTAGCCACCCTCGAACCAGGTGGTCTTGCCACCCGGCTCGAACGCGAGGATGTGCGTGGCGATGCGGTCGAGGAACCAGCGGTCGTGGCTCACCACCATCACGCAGCCGCCGAAGTCCTGAAGACCTTCCTCCAATGACCGGAGCGTTGCCACGTCGAGGTCATTCGTCGGCTCGTCGAGGAGCAGGAGGTTGCCGCCCGCGGTGAGGAGCTTCGCGAGGTGCACGCGGTTGCGTTCGCCGCCGGAGAGCACCCCCACCTTCTTCTGCTGTTCGGCGCCGCGGAAGTTGAAGCGGCTGCAGTAGGCGCGGCCGTTCATCATCGTGGTGCCGGCGAGGCGCACGAACTCGCCGCCGCCCGTGATCGCCTCGTAGACGGTCTGGTCGGGCTGCAACTCGGCGCGCGTCTGGTCCACGTAGCTGAGCTTCACCGTCTCGCCCACCGTGAGCGTGCCGGAGAGCGGCTTCAGTTCGCCCGTGATGAGCTTGAAGAGCGTGGTCTTGCCGGCGCCGTTCGCGCCGATCACGCCCACGATGCCGCCGCGCGGCAGGTTGAAGCTGAGGTCGTTGTAGAGCATGCGCCCGTCGAAGCCCATCGCCACGTGCTCCGCGCGCACCACGAGATCGCCGAGGCGCGGACCTGCCGGGATGCGGATCACGAGGTCGTCCTCGCGCGTGGACACCTCCTGCTTCTGCAGTTCCTCGTAGCGCTTCACGCGGGCCTGCGCCTTCGCGTGGCGGCCGGACGGATTCGTCTGGATCCACTTCAGCTCGTTCTCGATGAGCTTCTGGCGGCTCTTCTCAGCCTTCGCCTCGCGGGCGAGCATCGCCTCCTTCTGCTTCAGCCACTCCTCGTAGTTGCCCTTGTAGGGATAGCAGATGCCGTGGTCGAGTTCGAGGATCCAGTCGGTCACGTCGCTCAGGAAGTAACGGTCGTGTGTGACCACGATGAGCGTGCCCTTGAAATCCTTGAGGTACGCCTCGAGGCGGAACGTCGTCTCGGCGTCGAGGTGGTTCGTGGGCTCGTCAAGGAGCAGCACGTCCGGCTCCTGCAGCAGAAGGCGTGCGATCGCCACGCGGCGGCGCTCGCCGCCGGAAAGGACGGACACCTTCTGGTCGGCCGGCGGACACCCCATGTCCGCCATCGCCATCTCCACCTTGTGGTCGACGTTCCAGAGATCCTTCGCGTCGATGATTCCCTGAAGGCGCTCCATCTCGGCGGCGGCCTTCGGGTCGTCGAGGTTGCAGCAGAGGTCCTCGTAGCGCTCGACCATCGCCTTCGCCTCCGCGACGCCCTCCTCCACGACCTCGCCGACGGTCTTGGAGTCGTCGAGCTCCGGCTCCTGCGGCAGATAGCCCACCTTCGTCCCCTTCGCGACCTGGCACGTGCCGAGGATGTCCGTGTCGAGGCCGGCGAGGATCTTCAGCAACGACGACTTGCCCGCGCCGTTGCCGCCGATCACGCCGATGTGCGCGCCGTAGAAGAAGCTCAGGCACACGTCTTTCAGGATCGTCTTGGTCCCGACCTGCTTCGTCACGTCGATAAGCGAAAACTGATACTCTCCCGCCATTGTTAACTCCGTAGTTGATCGTTGGTAGTTGGTAGAGTGGAGACCTATTTTGCGGATGACAGGAACGCCGTGGCGTCGGCCATCGTGCGGTCCGTGAGCGCCGTCAGGCACCAGCTCTGCATGTAGTTGTAGGTGTTGCGCGTGTAACCGGCCAGGCCGATGAAGAACAGCGGACTCCACGCCACGTTGTCGTACTTCTGCGCGTACTCGCGCGCGAAGACGACACGGCCGGTTTTGTTGTCGTAAATGCGCAGCTTGGCCGTCCAGTTCTGGACGGAGTATTCGGCGGACAGGACGGAGCAGAACATCCACGCATACTCCACGCTCAGTTCGTCATCGCTGACGAACGGGCCTTCGAACGTGACGTCCACGTTGTAGTCCGCCGGCACCGCCCGCAGCAGGAAACCGTTGTCCTCCAGGATGTTCTGCGCCCGCCGGAGGAACACCTCCGTCTTCTCGATCTTCGGGATCAGCGTCTCGGTCCTCGCCGTCTCATAGTGGCCCGGATACCAGCCGCGGCGTCCGTGTCGTCCCCACGCCGGCCCACCATCCACGTAGTAGGACTGGTAACCGTACACGGGTACGTACTCCGTGATCGTGGCGGCGAACCCGCTCAGCGCGAGCTTGGTCTCCCGATCCTTCGGCGCCTGCGACATCTGCACCTGCACGGGCGCCGTCTCGTGCCAGGTAAAGCATCCGCTCAGCGCGAGCGCGCACGCGCACGCGAACACCAGATGAATCTTTTTCATGTCATTTGTCTCCTGACTTCTTGAGTTGACGGTCGATGAGGCGCACCTCGTTGGTCGCCCCTAGTTGCAGATAGGCGGCACGACATTGCGAAACTGACACGTCCGGATGCGCACGCCCTTCGCGTGCAGCGTCAACGGCCCCTTCACCCTCCTCCTCAAGGAAGGTGCGCTCCACGGCGCTCCAGGCGTCGAGTGGATCGCTCGCCGCCGCCGCGCGCAGGGTCTTGGACGCCTCCGGGAATTTGCGTTCCTGCCGCAGCGCATACGCCTGCGCCACAAGCCGCTTCGCCTCCGCAATCGGCACCGCCGCCGCGGCCGCATCCGCCGCGCACGCGACCACGCGCACCTGCGCATTCGTCGCGCACGTGTTCGTCACGGCACACGGACTCGACGTGAACGGCCACAGCCGCCCGTCCAGCGAGAACGAGCCGTTCGTCCCGCGGCTCACGCCGAGACGCCAGACCGTACCACCCTCCCCTTCCGGCGCCGTCCCGCCGATCCACACCTCGCGCTGGCGCGAACGCCGCTTCCGCACGATGCGCCAATCCACGTTCGTGCACACGGCTGCGACCGCTTCGGCATCCGGCATGTACCGCGTCCACGACGCGAACACGCCGGCGAGCGTGGGCTCCACCACATCGCGGCAGTAGTCCGCCGCGCAGGAGCTTGCCGCCAGCAACGCGGCCCCGAAAATTATCTGCACTCGACTTCTCATCGGCTTCTCCTTGTTAAGGACGGATCTCAGCCGTGGCCGGTTCAAGGCCATCGGCACGCGCCGTAAGGCGCGCGGGCACGCCCGGCTTCACGCGCAGGTACACGCCCGCGCGGCCGAACTTGAGCGGGTGGGACGACACGTCCTTGAAGCTGTCCATCCCGCGCGGGTCGGAGTTGCCCACGGCGAGGATCTCGCAGCCTTCCGCCGCGAAGGACACGCGTCGGTCGTCGTTCGGCACGAAGTTGCCGGCCGCGTCGGCGAGCGTGACCTGCACCACGCAGAGGCTGCCGTAGACACGCTCCGGCGCAAGCGCCACGCGTGCGGCCGCGCCGGCGGTGCGGATCACCTGCGTGCCGCACGCCTTCCCGTCCTTTCCGTACGCGACGACCTTCAGCTCGCCCGGCTCGTAGGGCACGTCCATCCACATCAGGCGGTAGCGCGGCAGGATGGAATAGTAGTCGTCGAGGTTGCCCGCGTTGGGGTCCTTCCGGCGGCGCCCGAGCGACTTTCCGTTCAGGAAGAGCTCCGCCTCGTCCGCGCTCGTGTAGGCGAACACGGGCACGGTCTTGCCCTTCTTCTCGGGGAAGTTCCAGTGGCACGGCACGAGGTACAGCGTGAACGCGTCGCGGTTCCAGTGCGCGCGGTAGAGGTAGAAGCGGTCCTTCGGGAACGCGCAGAGGTCGCAGATGCCAAAGTAGGAGCTGCGGGAGTCGTTGTACGGCGTGGGCTCGCCGAGGTAGTCGATGCCCGTCCACACGAACTCGCCGCCCACGAACGGATCGCGCGTCATGCGCAGGAACTCGCGGTCGGGGATGTCGCTCCAGCGCGCGGAGTTGAAGTCGTAGGAGTCGACACGCTTCGCGGCCCAGGCGAAGTCGGTCTTGTTCGTCGGGAGCTTCTCCGCGTAGAAGCCCCACTCGGAGAGCGCGGAGGCGCTCTCGGTGTAGAGGAGGGGCTTGTCGGGCGCGTGCGCGCGCATCTTGTCGTACATCCCGTTGTAGTTCCATCCCGTGATGTCGAGCGCGTCGTAGTCGCCGCGCTCGCCGGCCTTCGGGAAGCAGCTGCCGATGCCCACGGGACGCGTGTCGTCCTCCGCGCGCACGGCGTGGCGGAAGCGCGCGCAGCGCTCCGCGCTCGTGCCCGTGGCGAGGCCGTTCGCCCAGCTTTCCTGTCCGGGCGGCATCACGCGCCCGATCGAGATCTCGTTGCCGATCGACCACGCGAACACGCACGGGTGGTTGCGGTCGCGGCGCACGAACCGCGCGAGCTGGCGCGAGACGAAGTCCTCCAGCGGCTCGTCGCCGCGCCCGCACGTCTCCTGCCACTTGTCGAAGCACTCGTCCCACACGAAGATGCCCATCTCGTCGCAGAGATCCAGCACGCCCGACGCGGGGCAGTTGTGGCTCGTCCGCAGCGCGTTCATGCCCATGTCGCGCATGACGGCGAGCTGGCGGCGCATCGCGTCCTTGTCGAACGCCATGCCGAGCGGGCCGAGGTCGGAGTGCAAATCGACGCCGTTGAGCTGCACGCGCTTCCCGTTGAGGATGAAGCCGCGGTCTGCGTCGAAGCTGAACTCGCGCAGGCCGATGCGGCGCACGAGCGAGTCGGCAAATCCCTCGCCGCTCACGCTGATCTCGAGCGTGTAGAGCTTCGCGCCGTCCACGAGTTCCCACAGTTGGGGATTCGGCACCTTGAGCTTCAGCGTGAAGTCCTCGTCGGCGTAGCCGTCCACGTCGAAACCCTTTTTCGCCGTCGCGACCACCGCGCCGGACGGGTCCTTCAGCGTGGCGCGCGCCACGCCCTTCGCCTTCTTCAGGCGGCGGCTCGTGACGACGCCCCGCACCTTCACCTCGGCGCGGTTGGTCAGGACATCTTTCGTGACGACCTGAAGGTCGTCATCCTCGATGTAGATGTCATCGGTCTTCACGAGATGCACTGGGCGGTAGATGCCGCCGCCGGGATACCAGCGCGACTTGAAATTGTCGGTGTCGACCTTCACGAGGATCTTGTTTTCGCCCTTCATCAAGTACGGCGTGAGGTCGGCGCGGAAACCGAGATAGCCGTAGTCGCCGCGTCCGCACGGGTTGCCGTTCGCGAACACCGTCGCATGCGCCATCACGCCCTCGAAGTCGAGGAACACGCGCCCCTTCGGCAGGTCGGCGCAGGTGATGGTGGTTTCGTACGTGCCACGTCCGCGCCACGGCAGCTTGCCCGTGTTGCCGTCGAGCGCCGGGTCGAACGGGCCCGCGATCGCCCAGTCGTGCGGAAGCGTCACGGAAACGGCGGACGCGCCCTCTTTCGTGAACGTCCAGCCCGCGTGGAAATCCGCGACCGTGCGCGCCGCGCACGCGCCGGCGGCCAGCGCCGCCACAAACGCAAGGATCGATTTCTGCTGTAGTCTCATGATTTTTCTCCTGTAAGAACATGTCGCACGAGGGCGCAGGCGAAGGCGCCGTCGTAGCCCGTCTCGAACGGCACGGACTCGCGGCGGTCCACCTCGGTGAAATCGGGATGGGCGGCGAGGAACGCCGCGACCTGCTCCGCGTTTTCCTCGGGTTCGTTCGAGCAAGTGGAGTAGACGAGGCGTCCGCCCGGCTTCACGTGCGTCGCCGCCGCCGCGAGGATATCCTTCTGGAGGGCGACGAGCTGCGCGAGGTGGTCTGCGTTCCAGCGCCAGCGGGCGTCGGGACGCCGGCGGATCACGCCCGTGTTCGAGCACGGCGCGTCCACCAACACGCGGTCGAAGAGCTTGCCGTCCTCCACCTTCTGCACGGCCGTGACGTTATCAAGCTTCATCCGCACAAGGTTTTCCTTCAGGCGCGCGAGGCGCTTCGGGTTGACCTCCTGCGCAACGATCATGCCGGCGGCCGCGCAGGAGCGCGGCCCTCCCATGCGCCACGCGATCTGCACGGTCTTGCCGCCGGGCGCGGCGCAGAAGTCGAGCACGGACAACCCCTCACCTGGGGCAACGGGCATCTTGCCCGTCGAAAGATCAAGCAAATCCACGGCGCCCGCCGTGGCGGGATCCTGCACGATGAAGTCGCCTTCGGCGAAACCGGGCTGGTCGGCCACCTTCTCGCCGCGCGGCAGCTTCTCGAACGAGCCCTTGCGCGCAAGCCACGTCTCGGCCGGCGTGTTGTGCCAGCGCGCGAGCTTTTCCGCGCCCTCCGCGCCGTAGCGTTCCGTCCAGCGCGACACGAGCGCGTTCGGGAAAGACTCGCGCTCCGCGAGTGGCGCGGCGGCGAGCTTCGCCTCGAACTCCGCACGCCGGCGGAGGAGGTTGCGCAGGACGCCGTTCACCACGCGGTCGAGCCGCTTGCCGCGGTCGCCGAGCTTCGCGGCGGCGACGGTCTCGTTCACGGCGGCGAAGTCCGGCACGTCCGGCATATAGAGGATCTGCGACGCGCCCACGAGCACGAGCGCCTCGAGCTCGCCCTTCGGCCACGTCTTGAGGAGTTCGCCCAGCACGGCGCGGAGCGGACGAAACCGGCGCACGGTCGTGTAGACGAGATCCTGCACGAACGCGCGGTCCGGGCCGCCCTTCGGCAGCATCTCGTTCGGAAACTCGTGCGTCGCGATCCAGCGAGCCACGATGAACGCAGCTGTACGGCGGCTGTTCACGCGACTGCGATGGCCTCGATTTCGATTTTCACGTCCTTGGGGAGACGCGCCGCCTGCACACAGCTGCGCGCGGGCTTCGTGTCGCCGAACAGTTCGGCGTAGACGCCGTTGACGGCGGCGAAGTCGTTCATGTCGCTGATGAACACCGTAGTCTTCACGACCTTGTCGAGACCCGCCCCTGCCGCCTCAAGAACATTTCGCAGGTTCGTGATCGCCTGGCGCGTCTGGGCTTCGGCCGTGGTCGCCACCACCGCGCCCGCAGCCGGGTCGATTGGAATCTGACCGGAACAGAAGATGAAGCCATTGGCGCGAATGGCCTGGCTGTAGGGTCCGAGCGCCTGCGGTGCAGTTTCGGTGGAAATGATGTCCATTGTCTTTACCTCGTTTGTTGAAGCGCCACTATTTTACCACATTCCCTTCGGGTTTGCCGCCATTTTCTCACCCACTAATCGGTGGCGCGCGGACGGCATTTATGGTAAAATACGCGCCATGGGTTATCAGTTGATGGATCTGAAGAGCGCTGCCGCCCATTTGCACATGAAGGTGAACGACCTTCGGCATTTCGCGCAGCGAGAGGAAGTCCCCAGCGTCCGACGCGGGGACGCCTTCTTCTTTGAGCATCGGCTTCTCGACGAATGGGCCCAGCGCCGCGTGATGGCGATTTCCGACAAGCAGCTCACCGGAGAGCACCAGCTCGCCATGGCCGAACGGCGTCAGGCGGATGGTCACGACTTTCACATCGCTGACATTCTTTCCCCGGCGGTCATCGCACCTGCCCTTACGTCCAAGACCCGCGCTGGCGTGCTGCGCGACATGACCGACTTCGCCGATTCCACCGGACTCCTCTACGACCCCGAGACGCTCTTCGTGGAATTGCAGGCGCGCGAGGAAGTGGCCTCCACGGCGGCGGGAGGCGGCGCCGCTTTTCTCCATCCGCGCTACCACGACCCTTATCTTTTCCAGGAGACGTTCCTTGCGCTCGGGCGTACCGTGCGGCCCGTGTTCTTCGGCGCCCAGGACGGCACCGGCACGGACCTCTTCTTCCTCATCTGCTGCACGGACCACGCGCTCCACCTGCACATCCTCGCGCGTCTCTGCCTGCTCGCGCACGGCACCGCGCTGCTGGATGAGCTTAGGGTGTCCCCTGATGCCGAGACGATGCACGCGGCCATCAAAAAAGCCGAAGACGAGTTCCTCGGCCACATGCATCCGTGATCGGCCGCGCGGGAGCGCGGCCCTCCCGATTAGAGCGTCTTGACGTATTTTTCGAGAATGCGGAAGTCGGAGCGGATTGTCACATTTGAGCGGGCCTTGACAAATTTCGTCTTGCGGTCGACCACGGTGATGACGAGCAACATGTCGTCCCGGTCGCGGAACCCGCTGAATCCCGCGTCGTTGTATTCCCAGGCCGTGACTTTCGCCGTCATCACGAGATCGGCCTCCTCCCGGTTGTCCTTCACGTCGAAGCCGCGCGCGCGCAGCGCACGCTTCAGGGCGCTCTCGACGCGACGTTCGGTCTGCGCGACGAAGAACGACGATCCGGCGGGGAACTTGTCCCTGTGTTTCGGCAGGACCTCCTCCACGGAGCCGGGCGTCCAGCACCCGCAGAGCGCGAGGAGAGCGAGGGTTGTCAGTATTCGGCGCATACGATTCGGTCGTCGAACGGCAGCACGCGCGCGCCGATCGTCTGTGTGGTTTCATGCCCTTTTCCGCATACGACGACGGTGTCGCCGCGCGCAGCGTGCGCGAGGGCGTAGTGGATGGCCGCGCGCCGGTCGGGCTCGACCGTTACCGCCGCGCCTGCGGGGATGCCGGCGACGATTTCCGCGATGATGTCTTCGGGGCGTTCGCTGCGGGGATTGTCGCTCGTCACCACGAGGCGGTCCGCCCACCGCGCGGCGGCGGCACCCATGAGCGGACGCTTCGCGCGGTCGCGGTCGCCGCCGGCGCCGAACACGGCCCACACCTTCCCCTTCGTGAAGGCGCGGACGGTGGAGAGGACGTTCGCGAGCGCGTCGTCGGTGTGCGCGAAGTCCACGAACACCTCCGCGGCGCTGCGCGTCTTCACGCGCTCGAGGCGTCCCCAGCGCGGCGTGAGCGACGGCACGGCGGCGCGGATCGACTCCTCCGCGACGCCCGCGGCGCGCGCGAGCGCGGCCGCGACGAGCACGTTCTGCACGTTGTAACGTCCCGCGAGCGGACTCCGCCGGGACACGAAATCGGCGAACTCCGCGTCGCGCGGGACGGAGATCCCGCAGGTGACGAGGCGCAGCGGAAGCGCCGCGAGCTCGTCCGCGAGGCGCCTCCCCCAGTCGCCGTCCACGCACACCACGGCGGGCGCGCCGGGGTTCTCCGCCGCGAGCCGCTCGAAGAACAGGCGCTTCGCGGCGAAGTAGGCCTCCATCGTCTTGTGGTAGTCGAGATGGTCCTCGGAGAGGTTCGTGAACGCGCCGCCCGCGAAACGCGTACCGGCGGTGCGGTTCTGGTGGATGGCGTGGCTCGACACCTCCATCACGCAGTTCGCGAGGCCGTTCGCCTCCATCTCCGCGAAGATATCCATGAGCACCTTGTTCGGCGGCGTCGTGTAGCCGGTGGAGAATTTCCGCGACCCCGTGTCCACCTCCACCGTCGTGACGTGCCCCGTGCGCCCGATCGGCTTGAGGAATTCGGCGAGCACCCAGGTGGTGGTGGTCTTGCCGTTCGTGCCGGTGATGCCGTAGACGTTCACGTGTCGTCGTCCTCCGGAACCTCCTCGGGCACGTCCGGCTCCACGGCGAGGTAGCGCAGGACGAACGAGGCGATGGTGCTGAACGTGAGGCCGGCGCAGACGCCGCCCTGGTGGTTGAAGACCGGGACGCCGCGCGCCTCGGACGTGTCGCGCCGCCGGCAGGTGAAAGGCCGGTGGTAGGTGACAAGGATCACGACCTTGGGCTTCGAGGCAGGGACGATGCCGATGAACGACGCGTTGAATTGGTCGTCGTAATACCCGCCGCCGGGCTTCGTGATCTGCGCGGTGCCCGTCTTGCCGGCCACGGTGTAGCCGGGCACGGCGGCACGGCGCGCCGTGCCGCCCTTCTTCGCCACGCCGAGCATCATCTCGCGCACCTTCCGCGCCGTGTCGGGCCGGATGGGATGCCCCAGCACCTGCCGTTCGTGCTGGTACACCACGGACGACACGTCGGAGGCGGGTTCGTCGTGCAGCACGACGCGCTCGACGAGATAGGGCTGCAGCAGCTCGCCGTCGTTCGCGATGCAGGCGTAGGCCGCGGCCAGCTGGATCGCCGTCACCGACACGCCCTGCCCGATGGGCGCGCGCGACTGCTTGAGCTTGTCCCACTTCTGCCAGGGCGGGAGCAGTCCCTTCTCCTCGCCCGGCAGCTCGATGCCCGTCTTGCGCCCGAAGCCGAAGTCCGACATGTACGACCACAGACGCTTGGGGCCGAGATCGCATCCGAGCTTCCCGTAGACGACGTTGCAGGAGTGGACGAGCGCGTCGCGCACGGTCAGGAAGTCGTCCATCTTGTGCGAGTCGGTGGGCAGACGGTAGTAGCGCGGGTCCTTCCGGTCCGTGCTGATGACCGTGTCCGGCCCCACCAGGCCTTCGTTGAGCGCCGCGCAGGCCGTGATCGTCTTCATCACGCTGCCGGGGTCGTAGACCTGGGCGACGGCGTAGTTCTTGCGCAACGCGGCCGTGGAGTCGGTGAAACGGCTGGGGTCGTAGTCCGGCAGCGTCGCCATCGCGAGCACGGCCCCCGTCTTCACCTCGAGCACGATCGCCCACACGCGCTCGGCCTGGTGGTGGAGACGCCCTTCCATGAGGATCCGCTCGACCTCGTGCTGGATGTTGTGGTCGATCGTGAGGTACACGTCGTTGCCCGGACGGGCCTCCGTGTTGATCTCGCGCAGGATGCGGAGCTCGCGCCCGTGCGCGTCCTTCAGTCCGGTCACGCGCCCGGGCACGCCCTTGAGCTGCCGCTCGAAGCGCTGCTCGATCCCCGCGGCGCCGACGGCGTTCGTGACGTCTCGGCTCACGAAGCCGACGACCTGCGACAGGTTCCGCCCCTGCGGGTAGACGCGCACGATCTTCTCCGACACGCAAAGTTCGTGTATTTTGGAGAGCTTGGCGTGTACGGTTTCGTCCTCGTTGGTCGTCAGGAGCACGTACCGCCGCCGACGCCTCGCCCATTCCGCGTAGGCATCCATCACCTTTTCCTGCGGCAGGTGCAGCGACGTGGCAAGGTTGGTGATGTTCGCCCACCGGACGGCGGGAGCTACCGACCTTCCGGGATGGACGGGGTCCTCGTTGCCGGCCTTGGGATCAACCGCGTATTCCCAGACGACCTTCGTGCGGGCGTACGGCACGCCCGTCGAGGAGTAGATGCTCCCGCGCACGGCGATGGAGTTCCGGACGAGCTTGTAGGTGGGCTCCTTTTCGATTTCGACATAGCCAAGGTGCAACATGACCAGGCGCGCGGCCAAGCCGACAAGACCGACGCCCAGAAGGACGACCGGCAGCCAGAACCTGAACCTTTCGCCGTGCCAAGCCATTCACGCGACCGCCGCTAGCGGATCTTCCGTCTTGTCGTTCCTTTCCGAGACTGCGCCGCAGGGGCGACCTGCGCCATGTTCGCCGTGGCCATGCGCTCCCGGGCGCGGACGACGGCGATCTGACCCGGCAGCGGACGCCCCGCCGCGTTCATGCGCACCACCTGGTCCGCACGCGGGATGTTCATCTCAAGACCGAAGCGCACGAGTTTCTCCTGCAGGCGGTCCACCGCCATCAGCTCGTTCCAGCGCGCCGCCACGCGCTCGGTTTCCTTCACCAACTGCTTGTAGGTCTTCTCGGCCTCCTGCAGTTCCTGCGCGACCGACGTGCACCGCATGCCCAGCACGCCGTAGCACATCGCCATGGCGAACCCCGTCACAAGCAGCGCCACGACACCCGCCGTGTTCACCGTGAAACGGGAGTGCTTGTTCACCTTCCTGTTTCTTCTCCTCATGCCGCCATCCTTTCTACTGTTCGCAACTTGGCGCTGCGCGCCCGTGGGTTGACATCCGTTTCTTCTGCCGACGCGACCACCGCGCGGCGCGTGACTGGGCGGACCCGCGGGAGAAGCCCCTCCCACCGCTCCCCGCCCTGCTGGAGCGAAACCATCCGTCCGGCATGCGCGGCGAAGAACCGCTTCACGATCCGGTCCGTCAAGCTCTCGAACGTGATCACCGCGAACCGACCGCCCGCCTTCAGGACGCCAAGGCCGCCGTCCAAGGCCCGCTCCAGCTCGCCGATCTCGTCGTTCACGGCCATGCGGAGCGCCTGGAACGTCCGCGTGGCCGGATGGTGCGGCCCGTGCCGCCCCACCGTTCTCTCGACCAGCTCCGCCAGCTGGCCCGTCGTCTCGATGGGACGCGCCGCACGCGCCTGCACGATCGCGCGCGCGATGCGCCGCGCGTTCGGCTCCTCGCCAAGCGTCTGCAGAATGCCCGCCAGCTCCGCCTCCGTCCGCGTCGCCACGAGCGACGCCGCCGTCACATCCCGCGACCGATCCATCCGCATGTCAAGAGGCCCGTCCGCCCGGAAGCTGAACCCACGGCCGGGTTCATCCAGCTGAGGACTCGACACGCCCAAATCAAGCAAAATCCCATCGACTTCTCCTATTCCTTTTTTCTGCACGATCTCCGCAAGCGACCCGTGGCACCCGTGCACCAGCACCACGTTCGCGCCCGCCACGGACTCCAGCCGCGCGGCGCTCTCCGCCAGGGCCTGTTCGTCGCGGTCAATGCCCACGAGCGTCGTGCCGGCGCCGCCGCGCAGGAGAATCTCCCGCGCATGGCCGCCACGCCCCAGCGTTCCGTCCACGTACACGCCGCCCGGACGGATCGCCAGCGAATCAACCACCTCTCTGAGAAGAACCGGAATGTGCATGTTCCCATTCTCCCTCAGAAACGCAGCCGCTTCCGGGCGGCCCGCAGGTTTTCCGCATTCTCCGCCGAACGGCCAGGCGCGTTCTCGGGGGCCCAGAGACGAGCCATTCGAACGGCGCCCTTCATCACGACGGTACCCTTTAGGTTCGCATACTCCAGCAGCCTGTCGCAGATGCGGATGCGCCCCTGAACGTCAAACTCGAGAAGTTCAGAGTCCTCGCCTACGCTTTCAAGCACGTCATTGTATTCATCGCCTGTCAGGGCTTCGTCCTGAATGCCCGCCAAACGCGATTCAAACATGCCCTTCGGGATGAGCAGGAGACAGGGTTGCCCCTCCTCCTTCATCACGTAGACGTAGTCATCACCCAAAGCACGGCGCCAGACGCTTGGTATCGTCAGACGCTTCTTCGGGTCAAGAGGACGCTCAAAGGTGTTCACCAGTGCGCTGGGGAGCACTATTGCCGTCTCTTGGACACTCTGTTTGCCTTCTATTGACATCGCTGGACATTAGTAAACACTATTCCCCACCGAAAGTCAAACCCAATTTTATAATTTTTTTAAAAAAAATTTCTCCCCCATTGCCACCTGTGATCGGAGAATTACGAGAAACCCTGAAAATAAGGGCGAAAACGCGCCTCAGGCGCTGAAAGAAGGCTTACCTGAAAGACAGCAGGGACTCGCCTCCCTCAGGAGACGGCAGCCCCGCGCGCGCCCCACCCATCCCCACCAAGCCCCACTCTCGGCCCCACCCATCCCCACACCCGGCCCCACTCATCCCCACACTCGGCCCCACCCATCTCCGCAAAAAAAGAAACCGCGCGGTGCCACCGGACAGTTCCGGATGCACCGCGCGGGTTGTCCCTCGGCCGCGACCGAGGTCGTACGGGATTCCTTACTTCACGATCTTGCGGCCGCGCACGCCCGCCGCCGTCGCGGCGTTGGCCTTGGCCTTCTCATGCGGACGCAGCGAGCGCACGGCCGCGCCGGCCTGCCACATCTCGCCGTCGTGCATGGCCTGCAGCTTCGCCGCCATGAATTCCTTGTAGTCGGGACGGCCCGTGTCGCGAATGACTTCCTTCGCCTCCTTCATCGTCTTCACGCTCGCGTAGAGTTTCTTGAAGACGGGCTCCACGGCCTTGCGGAAAATCGGACGCCACTTGAGCGCGCCATGCTGGGCCGTCTGCGAGCAGTTGGAGTACATCCAGTCCATGCCGTTCTCGTCCACGAGGCGGATGAGGCTCTGCGTGAGCTCCTCGCACGTCTCGTTGAACGCCTCGCTCGGGCTGTGGCCGTTCGCGCGGAGGGTGTAGAACTGCGCTTCCATCACGCCACAGAGCGCACCCATGAGGATGCCGCGTTCGCCCACGAGGTCGCTCGTGACCTCACGTTCGAACGTGGTGGGGAAGAGATAGCCGGAACCCACCGCGATGCCGATCGCGATCGTGAGCTCGCGCGTCTTCGCCTCGTCGGCGCCGTTCGGCTCGTAGGCGTAGGAGCTGTTGATGCCCGCGCCGGAGAGGAAGTTGCGACGCACGGACGTTCCCGAACCCTTCGGGGCGACCATGACGAGCATCACGCCCTTCTGCGGCTTGATGCCCGTGAGCTTGTTGTAGACGTAGCCGAAGCCGTGCGAGAAATAGAGCGCCTTGCCGGGCGTGACGTACTTCTCGATCGACTTCCAGATCACGGGCTGCGAGGCGTCGGACGTGAGCATCATGATCACGTCGCCCTTCTCCGCGGCCTCCTCAACCGAGAACAACGTTTTGCCGGGCACCCAGCCGTCCTTGATGGCGCGCTTCCAGCTTGAGTTGGGCTTCGTGGATTTGCGCTGCCCGACGATCACGTTGATGCCGTTGTCGCGCATGTTGAGGGCCTGTCCCGGACCCTGGATGCCGTAGCCCAGCACCGCGATCGTCTTGCCCTTGAGGACCTTCTGGGCCTTCTTGAGCGGAAATTCCTTACGCGTCACGATCTTCTCGACGACGCCGCCGAAGTTGATGTCCATCTTTCTTTACTCCTTTTTTTCTCCGCTGAGGCGGAATTGCGAGATAGTATAGCACAACGCGGAAAAGATGTACACGCTAAAGTGCCCTTTGTACGCAACGCGTGCGCCAGTAGGCGGCCCACAGGAGCGAGGGGCGTCCCGCGACGGCCTCGTCGAACAACTTCGCCGCCTCGTCTAGCTTCCCCGCGTGGAACGCCTTCAGCCCGCGCAGGTACTTCGCCTGGCAACGGTTCGCGCGCTCGGCCTCCTTCTGCGAGGTCCCCGCGAAGAACTTGCGGCTCGCATGGAGCTCCTTCGGAAACGGCTTCTCCAGCCGCGCGATCTCGCCGTCCAGCGCAGTGAGCTCAGCCTTCACCGCCGCCGCGTCGGGCGCGCGGCCCTCCGCCTTGGCGAGGCGCACGAGCGCCTCGGCGCGGTAGAAGTTCATCTCACCGGGAAGGTTCCAGCCCGCGCACGCGGCTTTCAGCGCTGCGCGCGCCCCCGGCGCGTCTCCCTGCGCCTCGCAACACTCGGCGAGGAAGATGTTGGCCTGCGGCGCCACGCCGGCGGACGCCCCCGGCGCGCACTGGAGATTCTCGGGATACTCGAGCGCACGGCGGAAGAACGCCGCCGCCCCTTTGTTGTCGCCGCGCGCGCGGGCTTCAAGTCCGCAACCGAGCGTCGCGTCGGTGAAGTAGGAGAGCAGCGAGCGTCCGCCCTCCCACACGTGGAACGTGCGCGAGGTGAGGATTGCGAGCGCCTTGTCGAACTGGCGCGTCTCGTTGTAGAGTCCCGCGAGGCGCAGCAGCACCGGGTCATACTTCTCCACCACGGAACGACGCGCCTCGAGATACGCGAGACGCTTCTCGGCGGGCATCTTCAGCTTTTGCGCAAGCTCGTCGACCTCCAGCAGCACGTGCGCGTTGCCGGGATCCGCCTCCATCGCGCGCAGGTAGAACCCGTACGCCTCCTCGTTCGGTACGCCCGACGGCACGCCCGTGTTGGTGAAGTACGTGCCGGGATGCGCGAGCGCGAAGCCGAGGCACCGCAGCGCGAGCGCGTGGTCGCCCTTCTTCGCCACGCACGCGCGCCACGCCGCGATCGCGTCGTCCTTGCGGTCGCGGAACCAGAGGATTTCCCCGAGGTAGTAGTGCGTGTTCGCCGCGGGAGGGACGCGCTCCTGCGCGTCCGCCCCACCCTTCGCCGCCGCCGCGAGCGCCGCGTATTCCTCGGGACGGCTCGGGAAGCAGTAGTCGCCCGGTTCGGCGGCGGCCTTCTGCCACGCCTTCATGGCCTCGTCGCCGTGGCCCATCTGCTGAAGCGCCCACCCGCGCATGTACGCGAACATCGGGCTGCGCAGCGACGCGCACGCGGCCACCGCCTCGCGCACGCCGAGAAGATCGCCTGCGCCGCACGCGACCGGCTTTTCGCGCGCCGCGAGCGCCTCGGCGGCCTCGCAGAGCGCCACCACCTCGTCCCACGCGCCGAGTCCCGCGTAGTCGCAGAGCGTCTCCATGAGCTGCGCCGCGCGCAGGCCGCGGTCCTTCAGCTCGCTCTGCACGATCTTCTCCGCCGGCGCGCCACTGAGGAACCCGCGTTCGGCGAGGCCCCAGTTTTCGAGCGGATCGCATGCGACGGCCGCCGCGAGTTCGCGCTTCGCCGCGGGCGCCTGGCCACGACGGCGCAGGATGAACGCCTTAATCACGTGCAACTTCGCCTCGCGCGCGCCGCGATCAAGCGACTCGTCGATGAGCGTCTCCGCCTCGTCCCACGCGCCGCGCAGGCACGCGAGACGCGCCAGCTCCACGTACGCCTCGCGCGCGTGCGTGGCGCGCCACGTCACGCGCCACAGGAGATCCTCGGCCTCCTTGAACTTCCTCTGCTCGCGGCAGGCGAGCGCAAGCATGTACTCCGGCTCCACGTCCTTCGCGCGCGTGTAGTTGCGATTCACGCGGTCCGCCGCCGCGCGGAAGAACTTCTCGGCGTCGGCCCAGCGCAGCTCGCGCATCGCGTGGTAGCCAAGCTGCAGGTTCGCGGCGGAGTGTCCAGGGTCGATCTCGCACGCGCGCCGGTAGTAGGGCATCGGGTCGATGAGGCCGTTCTTGAACTGGTCGAGGCGCAGGCCCGTGAGGTACGCCACCTCTGCGCTCGCGATCTTCTCGGGCTGCTGCGGGTTCGCCACCTTCTCGGGCAGCGGGTCGTGCGGATCCTCGGGCACGGGCGTGTAGGAGAGGAACACCTTGCCGTTTGCATCTGTGATTTCGGCGGTGAATTGCTGATCCTTCGCCACGGCGTCCACCTTCACCGTCTTGCACCACGGCGCGTTCGGCCCGATGGCGATGTTGCCTTCGGTGAAGACAACATGGGAGGGACGCGCTCCTGCGCGTCCGCCACGGTCGCGCGGGAGCGCGACCCTCCCGCCGTTGTCGCCGCAACTCACCTTCACCGTGCAGCCCTTCAGCTCGCGTGTGGAGTGGAAGCCCACGAGCAGCTTGTCCTTCGCCTGGCGCTCCACGTTCACCGCGCCGTCGAGCGTGGCGTTCTTCACACCGCCGATGCCCTTCACGGGATACCAGAACTGCGACACGCGCCGCGTCTCGTACGGGGCGATCCAGGAGTAGTCGGGCTGGTTGTCGCTCCAGCAGCCGACCATCAGCTCAAGGTACGGGCCGTCCGTGTCGGTGAGCACCTTGGAGTCCCACAGCTTGCCGGCCGGGAAGTTGCCCCAGAGGAAGAACTTCTTGCCGATCGTGACGTGGCGGTTGGAGGTGTGGACGGTTCCCGCGTTCTTACCGTGGTCATAGCCGGCGAGCCAGTCGTTGTCGGGATCCCACGCGAAGATCGAGCGCGAACGGTGTACGAAGTTCTTCCACCACGAGAGGTCGGCGTCCATGCGCTCCTTCTCGCCGGGATGACCCGAGGCGCCGACGCTGCCGATGGGGAAGCTCGTCCAGGACGCCTTGTGGTGGTCGTAGCCGAGGTGGCACGCGGGCGGGAAGATCACCTGGTAGTCGTCGCCGCAGTGGACGGCCACGTTGGCCCAGTAGAGCATGGACTCGATCTGCGCGCCGCGGTTCATGAAGATGTTCTCGGCGCGCAGCACGGCGCGGTCCTTCAGGAGGGAGAGGCCGATCGTCCATTTCAGGCGCGCGGTGAGCTCGGTCTCGCCGAGCCAGATCGTCTCGGTGCCATCTCGACGCTTCTCGTGACGCCAGTCAATCGGCATGGAGCTCGTGGGACGGTGGTGGTGCGGGAAGTTCCACTCCACGCCGCCGGAGATCCACGCGCCGAGCATGCCGATGAGGGCGGGCTTCACCACGTGCTGGCGATAGAACGCCTCGTAGCCGGTCTGCTTGTCGGTGAGGTTGAGGAGGTGTCCGCCGTGTTCGGGCAGCACGCCCATCTGGAGCCAGTCGTTCTCAAGCGTGAGGTAGAGATAGTCCTCGGGTCGTTTGTCGTCGTGCAGCACGTCCTGCGCGGGATACGGGTAGATGCGCCCCTGCGCCCCCTGGTAGACGCGTCCCGTGTAGAAGAGGGGCGTCTTCTCGTAGCCGCCCGGCACGTAGGTGGGCAGCGTGATCGTTTCTTTGCGGAAGGCCACGCCGTCCGCGCACGCGGCCAGCGCGCCGGCCGCGCAAACGGCCATAGCGAGGATGTGTTTCATGCGCACAAGTATAGCATACCCGCGCGCCGACCGCAAATGCTACTCCAGCGGCGCGCAGTTGACGCCTGCGGCGATGAGGCGCTTGCGGTGAATCGCCATGCGCCGTTTGAAATCCTCAAAGTCGCGTTTCCGCGCGTCCGCCGTCCACACCGCCTCCGCGAACGCGCACGCGCGCGGCCACAGCTTGAAGGCGAGGTCGTACTCGTTCCACACGCACTCGCTCCACATGCAGCACTCCGCGCCCAGCACGTGCTTTTTCGCCGCGTCGGTCATGCCCGCGCACGGGTCGAAGGAATAGGCCTTCGCGAGCGAGCAGCGCATCTTCGGGCTCAGGTAGGTGAACGGATCGTCCGGCACGCCCTGCGGCACGGAGAAGTATGTCATCCCGAGTCCCGAGACGACCACGTCGTGTCCCTTCTCGGCGGCCTCGATCCCGTATTTGGGCTTGCGCCAGTTGTGCACGATCGTCTCCGTGCCGGGATTGCCCGCGAGAATCTCGTCCCAGCCGACCGTGCGACGTCCCTTCTTCGCGAGATAGTCCGTGAAGTTCCGCGTCACCCACGCCTGCAGCTCATCCTCGTCCTTGAGGCCGAGCGCCTTGATGCGGGCCTGGCACTTGGGGCATTCCTTCCACCGCTTCTTCGGGCACTCGTCGCCGCCGATGTGGATGTACGCGCCGGGGAAGAGCGCGCACACCTCGTCGTACACCTGCTCCATGAACCGGATCGCGTCGTCGTTGCCGGCGCAGAGGACATCGTCCTGCACGCCGTTGAACATGCACGGCACGCGCGGCAGCCCCTCTTTGCACGCGAACTCGGGGTGCGCCGCGAGGAGCGCGCGGGTGTGCCCCGGTACCTCGATCTCGGGCACCACCGTGATGAAGCGCTCCTTCGCGTAGGCGAGGATCTCGCGGATGTCCGCCGCCGTGTAGAAATAGGGGCCGTACTGCTGGCCGTTGCCGCGAAAGTCGCCCTTCGTCCCGCGGCAGCCGTGCATGGGCGACTCGGGGCGCACCGACCCGTACTTCACGAGTTCGGGGAAGCGCGGGATGTCGAGACGCCAACCCTGGTCCTCAGTAAGGTGCCAGTGGAACACGTTGAGCTTGTACTCGGCCATCTGGTCGAGCAGCGCCTTCACCGTCTCCTTGCCGAAGAAGTGCCGTCCTTCGTCCAGCATGAACCCGCGCCACCGAAACGCCGGCGCGTCCGTCACCGTTCCACACGGCAGGGAGGGACGCGCTGCTGCGCGTCCGCCGTCCACCGCCGCCAACTGCCCCAATGTCTTCCGCGCGTAAAACGCGCCCGCGTCGTCCGCGCTCGCCACCGTCACGCCGCCGGGCGTGATGTCGAGGCGGTATCCCTCCGGCGGCAGCGCCGCATCGCGCACATCGCGCACGCTCGCCTCCACGTAGGTGCACGTCCCCTCGCGCCAGACCTGCTCCTTCGGCGTCGGCACGAGCGCGACGGTCACGGCCAACATGCCAAGCATGTGCATGGTCGGCTCCTAGATGTTGTACTTCGGCTTCTGGGCGGTGCCGTAGTCGGAGACGGCGCGCGTGCGTGACGGGGTAGTCGTCGCCCGGCTTGCCGAGGGCCGCGATGCGGAGGATCGTATTGGCCCAGAGGAAGGTGGGCGTCTCGTTGCGCGTCATGAGGAGCATCTTGCGCGCCTCCAGACACTGCTTCATGCCCATCGTGATCGCGCGGCGGGGGAAGTTCTCCAGGTTGCCGCCCACGCCGCTGTGGCGCGTGGAGTCGATCGTGCGCGTGAAGTCGTTGATCTCGAGGATGCGCGGGTTGGACTTCGCCACGCCCGGCCCCGGCTCGTTGAACGCCACGTGCCCGTGGATGCCGATGCCGCCGTAGCACACCTCGATGCCGCCCGCGTCCTTGATCATCTTCGGCAGGTCCTTGATGTTCTCAGGCGAGGGGAAGATGATCTGCTTCTTCGGCATCAGCAGGTCGGGACGGATGCGGTTGAAGAGGAGCGGACCGATCTGCCCGCGGAACGAGAGCGGGTTCGTCATCGGGATGAGCTTGTCTTTCACGTCGTCCACGTACTCGTCCATGAAGAAGAACCGCACGTTCTTCAGGTTGAGCTGGCGGTAGTTGATCTTCTCGGCCATCAGGCGGTAAGGCTGCGTGGGGCCGACGGGCATGATGAAGGAGACGATCTTGTCCCCTTCCGCCGCCTTCTGGAACTCGTTCACCATCTCCTCGGCGAGGTAGTCGTACACTTCGTCCAGCGTGGGGAAGAGGATCAGCTGCCCTTTGGCGCGCTTCACCAGCTCGTCCGTGTCCAGCGCGAGAATCTCGCGCACTTCCTTTGCTCTCTGCTTGCGTGTCATTGTTTTTCCTTTCCTTTGCAAAACACCCCGTCACCTCCGCGCTCACCTGAAGACGATGTACGCAGCGGGGCAGTCGATGCGGAACTTGCGGTAGAGGATGGGCCGCCAGGCACGACGCGCCGGGCACCCCAACGGACTACTTGATCGCGCCGAGCGCGATGATCGTGAACACCATCGTGAAGATGGCCACGGTCTCGACGATGCCGAGCGCGCCGAAGTAGTTGGTGAGGCCCTGCCCCGTCTCGGCCTGCGCGTCGCACGCCGCGGCCGCCGCGCGGCCCTGGAAGAGCGCGGAGAGGCCGATGCCGAGGCCCGCGAAGATGCCAAGCAGCACGCAGGCGAATCCCGCGTCCACGATTTCCGTCTTGCCGAGCATGATGAACATGAGGATCATCCCGTACAGGGTCTGGGTGATCGGCGCGCCCACGAGACCGAGGAGGATGAACGGCGCCGGCTTGTTCGCGGCGTAGCACTTCTTCCACGCGCCTACAGCCGCCGACGCGGCGAAACCGGTTCCAAACGCGGACCCCGCCGCGCTCAATCCCAAGCAGGCGATCGCGCCCGCGACAATCATCGGATCCATCTTCGTTCTCCTTTTTAATTCTTTCTGAAGGGTTTGAAGGCATATCCCGCCCAGGAAATGCCCTTGTGGTTTGAAAACTCAAGCGTGTTGAGGCGCACGGCGTGCACGAGGATCGAGAGACCCGCCATCGCGAAGTTGAGCACGTGGCCCACGAGCAGGATCAGCACGAGCGGAATCCACTTGATCCAGATCGGCAGGGCCAGGCCCACGGCCATGTCGTTGAAGTTCTGCGCCACCTTCACGGACGCCAGGCCCACCGCGAACAGGCGCACATAGGAGATGATGTCGCCCAGGCAGCTCATCACGTTGAGCGGCAGCATGCCGAGCTCGATGCCGCGGCTCTTCAACTCGTTCCCCTTCAGCGTGAACCCGAACACAAGAACGAGCGACACGCCCAGCTCCCAGTAGAGCCACTGCGGGAACGTGCTGAAGATGCCCACGATGGAGCATGTGGTCCAGTACATGAAGAACACGATCCCCGCCCAGCCGAACTGGCTCAGGCACACGCGGTCGTTGATCATGGAGATGCCGCTCCACACGCGCGCGATCATCAGGTGCGACGCGCCGATGGTGAAGCAGAGCAGCATCATGTTGCCGTAGCTCGGGTCCGCCAGCCACTTCACCGTGGCCCAGTCGCGCGCAAACGGCAGTCCCGCGCCGAACCACGTGTTCGAGAGCAGCCCCCAGATGATTGTCGCCGTACTGAACACGGTGAGCAACGTGAGCCAGCTGCGCACGAGCGCCGGACGGTGCCGCTTGTCGGGACCGGGGCGCGTCTTGACCCACCCCCACGCCGTGAGCGCGAGAATGATCGCCCCGTAGCCGCCGTCGCCCACGAGCATCGCGAAGAAGAGGGAGAAGTAGCAGAGGAACGGCACAGACACGTCCGACTCGTTGTACGCCGGCGCGATGCCCAGTCCCGAGAACAGCGCGGTCACCGGACGGAATAGCTTCGGCGGACGGATCAGCGTGGGCGGCGTCTCGTCCGGACGCGCCTCGCGCAGCAAGATGCCCCATCCGCGCGACACGGCCTTCGCGCGCAGACGCGGCACGGAGTCCACCGGCACCCAGCCCGTGATCCAGGAAATCTCGCCCTGCGTGGCCAGCACGTCGCGCGCAGCCGCGAACGCCACCTGGTCCTTCAGCGCCGGATAGCGCGCCTCGATCGTCGAGACGCGGGCGTTCGCCTCCGCGAGCGCCGCGCGGCACGCGGCCGCATGCGCCTCCGCGGCCGCGAGACGAGCCTGCGTGGCCGACAGCCGTTCGGCCGGCAGCGCCACCTCCGTCCACCCCTCCGGCAGCTCTTCGCCGAAAAAGGCCTTCCCCTGCGGTGGACGTTCCCCGTTCACCGCAAGCCGCACGGGCACGCCCGCCGCGCGCAGCGATTTCGCCAGTTCGGGATCGAAATCGCCGAACGGCGCGTAGGCACGCATCGTCTGGCGCAACGCGTCCGCCTCGTCGTCCGCCGCCTGGCGCGCGGCGTCCACCTTCAGAATCTCCTCGACGAGCACCGCGCTTTTCGCGTTCTCCAGGCGCGCGGACTCCTCGCCCTTCGGCGCCGACGCGTCCTTCCCCGCCTCGCGCGCCGCCTTCGCGACGATCCGCACGGCGCGCTCCGCGGCGGCAAGCTCCTCCTTCGCGGACGCGAAATCCGGCGAATCCGCGGCGGAGAGATCCAGATGCACGCACCCGATGTCGCGCAGCGACTCCAGCGCCTTCACGCCCTCGCGCGCCACGCACAGGAGCGTGAGATGCTTCATCTCGACGATCATGCGGCCTCCCCCTCGCCGGGCGACCGGCTTTTCGCGATCTTGCCGCGCGTGACGGCGGCCGTCTGCTCGTCGCCGATCGCGATCTTGATCACGCGGATGTTCTCCCGACAGGAGGGGATCTTCACCTTCTCGAAGAGGTTGACGCGCTGGGACGTGGTGCGCAGCTCCTCGGCAACGCGCCGCCGCTGCTCCTCCAGCACCACGCGCTCGCTCTGGAGCGCGAGGACGCTCGTCCACGCCGCCACGGCGTCATCAATCCACGCAGGCGTCGCCCACAGGTCGATTGGCTTCACCTCCGTATCGATGCCGTCGAACACGGGAATCTCGACGCCGGCGATGTTCGCCAGCGACGTGCGGATATTCTTCACCGAGACCAGACCCTCCAGCTCCGGACCGCCCGTCGCGAACAGCGCCACCCAGCCGTCCAGACGCGCCCGCACCTCCCGTTCGCGGGCGGACACGGCGTCCGCTTTCGCCACGATTCCGGCGATTTCGCCCTGCAACTGCTGTTTCTTCAACTGCAGCATGGGGAGAAAGCGCTGGAACCGCTTGAGCGCGTCCGTCTGAGCCTTCAGCTCCGTTTTGGTCAGTTTGATCTTGGCCATCTCTAATCCGCCGTCAAAAATCGCCGGATAGTATACACTTTCGCGGGTGGTAAATCAAGATTCGCAACGGGGAAATGCGGTTGCGCGGGAGCGCGACACTCCCGTTAGAATTCTTCGCGGGCCTGCAACGTGCCGTCGGAGGCGATCTGCAGGTAACCCGCATGGCCCGGAAGCACCGTCACGACATGGCCGCCGCGCCGGGCTTCCACGGGCGACTCGCCGCCGTTCCAGAATACCCAGCCCGTCGCGCCCTCGCCCGGCACGCGGAACGTCTCAAGCGTCTCGGGATCCTCCGCGCGGCGCGTGAACGCGCAGCCCGCCGCGCGCAGCTTCTCGCCCACCACGAGCCGCAACGCGGCGGCATCGTCCGTCGGCAGCGCCTCGGGATCCAGCACGAGCTTCACGGAACACTTCCCCGCCGCGCTTTCCGTGATCTTCGACCAGTTCGCACCCCAGTATTTGAGCGCGGCGTCTATCGCGTACGCCCGCTCCAGATACGCCATGCGCGTGTCCTGCGACATGCGCGGCTCCTCGCGGAGACGAATCACCACGTCAGGAGGGTTCTCCGCCAGACGCAGCTTGCCGAACGTGCGCGCCATCCGCGAGAAGAGCGCCGCCGTGGGACGCGGCACGCCCGTCGCGTGCACCATGCCGCACGGGAACAGCCCTTCCATCGGATCGCGCCAGTGCCAGGAGAGGAGCGCGGTCGCCCCCAGCCCGAACGCGTGCGACACGAGATTGCGGAACCGCGCCGTGTAGGTTTCGTCCGTGTCGCCGTGGTGCCACGGATCCTCCTTCACGAACGTGGGATGGCACTTCGCGCCGCACTCCGGCATCGTCAGGGGTTTCCCCAGCGCGCGCATGTCGACGTCCTTCAGGTCGCGGAACATGCGGTCCGGCGGACCGTAGTAGTGGCGGTCGGTGAAGTCGAGGTCGAGCGTGCACCACGCCGGGTCCTTCGAGGCGGTACCGCCCGCCCAGCCCTGGCTCCAGCCGACGGAGACGAGCACGTCGGGCCGCCCTTCGCGCGCGGCCGCGCGGCAGGAGGTAAGCCAATGGCGCATCCGCTTCGCGCTGTCCCACGACGGCGGCAGCTTCATGACCGGCTCGTTGCGGATGTCGA